>JBBQEG010000422.1:0-4738 GCA_038320495.1 Opitutales bacterium | reverse complement strand
GCGCAGACCCTGCCCACATTGACGCAACCGTTCGTGGCCCGCTCGCTGCAGCTCAATCAGGGGGCAGTAGCGATCGATCTCCGGGAGCACTTTAGGCTTCCTGATGTCACCGGCCAGGTGGTGCAAATCGAGACCGTGGCCGGCTCGTTGAACATCGAGCTGTTCGACGACACGCCGCTCACCAAGGTCAACTTTTTGGCGTACGTGAATTCCGGGCGTTACACCAACACGATCGTTCACCGCTCCGTACCTGGCTTCGTGATCCAAACCGGGGGCTATTTCTCCCGCCTTCCGTTCGAACACATTCCAACGTTCGCCGCAGTGAACAATGAGTTCCGCCGCTCCAATCTCCGTGGTACGCTCGCAATGGCCAAGCTCGGCACCGATCCCAACAGCGCCACGAGCGAATGGTTCGTCAACCTCGCCGACAATTCCGCCAACCTCGATAACCAAAACGGTGGCTTCACCGTGTTCGGCCGCGTGCTCGGCAGCGGCATGTTAATCGCAGATGCCATTGCCGCATACCCCCGGTTTTCGATTGGCTCCTTGGCTGATGTCCCGCTGCGCGATATCGCCGCCGGCCAGACCACCGTCGAAGTCCGCAATCTGATTACGGTGAGCAACGTACTCGCCATCCCCGTCTATCCACCGGCCACGCGCTCCGTCCTCACGTTCCTGGCGCAAAGCTCCGATCCGACCGTGGTCGGGGTCGCCGTCGCCGGCAGCACGCTCACCCTCACGCCCCTCGCCAACGGCACCTCCGTCCTCCTGATCCGCGCCCGCGACACCAACAACAACTTCGCGGATGCCAGCCTGGTCGTGTCCGTGAGTTCAGGCTTCTCCATCCTCACTCCGCCCCAATCCCAACACGTACAGCCCGGCGCCCCCGTGCTCTTGAACGTCACCGCGGGCGGGACCGGCGTCACGTCGTATCAGTGGAATAAGAACGGCGTGCCCATCGCCGGCGCCACGGGCTCCGCTTACCTTGTGGTCAGCGCGTCTGCAGCCGACATGGGATTCTACTCGGCCACCGTGACGCGGAACGGCACCAGCGTCACGTCAACCCCGGCGATCGTGACCGTAAACCTCCCCGGCACGAGCCGACTCGTCAACGTCTCCACCCGTGGCCGGGCGAGCGCCGAAGAACCGCTTACCCCGGGCTTCGTCATGCGCGGAACGGGGACAAAGCGCCTCGTCATTCGCGCGGTGGGACCGACCTTGGGCGTATTCGGGGTCAACGATGCGATGACCGATCCGAAGATGGCCGTGATTCCGCTTAGCCAGTCCAACGTGGTCCTGTCCAACGACGATTGGCAAAGCCAACCGGCCGCCGATGTGAGTACGCTGGTCGCGACGAGCGTATCGGTTGGCGCCTTCGCGCTTCCTCCTCTTGGTTCGAAAGACGCCGCGGCCGTGGCGTCCCTCCCGGTGTCGGGCGTCGGAGGTTACACCGTCGGAATCACGCCCTCCGGGAGCAGTGGTCCCGGCGTGGCGCTCGCGGAAATCTATGATGCCGATGCCGCCGACTCTCCCGTGCGCATGATCAACGTTTCGACGCTTGGAACCGTCACGTCCGATGGCTTGACCCCCGGATTCTTCATCGACGGCTCCGCACCCAAGCAAGTTTTGATTCGTGCCGTGGGACCGACGCTCGCTTCCGCGCCCTTCGGCGTGCCCGGCACCATTGCCGACCCGCAGCTGACGATTTACGCTCAGATCTCTTCGGAAGTGATCGCCTCGAACAATGATTGGGCGGAGGGAGGCCAGGGCGCCGCGCTGCAAGCCGCCTTTAGTGCCGCGGGGGCTTTCGCACTGCCAAGCGGCAGCAAGGACGCCGCGATCCTGGTTCGCCTGCCTCCGGGGGCTTACACGGCGGTCGCCAGCGGCGTGGCCGGCGGCACGGGTCGCGCCTTGGTCGAAGTCTACGACCTCGATCCATAAGTAGAAAATGCTGTTGAAGCCTCAGATTCCAGATAAGCACAGATTGCCAAGGCATTATAAACTACAGTCCCTTCACCTTGCGGGTGACTTGCGGCTCGCAGCCGCTTCATTAGTAATTCTCTGTATCTGTGCTCATCGGTGTAATCTGTGGTTAAATAAACTGCTGAATTTAGGACAAGCACCTCGCGTTGTCGCCGTCGCGCTCCCGACCGCGAGCGCGACGCCTCAACCACGCCCTGTCTGCCCCCCCCGGAAATCCGCCAAACTCCCATCGTGATGTCACTTATTACGTGACACTTTCCCGGGGAGAAACGCAGCGGAGCGCGCCTTGTTTTGCGACCCGACGGGAAGAAGGGTCCTTGCCGTCTCGCGATGCCCTGCACCAGCTGGTTACTTAACTTTCCAAAATTTGGCGGAATCATGCGTAACGCCGGACCGTTCTGTTCGTCTCGCTGACAACTGGATGCCTATGATCGCCCTAGATCGCTCTAAACCCTTTTCCCTGCCGCCTTCCGCCAACCCGAACTCGTTCGCGGGGGAGCGCGTCACCGGCACCAATTCGCGCGCGTTCTCCTCACCTGCGAGCAACGGCATCAACCCTCGATTCGAGGTAGAAACAATCTCGTTTTCAGGTCGAGGACGGCGCAGTCATAACCCTCGACCGGCGAAACCTCGCATCCGACCCGCTGCTGAAGTCGTACCGATTCCACTGCACCTGCTCTGACTCGCAATAGACCCGAGCCTTCCTGCCCGCGGTCCGCTAAACGTCACTCTCCCGCTTCGAAACCTTTGACCTGCTCGCTGCGTTTCAAGAAAACCGCCTCCCGCCGCTCAGCCGCGTTCCTTTTTGTCCCCGTTCATTCCGTGTTATTCCTCTCGTCCTCTCCTCTTGCGATCGCTCGCGCCACGGCCGCGTGTCTTCTGACGTCGGCGTTATTGTTCTCTGGTTGCAACCGGGGTACGAGCACCGCGAATTCGCCCGCAGCACCCGCCGCCGCCTCTTCGACGGCGGCCGCCACGCCAAGTCAGGGTAAATCCGCGCCTTCCGCCCAGAGCCCGGGAAGCGTTCGCCGCGCCGCGGAATCGGAACGGGATCGATCCCGGCAATCCGCTGGCGAGATGGTCCCGGTGGAGACCGCATTGGTCACGCGCGGGCCCATCTCCGCATTCTTAAGTTTCAATTCCACGGTGGAAACCGAAGCGATGGTCGACATCTACCCCCAAACCACCGGGCAGGTGGAGATGCTGCTGGTAGAAGAAGGTCAGATCGTAAAAGCAGGCGATCCTCTCCTTCAGATCGAAGACCGCGAGTTGCGCCTCGAGGTGGAGGAAAGCACCGCGAACTTCACCCATCTCGAGCGGAATTTTGGCCGATCCGAAGATCTGTTTACCCGCAATCTGATCAACAAACAGGATTACGAAAACCAGAAGTATCAGGTCGAACAGGCCCGACTGCGCCTTGAGCGGGCGAAGATCCGCCTGTCGTACGCCACGGTGCGCGCCCCGTTCGCCGGCGTACTTTCGACCCGCGAGGTCCAGGTGGGAGCCCGCGTCGCCAACGGCACCAAGCTTTTCTCGTTGGTCAAACTCGATGAGCTCGTCGCCCGCGTCTTTGTGCCCGGACGTTATTTGCCCGCGGTGGCGGCGGATCAACCCGCGATCATCACGTCGGAGTTCCTGCCTAACCGCACCTTCGAAGGCTTCGTGAAACGCATCAGCCCCGTGATCGATCCCAAGAGCGGCACGTTCAAGGTGACAGTCGGGGTCCGAGGCGAAACCCCCGGTGAACTTCCTCCAGGGCTTTTCGTGGGCGTGCGCGTGATCACTGATACCCGCAAGGACGCGATTCTGATCCCCAAGCGGGCCGTGGTCTACGAGGGCGGCGAGCGTTACGTGTACTTGGTCGTCGACAACCGGGCGGTGAAGAAAAAGCTCACCGTCGGTTACGATGACCCGAACTATGTCGAAGCGCTTGGCGGCTTCGAAGTCGGCGCATCCGTGATCGTCCTCGGGCAGGGTGGCCTGAAGGACGGCGCCTTGGTCCGGGCCGTGAACACCACCGGCCCGATTGTCCTGCCTGATGCCACGACCACGCCTACGAGCGCCAACCCCGAGCGGCCAGCTCAGGCCACCACCGCTCCGCACAAGACGGCGGCCAAGCCCGGCGTATGATGGCCCTGCTGCTCGCTCCGTGCCCTGCCGGTCGTCCCGTCTTCTGCTCCTCCGGCCACTTCAGGTGGCGCTAAACGCCATGCACAGAGCAGGGTCGCTCCGGCCGGTTTCCGACTTCCGTCGTTGCGCAGCCGCCCGCCCATTCCTCTCCGACTCCGCCTTCCGGTAAACCGGCGGGCGATCACGGCTTTTCCTTCCTCGTCTTGAGCTCTCGTCCGAAAAATTTTCGCATCAGCGATTCCCACTACGCCTTGGTCGTGCAGCGACCCGTGGCCATTTTGATGGTGACGATCGCCGTCGGCGTCTTTGGGTTCGTCTCGTACCAGCGCCTCGCGCTGACGCTCATGCCCGACATGAGCTATCCGGCGCTCACGGTGCGAACCACCTATCCCGGGACGGCCCCGGAAGAGATCGAGAACATCATCTCGCGCCCGCTGGAGCAACAGTTGGGCATCATTCCCAAGCTCGTTTCCATTAGCTCCGTTTCGAAAGCAGGGCAGTCGGATGTGACACTCGAGTTTCAGTGGAAGACCGACATGGATCTCGTGGCGCAGGAGGTCCGCGAAAAGATCGACCGGATCCGGTTCCCGGAAGGGGCGCAACGACCGCTCCTGCTGCATTTCGA
>JBBQEG010000421.1:0-4754 GCA_038320495.1 Opitutales bacterium | reverse complement strand
TTGCGCAACCCGCGGCCGTTGCCGCCGCCGGTTCGCGTGGTTGTCGGCACGCGGTAGCGCGCGTCGCATGGGCGATAACGGCAACGAACTCCCTTGCCAGCCATTGCGATGGAGGCTTTGCCGATTGCGGCAATCCACGCTATCGGCAGCTCGAATCGCCGCTTCACCTTTGGCGTTGCCGCGCCGGCGATGATCCCGCAATTCAGCGGGCTTCCCGTGAACCCCGCCCATACCCGCGCCGTCTTCCTACTTGTTGGCGCTTCGTTTTGTTGGAGCTTGGGGGGCTTGCTCATCAAAGCGGTGCCTTGGTCGCCGCTGGCGGTGGCGGGCGGGCGCGGTCTGATCGCAGCGCTGTTCCTGATCGCGACCAATCGCGGGCTGCGATTTCACTTCTCACGGGACCAAGTGTTTGCCGCCTTCGCGTACGCGGCGTGCACGATTACTTTTTGCGCGGCGACCAAGTTGACCACCGCAGCGAACGCGATTTTGCTCCAGTACACCGCCCCGGTTTGGGTGGCCCTGTTCGGGGCGTGGGTGTTGGGCGAACGTGCCACGCGCGCCGACTGGATCACGATCGGCGTGGTGCTGAGCGGGATGACGCTCTTCTTCGCGGGCGGTCTCGAACTCGCCAATATCCTGGGCAACTCGCTGGCGGTGATGAGCGGAATTTTCTTCGCGGCGATGACCATTGCGTTGCGGAAACAGAAGGACGGATCTGCCATCGAGTCGATCATCATGGGCAACCTGATCGCGTTCTTTGTCGGGCTGCCGTGGATACTCGAAGCCCCCGCGCTGGATGCCAGCGGATGGACCGCGTTGATATTGCTCGGGACCGTGCAGCTCGGCGTCTCGTATTGGCTCTATGCGCGCGCAATCAAACACGTCACGGCGCTCGAGGCGGTACTGATCCCGGTCATCGAACCGATTCTCAATCCGGTGTGGGTCCTCATCGCCATGGGCGAAAAACCCACCTTCCTCGCGCTGGTCGGCGGTGTGATCGTACTCACCGCCGTGACGGCGCGGGCGATCACGTCCGTGCGTGCGCGCCGTGCGTTGACTCCGCCGCCGGCGTAAAGGCGGTCGCGGCCTTAAAGTGATACAGACATTCCTGTCTGTTCAGAATTGTTCGATGTATAGACGGAACGATCGGTCCTTCCAATCAGCTGCCATCATACAAACAGACAGGAATGTCTGTCTCACCTTTCAATCATAACGTTTTTTCGGGCGGCTTGAACTGGATCAAGATGTTGGCGACCGTGATCAAGCCGCCGCCAATAAACAATGTCCACGTGGCGTTCTCGTTGGCATAGTTGATCGCGGCCCAGACGGACAACAGCGCCGGCAGGTACCACGCCATCACGGTGCCGAAGATAGGTTCCACGCAGTAAATCAGCCCGGCCTCGATCGCGGTGATCTTCGGCTGCCATGTATTCATTAGATAATACGCCCCGACCGTGCATACCACGGTGAGCACCAACGTCAGGCCCAACCAGGGACCGGACGACCACGGCGCGATCAACGCCGTGACGTTGGGAGCGGTGGCCAGCGCTCCGAGCCAGAAGATCAGTGCCTGCACGGCAAACATCACGAGTGTCAGCTGCAGTGGACGGTTCGCGGCGAACTCCTTTTTCTCAAGCCACAGGATTTGTCCCATGAAGAACACCGAAGCCAGAAGCGTTTCCCATTCCCCGCGGCCGAGGTGCAGTTCGCGCCAGTTGAAACGACCGAGGATGGCGACGCCAGTCAGGACGAGGGCGGAACACAGCCAGACCCGCGTGCCGGGATTGCGGCGGGCGCGCAAGGCGAGCCAGACGGGAATGAGAATTGCATATAACTGGGTGAGAAACGCCGATGTGCTTGCTTCGGTATATTGAAGGCCGTCGTTCTGGAAGAGCATGCCCGCCGCCGCGAACAGTCCCATGATTACGCCTTGTTTGCGCTCACCGGCGGTGACGCGCCAGAAGCCCCGGCCGATCCAGATCGCGATGATACCCGTCGCCAACAGGAAGCGCGGCGCTATGGTATAGAACGTGGAGAACCACGTCGCGGATTCGCCCAGAAGCTGGTCGTGCAGGAGCAGAACCGTTTTGATAACGGGAAAGCTCAACCCCCAGAAGGCGGTCGCGAGCACCAGCATCAGAAGGGCGCGGGTACGCTGAGGATGAAAAGCGGCGGTCATGGTTTCGATCGGCAAAACCGCAGCTTCCCGACATACCTCCCGCCGAGCGAACAAAAATCAGCCGGCACGTCCTCCCACTCTAATAAACACCTCGTTCAGGCGTGTAATACAGCGATTACAGGTTCCTTGGAGTCGTTCACATTCCCTACCGGGAAACCGCTCGTTTGCTGGATTTACATTGGTCCTAAAATCCACCACCGTGCCGCCGTTAGTCCGGATTACCTCTCCCACCCCTTCCTCGCATGAACCCGTCTGTTCTCGTCCTGGCGACCTCCGTGGTGGCCAATGCCGCTTTCCTTGGTCTGTTCGCCGCCAAAACCACGCTCGCGCCGCCGGCTGTTCGCGGCTTCTTTGATTTTCGCTCCGCCAGCACCAATCAGGCCGACCGCAGCGTGGCGTCACGCCCGGACGATCGTCTCGCCTCGACCCGATCCGTCTCGAAGGAAGCGCCTTCACTCTGGCAATCGCTGCATTCGCCCGACCTGACGCGCTTGGTGGCCCAACTGCGCGCCGCCGGCTTTCCCGCCTCGATCGTTCGCTCGATCATCGATGCGGAGATCGCGGCCCGCTTTGCGCCGCAGATCAAGGAACTCACGCGCGAGATGCATGAGACCCCGTACTGGAAGCCGGATCCCAGTCTATATTCGGGCAGCACGCAACGGTTCGAAGCGATCGGCAAAATCGTTCGGGAACGCACCCAACTGCTGCGAAGCCTGTTGGGACAGGATGCATTTTACTCGGGCAGCGCGGATCCGACGGCCGCGCAACGCCGCCAATATGGGGAAATAAACCCCGCGAAGATCGACCTCGTTCAGCGCATCAACGACGATTACGCGGAAATGTCCGGGCAGATCCGCGCCGCCATGCAGGGGATCGCGCTTCCGGAAGATCGCGAAAAACTGAGTTTGCTGGAGCGCGAGAAACGCGCGGACCTCGCGGCTCTACTGACGCCGACCGAGCTGGCGGACTACGAAATGCGGACCTCTCCGCTGACCAGCCGGCTCCGGACCCCGCTCGCCATCATGAATGCATCGGAGGCCGAGTTCCGGACTATCTTTGAGATCCAGCAGCCCTACACGAGCGTACTCAATCCCATCGCGGGCGTGCGAGGCATGGAAAGTATGCGCGAACGCAACGAAGCGACAAAAACCATTAACGCGCAAATCAAGACAACGCTCGGCGACGAGCGTTTTGCGCAGTACGAGCGCGCCACCAACCCGGAGTTTCAACAACTGCACCGGGCGGCCAGCGGTGCGGGGGTCTCGTACGACGCCATCGTTCGCGCGTACGATCAGCGGGCTCCCGCGGCCGCGGCCTCCAGTGCGATCGTGAACGACCGCAACCTGGATGCCGACGCCAAGCGCAACGCGCTGCAAGCCCTGGCCCAGAGCACGCGTACTGCAATTCTAAGTACACTAGGGCCGGTGGCGGGGCCGACCTACGTTGAAAACGCACGCTGGCTCACGCACATCGCACAAGGCGGGGCCATTTCCATCACGCCCGAGGGGAGCATGATTTATCAATCGACGCGACCCGCACCGCCTGCAGCCGGGAGTACGCCTCCAAGAAACTAAGCGACCATGAAAACCCTCATTAGACTTTTGATCGCGACCTCGCTTGCGCTCAACATCGCGCTCGCGGTTCTACTCTTTGCTGGCCGCACGGAACCTATAAACGCTCCCACCGCCGCCCACCCCGGAACCAACGATCGAGCCGCGCCGGCAGCCGCAAGTGATAACACCGGCTGGGACCGACTTAACACAGGTGATCTCCCGGCGCTGGTGCGCGAGTTGCGGGACAACGGCTTTCCGCCGCACATCGTCCGTGCGATCATCACGGGACGCCTGCGCGACGACTTTACGGCCCGCTTTCGCGCCCTTGATCCGCAGGGAGAGTCGCGCCCGTTTTGGATGAACAGCATCCCCGACCCGCAGCGGATGACGGCGCAACGCCAGCTCTATAAAGAACAACAGACCATGCTGCGCGAGTTATTGGGGCGCGACGACGTCGACTCGGATATCAACGCACTCTATCAACGACGCCGGTTTGATAGCGTACCGCCGGAAAAGACGGATGACGTTCGCCGGATCCTCGCCGAGTTCGACGATCGACGCATGGATGTTTTTGGCGGCGGGGGAATGGTGGGACCCGAACAGATCCGCCGACTCACGGCGCTCGAACAGCAACAGCGTGACGCCTTGGCGAGCGTCTTGAACCCGCAGGAACTCGAACAGTATCTGCTTCGCAATAGTGACACGGCTCAACGGGTGCGCAGTCAACTCAGTGCGTTTAATCCCAACGAGGAGGAATTTCGCTCCATCTACCGAATCCAATCGGACTTCGATTCGCAGTTCGGAGTGATGATGGGCCCGATCGGCCCCGAAGAGCAGCAGCGGCGCAGCGAAGCGCAGATGAAAATGAACGAACAAATCAAGGCGATGCTCGGACCGGCACGAGGGACGGAATTCGAGCGCGCGAACGATTATAATTATCGCCAATCGGCTCAGCTCATCAATCGACTCGAGCTCCCGGCTGAAACCACGGCTCACATCTGGGGCGTGAAACAAGAGATTGA
>JBBQEG010000420.1:0-4762 GCA_038320495.1 Opitutales bacterium | reverse complement strand
TTTTTTTATCCTTACTCTCGCCGTTTTTGCCCCGGCCTCGGTGACCGCCGCCGCCGAATTGCCGGAGCTGCGCCTGCGGCCGCAAACCATTGATGCGGCAATTCAGATTGGCTATGGTTTGGCGGTGGCCGATGTGGATGGCGACGCTAAGCCTGATATCTTGTTGGCGGATGCGAAACAGATCGTCTGGTACCGCAACCCCACGTGGCAGAAATTCGTCATGGCGGAAAATCTCACCGCGCGGGATAACGTCGCCATTGCGGCCCGCGATCTGGACGGGGATGGACGCGCGGAAGTCGCCGTCGGAGCGGAATGGAATCCTGGCGACACGGTCAACAGTGGGGCGGTCTTTTTGCTCGATCCGCCGGCGGACCCCACTCAGCGCTGGACTGCGCGGCGCCTGCCGCATGTGCCTACGACGCATCGGATGATGTGGTTTCGGTCCGGGGATCGTCGCTTTCATCTCGCCGTGCTTCCCCTCCATGGCCGCGGCAATCGCAACGGGGCCGGGGAGGGCGTACAGTTTCTCGGATACGAATGGCCGTGGGGCCCGGCCAGCACGCCGGAGCCTCTGATGTCATCGCTCCCACCACTTCACTTGGCCCATAATTTCGAAGTGCTGCCCGGAGGAACTCCCCAGGCGGCGGAAACGCTGCTGGTGGCCGCCAAGGAAGGATTGTACGCCGTGGATGCGCCGATGAACCGCGCGGTCCCGACCCGGGTGACCGCGATCAATGCGGGCGAAGTGAGGGCGGGTGCGCTGGCCGGAGGCTCGCGTTTTGCGGTGACAATTGAGCCGATGCATGGCAATGAACTCGTCGTCTACCGGGCGCCCGTGACGCCGTTTTCCAGCGGGGCCGACTGGACCGCACGTCGGACCGTTTTAGACGATACTCTCATCCAGGGTCACGGGCTCGCGACGGGGGATGTTCTCGGAACCGGCGGCGACCAGATCGTCGCGGGTTGGCGCGGGGGCCCTGCCGGTTCGACGTTTGGGATTCGCCTTTATGCGCCTGTCGATGCCACCGGTGAGACGTGGCGGATGCACGCGGTTGTCGATGACAACCAGATGGCGTGTGAGGACCTGAAGCTGGCTGATCTGGATGGAGATGGCCGGCCTGAAATTATTGCGGCGGGTCGGTCGACAAAAAACGTGGTGATTTACTGGAATGAAACCGCGCCGCGTCGGGGCGGGGCGGACCGGTGAAGGCGCGGGACGCGCGGTCGAGAGGTAGGACATGGCGGATGATTTCGGCGAGGCGAACAACCCCATCCCCGATTAGGCTGTCGCGCAGATTTGGCCGATGCTCCAGGCAGGACATCGCCCCATGGCAGATAGTGGCCAGCGTGATACGATAAACGGGATGAAATCCAAAAAGACCTCTCGCAGCGGCGCGAAGGCCCCATCGCCGTCAAGATCAACTCCAACGCCAGAGCAGATCGGGGCGTTGGCTCATGCCATTTGGATCGACCGTGGGAGAACGGAAGGAATGGATATTGATCACTGGCTGGAAGCGGAGCGCCAGCTGAAGGGTGATGTCCGTGATCCCCTTGCCGCCGATGAGTTGCCGGCGAGCAATCAGGCGCTCGATCCCGATCGGGCGCTCGAAACGGACATCGATCGTGAGCTGGAACAGATTGTGGCGCCTCCGGAACGGCGTAGCATAACCTCGCTTTAAGAGGAGCCGCTGGGTTGTTGACCCGATTTGGCCCGGGAAATTTTCCGGTTCAGCGTGTCCGGACGTCATTGCTTTGACGGAAGAAGAACCCAGCACGCTTCGCCACAATATATAGCGGAGCGCGCAAAGACGATGGTCGGAACCCGCCGCTATTGAGTCGGGGGCCGGAGCTATCTGTATAGCGGGGAGCCGAGGCGGAATTTTACCGTGCCGCGGGATCCCGGTCTGGTCGCGAATCTGTGACGAAACGAGGGAGCTTTTTCCGCTTTTCGGTATGTACATCGGAAATAGGCCCGCCTTCGCCGCGTGTACTCAGCAGTGCTCCATTTTCGCCCTCCCCGCCCGGGAGGTTAGGGTAAGGAAATTTCGGATACATCAGACGGGAGTTAAATTGTTTGGCGTTAGTTGCTTCGCTCGCGGGGGGCTGGAAGGGTGTTGGCGACAGGTAAACCTGAACCAAACATCACCTATGAAAATAATCACCTTAACTGCGACTGTCATTCTCGCTGCGTTGCCGATCTTGGCGACGGCGCAAACCGCTGTGGTCGATCCCACGCGCCAGATCGGGGAGCGCGAGATCACCTTGGGCGGATCCGGAGCAACCAATCAGGAGTTGAATGATTCCTTTGGCGGAGTGAACTTCTCCTACGGCTGGTATACGACGCCAACATCACTGTGGTCGATCCGTCAATCCATCAACTATTCCAATCCAAGTATCGGAGGCACGCGCTTCAATGGTTCTACGCGGATAGCGTTCGACCAGCATCTGACTGCTCGCGGGCCACTGCGGCCCTTTATCGGAGTGAATGCGGGCGGCGTGTATGGAGATAATGTCCGTGACACCTTTGCCGCCGGGTTGGAAGCCGGTCTCAAGCACTATGTACAGCCCCGCACGTTTGTGTATGCCTTGGTTGAATACGGCTGGTTCTTTCAGAAAGCCCGGGGTGTAGATGATACCTTCGACGACGGACAGTTTACGTGGACCGTCGGGGTCGGATTTAACTTCTAAACGTTCGGCAATCACCAACTCAAAGCGCCCCGCAGCCAGTTCGGTTGCGGGGCTTTTTTATTGGCGTGTGGGCGCAGGCAGGGTAGGGTATGCATGTCATGAAGTAAAATCCGGCAAAGTCGTTTGCCACTCCAACTGGAGGTGCCAAGCCGGCGGCAGTCTCCTCTACGTTAACTCCATTGTATGAAAACACCCCTCGCTCCAGACTTCTCGCGTCGTGATTTTGTGAAATTCTCCGCGGCTGGCGCCGGTGCCGCCATGCTGACCGGTCTCGCTTCCAACCGCGTGATGGCTGCCACCGCCGGCTCTGATCGGATTCGCGTCGGTCTGGTCGGTTGCGGCGGGCGTGGCACCGGTGCCGCCCAGAATTGCCTTGATTCATCTCCGGGCGTCGAAATCGTCGCGATCGCCGACTTGTTCGAACGTCAGGTCATGGGGGCGAAGACGAAACTAAACCTTCCCAATGTGCAGGGATTTTGGGGCTTCGATTCGTTTCAGAAGGTCCTCGCAGCTGATATCGATCTGGTGATTTTGGCCACGCCGCCCGGTTTCCGCCCCATGCATTTCGAGGCTGCGATCGCGGCGGGCAAACATGTCTTTATGGAAAAGCCGGTGGCGGTCGATCCGGTGGGCTGCCGGGCGGTGATTGCGACGGCAAAAAAGGCGAAAGAGAAACGGCTCGCCGTTGTCGCCGGAACGCAGCGCCGTCATCAGCCGAGTTACCTCGAGACGATGAAGCGGATCAATGATGGCGCCATCGGTGAGCTCGTTGGCGGCCAATGTTATTGGAACGGCCAGGGCATCTGGTTCCGCGAGAAGAAGGATTGGCTGGCGAACGTCAGCGACTTCGAATGGCAGTGCTGGAATTGGTATCACTGGGATTGGTTGAGCGGCGACCAGATTGTCGAGCAGCACATTCACAACCTCGACGTGATGAATTGGGCATTCGGCGGCCCGCCCGTGAAGTTTTATGGCATGGGCGGCCGGCAAAATCGCGGTAGCCTGCCGGGCAATATCTGGGATCATTTCGCGGTTGAGCTGGAGTATGCCAACGGCGCGCGCGTCACGAGCATGTGCCGTCATACCCCGAAATCGTCCGAGCGCATTGGCGAGCGGGTGGTTGGCACGAAAGGCACGTCGGATTGCAAGGGCGGGATCCGCGGGTCCAATCCATTTGACTACGCCGGACCGAATCCGAATCCGATGGTGCAGGAGCACACGGATCTCATTGCCAGTATCCGCGCTAATGCGCCGTTGAACGAAGGTGAGCAGGTCGCACTCAGCACGCTCACCGCCATTGGCGGGCGGATGTCCGCTTACACCGGGCGGGAGATCTCGTGGAATTGGCTGCTCAACGGTTCCAAACTCGACATCTTCCCGAAGGAATGTGCGCCCGGACCAGGCGTATTTCCGGGCGTGCCGATACCGGGCGCCGTCGAGCTCATTTAAGGCGGGCCCTCTTTGCTCCTTCGGCTCCAACGCCCGCGCGGGAAGCGCCCCTCGGCGGCAGGCGCGCCTCCCTGACCGGCGACCGCGGTCGCGCTCGTCACAGGAAGACGGATACGCGTTCCGGCGGGTCATTGCCGACGTCACGGCGGGCAGGTGAACGGGAAAGCGCCGGACGGAAGCTGCGAGGGCACCGGCGCGGAGGTGCCTTTCGCGTTCGTTCCCGCGTTTACTTTCCGTTCGCTTCAATCTGCTTGGCGCGTTCCGCGATGATTCTTTGCTAATGTTCGGGCGGCACCTCGGCGTAGTGACTAAACTCCTCGACGTGGCAGCCGCGGCCACTGGTCAGCGAACGAATAACGGTGCTATAATGATAGAGTTCTTTCTGCGGAACCCGGGCTCTCACCGTTTGAAAATGTCCGTCGGCCTCAACGCCGATAATATGCCCGCGCCGCGCCGACAGGTCGCCCATGACCGCGCCCACGAACTCCTCCGGTACCGTCACTGTCACCTGTTGGATTGGCTCGAGCAGGCACGGGGCCGCGGCTTGAAACGCCTCTTTGAACGCGTGATAGCCGGCCACCTGAAAGGCGATGTCCTTGGAGTCGACCGGATGCATTTTTCCATC
>JBBQEG010000419.1:0-4769 GCA_038320495.1 Opitutales bacterium | reverse complement strand
AGGTGGGTGCGTTGGCCACGGCGCGATTGAAGTAATCGATGAGGAAGGGGCGGTCCTTCATGCGGAGGGGCTTTCCATCGCTGTAGCTGCCGCTGAGGGTGACGTGAGTCTTGGCGCCAAGGGAGAAGCCGTAGATGGCGTTGACGGTGCGGATCGGGGCGTCGGTATCGAACGTGTTCTGGTAGGAGGTGCTGACTTGGCCGCCAGTGTAGCTGCGTTTGAGAATGACGTTGACCACGCCTCCGACGGCGGTGCCGCCGTAGATGGCCGAGGCACTGCCGGGAAGAACCTCGACGCGGTCGATGGCGGCGAGCGGAATGCCGTTGACGTCGGGCTGGAAGGTGGCGCCCCGGTTGGCGAAATTGGCGGTCCGCATGCCGTTAATGAGGATGAGCGTCTGCGAGGAACCGAGGCCCCGCAGGTCGATGGAGCTGGTGGCGCCCATCTGTGAGGAAAGCGCGCTGGGGTCGACCTGGGCATTGGTTTCCATCACGGAGTTCTGCGTGAGGCTGTCGCGCAGGACGGCGTCGAGGTCGGTCTTGCCGGAGTTTTCGATCTCGTCGGCGCCGATGATATAGTAGGCTTGGACATCGTTTATTCCGCGCGGGATGTCCATGTTGGCATCGGTGAACGGCACGGGTTTTTTGTCGAAGACCTTGAACTCTTCCAGCACGCTCACCTCGCCTGGGGAGAGGCTGGACGGAGGGTTGGTGGAAGGGACCGATTGGGTGAGCCCTGTGAATGGGATGAGTGACAGACTTCCTCCGAACAGGAGAAGGGTTCTGGATCGACGAAAGCATGGCGCGCTGACAGGTCTCATGAGGATGGGGCAGGGTTAGGGTTGAAAGCGTGGGGACGTAACGGAGATACGCAGTGTCGGTTGTCGTGCGAGGAGTGGCCCCCTGAGTGCAGCCAAAGCTATAGTCAGGGTTCGGGCGGGGGCAGAGAATGGTTAAGCTGACAATCAACATTGCGCCGGAGTTGAGCGCGAATGTGACACCAGCATAATAGCGGACGGGTGGGCGCGAAACCGATGAGAGTTTACGTGAAAAAAATGAGTTTTTTCACCGGCGCGAATAGAGAGGCCGGGGCGCGTAGCCGATTGAAATCTTTGGGATTATCCGTTTGTAACAGCAGTGAGGCAGGCAGAAGGAGCGGGGGATATCGCTTCGGTGTTCAGCAGGTTAGGAGGTGCCGGCACGGGAAAAGAATTGAATTTTTTATGCCACCCAGGATTCTCCTCTTATAAGCACGCGCAGGGGGTCAATTCGTGGTCATCCATTAAAATACACTGCATTCTCCCATGCAGGTGCCCGACGAATATTGGGATCGTTTCAAGGATAAGCCGCTACTGCTGCAAGGAACCTAACCGGGGAGGGGAAACATCGAGCACACCCAGGCCGCGCCGCGGCGATGTGCCGCCGGTGCGGCTGGCGGGCACGGGACGCGCGGAAAGTGGAACGTCCTTGAGGGCAGAAAACTATTTCTGCGGGCGCGGGAGGCATGGGCAGACTTAATCAATGACGTCACCGTCCTTCGCCGCGCCTCACTTTCCGAGATCCAGCGCGCGAACGTAGACGTAGTAGGCGCCGGCGATTTCCTGGCCGGCGGAGTCGCGAAACCATGTTTGCAGGGCGACCGGACCGTGCGGCAGGGCGACGCGGAAGTTCACCGCCTTGTCCTCGGCCGTGACGGCTTGCTGTCGCAGCTCCGCGCCGATTTTCAGCTCGGCGGTGGCGACGGGAAACGCACCGCCGGCCACGAACTCACCATCGACGCCCCGGTAGGCGGGCATGGCGGAGGTGATCGATGCATCGGCCTCGATCGGCCAGCGGCGCAGGGAGAACTCGTAGTCGCCGGCGTGTTCGACGAAGAGCGACCACGCGCCGTTCTTTTTCGCTCGTCGCACTTGGTTTTGTTGATCGAAAAACACATCCACCCAATCGCACGGGGAGAGTTGGACAGGGTTGGCGCGGGCCGAGCCGAGGTGGATCGGACTGATCTCGAGCACGCGTGGTTCGACTCCTGCCCACCATGTCGCATAGTGGGCGCGCATCGCGGTCACGACTTCCGGGAATTGAGCAATGACGTTACGCTCCTGCGCCGGATCGGTCGCGAGGTCGTAGAGTTCGTTGTCGGACACTAAGCGCCACCGTTTCCAGAGCACGACGGCATCGCCCCGCTTCGGCCGGGAGTCGTTCATGCGGGAAAACTGAATCGTGAGTTTACGGTCGGGCAGCGTCGCGGCGGGATCGCGCACGAGGCCGGCCAGGCTCGTGCCGTCGAATCTGGCCGCAGCGGGCTTCGCCACGCCGCAGAGCTCGAGGAGGGTGGGGAGAACGTCCTGCACCTGCGTCAGTGCCGCGACGTCGCCGGCGGCGCGCAGTTTCCCGGCGGGCCAGCGGATGAAAAACGGCACGCGATGCCCGCCTTCGTAGAGCGCGATCTTTTTGCCCCGCATGCCCGCGTTAAATACCGGGTCGCCGGTGGCGGTGCCGTTGTCGGTCATGAAGATCAAGATCGTGTTCTCGTGCAGGCCGTTTTCGCGCAGGAATGCATCGAGCCGGCCGAGGTTTTCGTCGATGTTGGCGATCATCGCGAAGAAAGAGGCGACGCGGTGCGCTTGCTGGCGGTAAGGTTCGCGATAGCGATCGGGGACAAAGAGCGGGCCGTGCGCGGCGGCGAGGGGCAGGTAGCAGAAAAACGGCTCCCGGCGGGCCGCCTGTTGCTTCATCCACGCCTGCGCCTCGCGGAAGAACACGTCGGTTGTGTAGCCCTCGAACTTTCGGTCGACGCCGTTGTGCAGGTAGACGTCGTCGAAGTAGTCGTTGTTAAAATACCCGGCGGCCGACGGGATGCTCGACGACTGATACCAGATCGATTCCTGAAACCCGCGGTCCTGCGGACGGTAGGGGTAGTTGTCGCCCAGGTGCCACTTGCCGAACAATCCGGTGCGGTAGCCGGCCTGGGCGAGAATCTCGGGCATCGTTGGAAAGTCGCGGCGCAGATTCGTGCGGCCGCTGCTGACGTTCATCGCGCCGTTGCGCAACGCATCGACCCCGGTCATCAGTTGACCGCGCGTCGGCGTGCACATCGGGGCTGCGTGGAAATCCGTGAAGCGAATGCTCTCCGCGTGCAGCCGATCCATGTGCGGGGTCTTGAGCACGGGGTTGCCGTGCACGGAGAGATCCCCGTAGCCTTGATCGTCAACCATCACGATCACGATGTTCGGTTTCGCGGGGACGGCGGCGGTGGCCGGGCAAATGCCGGAGGCGAAGCCGCCCAGCAGCAGGCCGGCCAGAGCCAGGATGGAGGGGCCGCGGGAGGTGGACGGACTCGAATAGGAGTGCAAGTGGGTGTTCATAAGAGTCCTTGAGATAAAGGCCGGGGTTAAGGCGAAACGGAGTCGTCGGCGCGCCTCGGACTCACCTTGAGTATGCCAGCTCCGACAAAATAATGAGTTTTTTCCCGCTTTCTGCGATGTAGCGGAGGAAAGCGCCGGTGGGCCGACCTTTTGTTCTGCCACCGAATAGTCGGGCCATGCCGACGCCCCAGCGCAAACCGACGATGGAGTTTTGTGCCGGGGAATCGTTCGGTTGTCTGAGAAAGAAGCGGAAACTCGAGTGCAAGCGGACGCCTCCAACCAAGGTGAACTTGGGGTGGAGATCGGGACAGCTAAACGTGCAATCCTCAGTGCGAGAGGGTCAGCGTGAGGGGTAGCGGAATGACATCCGCATAATACAGATCTGAGTCTGCGAGACGCCCGGTCGCGTATTTATTTTCCAAATACGGCACGCCCGTGATTGGGGTAGCCGCTCAGAACCCAGTCTGTGAGGTAGACGGTTCCGTCCGGAGCGGCGGTGAGCGCGACGGGGCGGAAATTCTGTCCGCCACGAAGAAAGACTTCGCGGTCGCCCCGGAGCGAAGTTCCGGCAGGTTGCAGGCGGTGCAACGTGACCGTGTGTTCGCCCGAGATGGTGACGAGCATGCCCGGCGCGAAACCCTTTGGAAACGTGGCGAGCGTGGTATCGAGTAGGCCGCTGGGCGACTCTCCGACACCGACAATATAGGGCAACGTATCGGGTGGATCGCCGTCCCACGCCTGCCGCTCTGTTTTATAGAGGAACGGCTTGTAGGTATAGCCGATAAACGGGGCAGAGGAGTGTTCGCACGGAACGGGTGGAATGGGCCGGCGGGTAGGCTGACTAACGCCGCGACCATCCTGGTGGTTTTTTCCGGCGCCGACGATGAGAGTCGGCGCAAGAAAAATAAGTTTTTTCACCGCTGCTCGTTCAGAGGAAGGAAAGCGCAATTGCGACAAACGCCTTGGTGGGTGCCTTCTCGGGGAAGGCGTTTGGAGTAGACAGGTGTTTCTCGGAGGATGCTGTTTCTACCGGGCAAACGGCATCGCAGCGGGTAGGCTAAAGCGGCGGCAAGGCTTGAAGCGGGAGCTGAGTGAACTCGAATCAAATGCCGACGGGGCGTTGGGGTGAAAATATCTCACGTCCTGCGGGGGTCGTGGGTTGAACTTTTTTTGTCAGGTTGAAAGGTGGCGACATGCCCCGCGTCCGCGTCCGTGCTCTGCCCCGTCGCTCCAGTCGTCGCGAGGTCGCATTGCTCATCGAGACCTCGAACGCGTACGCGCGCGGATTATTGCAAGGCGTCGTGCACTATATTCGAGAGCACGAACCGTGGTCGTTTCATTTGATGGAGCAGGGGCGTGGCGATGATCCGCCGGCCTGGTTGGAACGTTGGAAAGGGGACGGAAT
>JBBQEG010000418.1:0-4783 GCA_038320495.1 Opitutales bacterium | reverse complement strand
GTCCTCTTGTCCCGCCGCCGTTCGCTTCATCGGAGGTTCAACCTAGATCTGATTGTTATGAATTCGGTGATAGCTCAGCTGTTTCGTGCCCTCTGGCTCGCGGGGAGTATTGTTGTGATGACTACGGTCTGGGCCGCGCCGAGCGCGCCGCCCGGCGACCTGGACTCTCCCGCCCGCCAGATCGAGCAGTTGCGCCGCGAGATCGTGCGTCATGATGGCTTATATCATCGCGACGCCGCTCCCGAAATCACGGATGCCGCCTACGATGGATTGAAGCAACAACTGGCGGCGCTCGAGACGCAGTATCCGGAGGCGGCGCGGGCCGCTCCGCCTTTAGCGGCGATCGGTGATGATCGCAGCGGACGCTTTCCCAGTCGGCGGCATGGGGCGCCCATGTTGAGCCTGCAGAAAGCGTATACGATGGCCGAGCTGCGCGCGTTTCATGCCCGCCTCGCGCGGTCGGTCGGACGCGACGATCTGGGCTACGTGGTCGAGCCGAAGTATGATGGGCTTGCGGTTAATATAACCTATGCGAACGGAAAATTAGTCCAGGCTGTTACCCGCGGGAATGGGAGCGAGGGTGATGATATTACCGCGAACGTGCGGCAGATTCCCAACATGCCGGACGAGCTGCGCGGCCCAACGGCCGGTGATGGAAGTGAGCCGGCGACGTTTCCGAATACGGTGGAACTGCGCGGGGAGATCTATGTGCCCTTCGCCGAGTTCGAGCGGGTGAATGCCGAGCGCGAGCTCACCGGCGAACCGCGATTCGCCAATCCCCGCAATCTCGCCGCCGGAACGATGCGGCAGCTCGATTCCGACCAGATCGCCCGGCGCGGGGTGCGTGTGGTCTTCTTCGGACTCGGCGCGTGCGAGCCCGCGACGGGTCTCCCTTCGACCCAGCAGGCGCTGTGCGCTCAGCTGAAGGCGTGGGGCCTCCCGGTGGTGGAGGCGGTCGCAGTGAGTGGTGGTGATGAATTGCTCCGCGCGGTGCAGGCTGTCGGGGCGCGCCGTGCCGACTTGGCGTATCCGATTGATGGAGTCGTCGCGAAGCTCGACTCCCTCGCGCTCCAGCGTGAGCTCGGGGCTAACGACGACGCGCCGCGTTGGGCGATCGCCTATAAACTTCCGGCTGAGCGGGTGGAAACACAGGTCCGTGCGATCATCCTGCAGATCGGGCGCACCGGAGTGGCGACGCCCGTCGCGGAGCTTACGCCGGTCGCAGTGAGCGGCACGACCGTGGCGCGCGCCTCGCTGCACAATCGAGCGGAGATTGCACGTCAGGACATCCGCGTGGGTGACACCGTATATCTGGAAAAAGCGGGTGAGATTATTCCCACCGTTGTGGGCGTGAACCTGGCCCAGCGGCCGGCTACGGCGCGCCCGTTTGTTTTTCCCGACCGCTGTCCGGATTGCCAGGCCAAGCTGGAGCAGCGTGGCAGTGAAGTCGCCGTGCGATGTTCCAACCCGGCGTGTCCGGCGCGCCTTCGACGTCGCCTGGAGCATTTCGCTTCGAAGGCCTGCGTTAATATCGAAGGTCTTGGCCCGGCCATGATCGAAACCTTGGTCGCGACGAGCCGGGTCGCGGACTTACCTGATCTCTATCGTTTGCGGCGCGCGGATCTTTTGACGCTTCCGCGAGCGAGCGAAAAGGCGGTCGACCGACTGCTGACGTCTCTGGAGCGAAGCAAACAGGCGGAACTCTGGCGCGTGATTCACGGCCTAGGTTTTCCGCAGGTGGGCGCGGCGGGAGCGAAGGACCTCGCGCGCCAACACGGCAGTTTGTCCGCGCTGGCCGCGGCCAATCTTGAACCCTCGCAGCGGGCGCTCCTGAGCGAATTGCTCCGTGTGGGATTTCGAGCAGATGCATCTGGAGAACCTTCGGCAACGCCCGGGGGCGCGCTGACCGGCAAAACCTTCGTGCTCACGGGGACGCTACCGACGCTTACCCGAGCGCAGGCCAACGCGAAAATTGTCGGCGCCGGCGGCAAGATCGCTTCCGCGGTGAATCGTTCCACGCATTACGTGGTCGCGGGTGAGAAGCCAGGCGCGAAGCTGGACCAAGCCCGCGCGCTCGGAGTGGCCATCATTGACGAAACGGAACTCGTTCGCCTCGCGGCTGGAAACTGAATGTGGGGGAGTGGCTTCCGAGTGCGGGTCGCACGGATACGCGGAGGAGTCACCCCGGGGACAGTTCGAATTTGGAGCATTGTCGTTGAAGCGCGATCCGGGGTGCGACACTGCTTTCCTTCATGATGCTTCGCCTGCGTTTCTATGTGTGTGGTGCGTTGGTGGCGCTGGGACTTTCCGCCGCGGAGACGCCGGGAGCAACCGACCTTACCGCGCAACGATTGCAGGCGTTGCTTCAGCGTTTTCCCGAGGCGGATGCAAATCGCGACGGCGTCCTCACGGAGCAAGAGGCGCGGGCGTATGCGGACCAGAGGCGAGGAGGCGGTGCGGGCGTCGCGTCGGGTGTCTCGGCGCGGCCCGGCCCAGCGGCGGCCACGGCGTCCGCCGCCCGCGGCGCCGTGCCGACGCGAGCGGACGTCCGTTACGGACCGCACGAACGGAACGTGCTGGATTTCTGGGCGGCGAAGTCGGACGCGCCCACGCCGGTTGTCGTCTACATTCATGGCGGCGGATTTGTATCCGGAGATAAAGCACGCATTCGCACTGATCGCATCATTCAGCAGTGTCTGGATGCGGGGGTGTCGTTTGCGGCGATCAACTATCGTTATCTGTCGGCGACTGCGCCGTTGCCGGACGTGCTCCGTGATTGCGCGCGGGCGATTCAATTCATCCGCGCCCAGGCAGAGGCTTGGAACGTCGACAAGGCGCGCTTTGCGGCCTACGGCGGTTCGGCCGGGGCGGGGACATCGCTCTGGCTGGCGTTTCATGATGATCTGGCGGATCCGCAGAATGTGGACCCGGTGTTGCGCGAGTCGACGCGGCTCGTCTGTGCGGGATCGATGCAGGGGCAGTTCAGTTATGATTTTCTCCGTTGGACCGAAGTATTCGGGGCGGATGCCGTTCGGCGCTTTGGCGGCCGCTACCAGTCCCCTGAGCTGATTGGGTTGAATACGCGGGAGGAAATGGAGAGCCCGGAGGGACGGAAACTCCGAGCCGACTGCGATATGCTTGCGCTCATTTCCAAGGATGATCCGCCTGTCTTCATTTCGGCCTCACAGCCGGATCTGAAGCTGGAGAATACCAGCCAGTTTTTACATCACCCGAAACACTCGCAGTTGCTGTACGACCGCTGCCGGGAAGTGGGCGTGCCGGTGGTCGCGCAAATCCCGGCATTGAAGATTGCTCCCGGTCCCGGCGACCACGCGACGTGGGGCGAGTTTGTCCTGCATCATTTGAAGTGAGGATCAACTCGAGGGCGGAAGAGCCGCGATCCGTCCGGAAGGCAATCCGCCCTGACTTTAGACGCGGAGTGCGCGAAGCAAAGTAAGCCGTCATCGCCGCAGGCCGGCGAGCGTGGTGGCGTTGGCCTTCACGCCGGCGGCGATCGCTTCCGCGATCTTTTGCCGATAAGCGGGCGATGCGACTTTGCGGCCTTCGGCGTCATTCGAGAGGAAGCCCGCTTCCACGAGCACAGCCGGACATTCGATTGTACAGAGCACCCGGTAGCGGAAACGCTTCAACCCACGGTCCTCTTGCTTGAGATGCTCCACCAGTTGACGGTGCATCTGATAGCCGAGCAGCGCATTCCAATGATCGAACCGGTTGGAAGGAAAGTTCGTTGAAACCATGCTGGCGGTCCGTTCCGCCTGGGGACTGGAGCGCTGATACCGCGGGGTCATGATGAACGTTTCGGTGCCCGAAACCCGTGAAGAGGAGAAGCCGTTGAAATGAACGCTGATGAACAGATCGGCGCGGGCTTTCCTCGCAATCTCGGTGCGCTCATCGAGTTCGACGCGGCGGTCGCTCGTACGCGTAAGCACCACGCGGTAACCCTGCGCTTTTAGCAGGCGCTCCAGTCGTTTCGCGACATCCAGCGTGAAGGTCTTCTCGGTGAGTTTGAGCCGAGGGTTTTGGTTGCCCGGGTCGTTACCTCCATGGCCCGGATCGATCACAATCGTGCGCAGTGCGGGTGCCGGTTTCGCAGAGCCGGGCGAGAGGATCGGACGCAGCAATTGCTCGGCGTCGCGGCGCCCGAGATAAAGCGTGCCGCTGCGACTCACAACGGGTTCGCCGAGGAAGAGCTTCAATCCGTTCAACCAGACCTCGATGCTGTCGGCTGCTAGATCGAGCGTGGTCCACTGACTCGTAAGCCGGAGCTTTTTCTGAGGAACGATCCACTGGGTCGTGAGCCTGAACCGTTGGGCGAATTCGGCGGCGCTTACATAGTCGACGCCGAAGAGTCGGACCGATTTGTAACCCGGGGCTGGTTGCGCCTGCGTCACCGTGGCGCCCGGGACGAAGAGACACAGCACCAGAAAAGCGGCGCCGCCCAATGAGTGACGCAGCCCTGCGATGATGGTTTCCATTACGTGAGTGCCTCCATGCCAATATCGCCTGTACGCGAACGCGAGGTGCGGCGTACGTCAACCCTCACCGGCATTTCAATCGCGCCTCCGCCGGCGAGGTGGCAGCGATCACTCCTGTGGATTGAGATGTGATACAGACATTCCTGTCTGTCATTTCCGGATCACGGAACAGGCAGGAATGCCTGTGTCACTCCCGACCGCTAACCCGAGCCTTGCCTTGCCGCCGCCGACCGATGATATCGCGGAGTATGCGCGCGCTGCTTTACCCCGAGTTCGAGCGAGTTGAA
>JBBQEG010000417.1:0-4804 GCA_038320495.1 Opitutales bacterium | reverse complement strand
CTCCGGTTCACTCGCGTGGCGCATGATCCGCGATCATTTCGAGCTCCTGACGCGACGCCGCATCCCGGAACTCTCCCGCAAACTGGGCGCAGACGCCGATGACGTGCAGTCCGCCATCGAGGAGATCGGGAAGCTCGATCCTGCGCCCGGCCGTCGTTTCGCCGAGGACAATAACCGCGTCGTCGTTCCCGACGTAACCGTCGAGAAGGACGGTGATGAGTGGAAGATTGACCTGAACAGCGATTACATCCCGCGGCTTCGGATTTCCAGCACGTACCGTGATATGATCGCCAAGGGCACGCTGTCGAAAACTGAGAGGGATTACCTCCGCGAACGCATGCGTTCCGGCAAGTTTCTCATCGACTCCATCGAGCAGCGGCAGCGCACCATCGAGCGAATCACGCGCGAAATCATCAACGCCCAACGCGATTTCTTCGAAATTGGAGTCGCCGCCTTGAAGCCACTCACGATGACCCAGATCGCCGATGTGGTCGGCGTTCATGAGACGACCGTCAGCCGCGCGATCGCCAACAAGTTTATCCGAACGCCGCACGGGGTCTTCGACTTCAAATACTTCTTCACCCCCGGCTATCAGGCGGAGAGCGGCCTCTCGGTCTCAAACACCAGTGTGAAGGAGATGATCGCGGATCTGATCAACATGGAGGATAAGTCAGGTCCGCTCAGCGATCAGGAACTCGTCACTAAACTTCAGGACCGCGGCATCACCATTGCTCGCCGGACCGTCGCCAAGTATCGCGAAGAACTCGGCATTCTCCCGAGTAATCTGCGTCGCGATTACAAGTAGGCGAAGCTTCCCGTCGTCCGATTGGAACGACGACAGGGTTGGGATGAAAAGCGGGCCCGGGGTACAGCCCGCTCGCTAACGCGAACCGGGTTCACCCGGGCTCGCTGGAACTAAGCCACCGCCGCGCCCGGTTCAATTCGCAAGCCCAGGCCGCTGTTGGCCGCGGCACGTTCATGATCAGTCCAGGCAGCAAACGCGATCATGCCGGCATTGTCGCCTGTATGCTTGGGTTGCGCGGCCAGGAAAGGGATATTCGCCCGGCGCGCCTCCGCCTCGAGGGCGGTGCGTAAAACCCGATTGTTCGCCACTCCGCCGGAGAGTCCCAGACTTCGAAACTCCCCCTCTCCCAACCGAAGTGCCGCGCGGGTTTTTCGCACCAAGGCATCGACCACCGCCTGCTGATAGCTCGCACAAAGATTCGCCATCTTTCGTTGGACGTCATCCGCCGGCATTTTTTCCAGCAGATAGCGCAAGCTCGTCTTCAACCCGGAAAAACTAAAATCCAACTCATCGCGCCGCCCGATCCCACGCGGGAAATCAAATGCCGCTGGGTTTCCGCGCTTAGCGCGCTGCTCGACAATCGGCCCACCCGGGTAACCAAGCCCGAGCAGTTTCGCGCCTTTGTCGAGCGCCTCGCCCGCCGCATCATCGCGCGTCGACGACAACACTTTCAGCCGCCGCTCCGTATCGACGGTGAGCAACAGGGTATTTCCTCCGGAAACAATCAACGCGAGATGGGGCAGCAATTCGTTCAGCTGGGAGTCGAAGGTTTCCGGCGAATCTGCATGCCGCGCGATGAAGGGAGACCATACATGGCCCCGCAGGTGATTCACCCCTCGCACCGGAAGTTTGAGGGCCAACGCGAGCGACTTGGCCGCCGCGACTCCAATGGCGAGACAAGCCGCCAGCCCTGGGCCCTGGGTGACGGCGACACTGGTGAGTTCAGCGAAATCCACCTGCTGCTGCGCGCGCTGCAGCAACGGAGCAAACGTGCGGAGATGCTCACGCGTCGCGAGATCGGGTACGACGCCCCCATACGTTTCGTGCAACGCGATCTGGCTATGGATCCACTCACCCATCAAACCGCGCGCCGGATCAAAAACCGCCACCGCGGTTTCGTCACAGGAACTTTCGAGCGCTAAAATCATATATTATTGGGCGAACGCGCCACCGTGCGCTCCCCCCACAACCGCACGCCCTGTAACATCGTGATGGCTGTCTCGAGTTGGCGATCCTTGATCGGCTCGAAGCCGAAGCGCTCTTTGAATTCCTGCGGATCCGTCAGGTCAGGCCGTGAACGCTGCCGGGCGAGTTTCGTATCCTCCTCCGGCGTCATCACCACCTCGACGTGAGGCGCTACGCCTTTCTCATGAATCGTCGCACCGCCCGGAGTGTAATAACGTGCGGTCGTCAGCTTCAGGCCCTCGCCGCGATCGAGTTTAAAGATGGATTGGACCGACCCTTTTCCAAACGTGCGCTCACCAACGAGGATTGCCCGTCCCGTGTCTTTCAGGGCCCCCGCCACGATCTCCGCCGCACTCGCACTGCCCGCATTAATCAACACGGCAATCGGCAAGGACACCATTGGGCGGGACGCTCCCGCCCGGAACTCTTCGTGGTCTTCCGGTTTACGGCCTTTAGTATAAACGATCAGTTCGTCCTTCTTAAAAAAGGGTTCAGCCACGCCGACAGCCGCCTCGAGCACGCCTCCCGGATTATTCCGCAGATCAATGATGAGGCTGGTCGCGCCCTGGGCGAGAAGATCATCGAGGGCACGACGGAACTGAGTCGGTGAGTGATCCGAAAACTCGGTGAGTTGGACGTAGCCCATTCCCGGCGCGACGAGACGTACATCGCGCACACTCGTGACCTTAATCACCTCGCGAACCAGGGTAAGATTCAGTGTTTCCTGGGTGGCGGGCCGGACCAGCCCGATCTGCACCTTCGTCTTTGGTTTTCCCCGCAGGCGGCTAACGATTGAGTCGACGTTGCCGCTCGTATCCACGGCCTTGCCGTCGATGCTGACAATCTCGTCGCCCCGTCGAATCCCGGCGCGTTCGCTGGGACCACCGGCGAGCGGAGCGATGATCACGATCCGATTCTGTCGCGTCTCAACCTGGATGCCCACGCCTCCGAATTCACCCGTGAGATCTTCCTCAAAGTGCGCGTTATCCTTCTGTTCCAGAAACTCGGAATGCGGGTCCAGCGACTCGACCATCCCGTGCATCGCCTTGCGGGCAAGATCGTTGTAACCGACCGCTTTCTCGTCAAAGTAATGCTCATTCACGAGGCGCATCACATCCCGCACATAACTAGCCGAACGCGCCAACTCGCGACTGGGGAAGAGATTCCACGCGGCCGCGACCCGAAGTCCCGCCACCGCCAGCACGACGCCGAGCGCGATGCCGGTGCCGAGAGTGAAAACCCGCTTTAACATGCGTCCCACTGTGGGCATCCCTCCACTTTTGTAAATGGGTTCGTCACGCTTGGCGGGTATCCTGGCGTGATCCTGACAATTGATTCGCAAGCTTGTCATCAGCGCCCCGAGTCCCGCTGAGTAGCGCAGCCCATGAGCGGCCCAGCCCTTTCACCTGAGTTCCTCGCCGTTTTCCGTGCGCACGCCGATGCGACCGGCGCCATGTCGTTTGCGCACTTCATGAACCTCGCCCTCTATCATCCCGAGGTGGGTTACTATCGCCAGGACCGCGAACGGGTGGGTTACGCCAAAGGCACCGACTTCTACACAGCCAGTACCAGCGGTCCCCTCTTCGGCGAACTCATCGCCGCAGCGTGTTCGAGCTTGCTCCAGGCGAATGGCCGCAATCCGGCGGCGCATACGTTCGTGGAGATTGGAGCGGAACGCGGTCGAGGCGTCCTGACCGGAGTGGTGCATCCCTTTGACAGCTGCCGCACCATTCAGGTCGGCGAGCCCATTGATCTCAACGGAGAGTGCGTGGTCTTCTCAAACGAACTGTTCGATGCGCAACCGTGCGACCGGACCGTCTTCCGCGATGGAGAATGGCAGCAACTCGGCGTCCGCCTGGACGGAACTGTCTTGGCGGAGGTCGAACTCGGTGCCGTCCCCCACCCCGGCCTCTCCGACGGCTTTGCCGACGGCTACCACTTTGATCGTCCGGAAGCCGCGGCAACGCTAGCGGCAACGCTGGCCGCGGCGCCTTGGCGCGGACTCTTTATCGCGTTTGATTACGGCAAGACGCTGGGTCAACTCCTTGAAGAAACTCCGGCAGGCACCGCGCGCGCTTATTTTCGCCACACTCAATCCAATAGCCTCCTCAGCAATCCCGGAAACCAGGATCTCACCTGCCACATCTGCTGGGACTGGATGGAGAGCGCATTAACCCGCCATGGATTTGCCGCGCCGGCTTTGGTGTCACAGGAGTCGTTCTTCATTAGGAACGCCGGTGAGTTCATTGCGCAGGTCAGCGCCGCGGAAGCAGCGCGTTTCAGCCCGCGAAAACTCGCTTTGCTGCAGCTGCTGCACCCCGCTCACTTAGGCCAGAAGTTTCAGGTGCTGCATGCATTCCGCTGACCCAGCGTTTCGCTGCAAAATTGCCCTTGCTTCGCCAAGGTCCCGCCCTTTACTCCCGACCTTTAACCAACTCGAAACCATCATGGCCAGAATTTGTGCAATCACCGGTCGCCGTCCTGTCAAGGGATCGATCATCAATCGTAAGGGGCAGTCCAAGAAGAGCGGCGGAATCGGCACGCACGTGACCAGTATCACGAAGCGCAAGTTCCGGCCCAATCTTCAGCGCGTCCGCATTAAGACCGCCAATGGCGGCACCAAGCGCGTCTGGGTTTCCGTGAAGGCCCTCAAGGGCGGGTTGGTCGAAAAGGTATAAGGTCGGTCCTTCGACCGCGCTTTCCCTCTCTTTCGCGCCCGCGACCTCACGGTCGCGGGCTTTTTTTGCGCCCGCGCGACGCACTCCGCACGAACTAAACCGCCCGGAAAACGATGGCGGCATTCTGGCCGCCAAA
>JBBQEG010000416.1:0-4822 GCA_038320495.1 Opitutales bacterium | reverse complement strand
TATAGTTGGCTCCTCCAGCACGTAGAGATTGCGCGGGAGTTCGCCGCGGCTGCGCTCGCGATAGGTCGCGAGGCCGGCCGAAAGTTCGGTCACGAGTTTAAGGCGTTGCGCTTCGCCGCCGCTCAGCGTGGGCGAGCTTTGGCCGAGGGTCAGATAACCGAGGCCGCACTCCACCATCAACTGGCACACCTGCGAGAGTTGAGAGTGGAAGTCGAAGAACTGTGCCGCTTCCTCGAAGGTAAGGGCGAGCACCTGGCCGATGTTTTTATCCTTCCAGGTGATGTCGGCGAGATCATTGCTGTAACGCGAACCGCGGCAGTCATCACACGGCAGATACGTGTTCGGCATAAAGGCCATCTCGAGTTTGATGCGACCCGCGCCTTCGCACGTCGGACAGCGGCCGCCGGCGGTATTGAAGGAGAAACGCGACGCGGTGAACCCGCGGATCTTGGCGTCGGGCAGGGACGCGAAAAACTGTCGGATCAAATCAAAAATGCCGAGGTAGGTCGCGGGCGTGGAGCGAGGGGTCTTTCCGATTGGCGCCTGGTCAACCTCGACCACGCGCTTGAAGGCATTCGCGCCCCGGAGTTCGGTGAACGCCAGGGGTACGGCCGAAACCGCGGAGGCGCGTCCAGTCGCTGCAGGCGGAGCGGAAAGGGTGACATCGTCCGCGGCGAAACCGGTGGCTTTGACGAAGTCGGTGCCGTTGAGTTTTGCCTTGTTCTGCTTGATCGCGTGCTCGACGGCGGGATGAAGCAGGTCGCGGAAGAGCGTGGATTTGCCGGCGCCACTCGGGCCGGCGACCATGATCAGGCGCCCGAGCGGCAGACGCAGATCGAATCCTTTGAGGTTGCGGAAACGGGCGCCGTTGAGTTCGAGCCAGGCTTCCGTCAACGCCACGGGCGCACCCGGAGCTTTCGGCAACGCAGGTGGGCGCGCCGTGCGGACGGGCGGCTTGGTGCCGGTTTTGATCGGACGGTAGGCGCCGCGAAGCGGATGAGCGATGCCGCGGGCGAGGAAGAGACCGGTGAGGGATTTGTCGTTGGCGCGGATCTCGGCGGGCGTGCCGTTGGCAAGCAGTTCGCCGCCGTGAATCCCGGCGGCCGGCCCGAGGTCGATGATGCGGTCGGCGCGCGCCATGAGTTCATCGTCATGCTCGACGACGAGCAGCGTGTTTCCTTTGTCACGCAGCGCTTCGAGCGTCTCGATCAAACGATCGTTGTCGCGGGCGTGCAGGCCGATGCTGGGTTCGTCGAGGACGTAGAGCACGCCGGACAGATTGGAGCCAAGTTGAGACGCGAGGCGGATGCGCTGAGCCTCACCGCCGGAGAGCGTCTCGGTCGGCCGATCGAGCGAAAGGTAGCCGAGCCCGACGTGATCGAGAAACTTCAGCCGCTCTTCAATCTGCGGCAGGATGTCCTGCACGATGAGCCGGCCGCGCGTATCCAGGTCCAAGTTACGCAGGTGCGCGAGCAGGCGGGAGGGGGTGTGGCGCAAAAGGGCGGGGAGCGAGAGCGGCTCTTGTTTGCCGTGGAGGTGGAGTTTCACAGCGCGGCCAATGCGGTTTAAGCGGGCGCCGTGACACTCGGGACAGGGCTGGCCGGAGTCCGACATGTCATCGGCGGAGTCCAGACCAAATTCACGCAGGCGCGCGGACGGATCATCGTCATCGTCCTCGTCGGGCACGAGCATCCAAGGGAACACGCGACCGTGACCGCGACACGTCGGACACCAGCCGCGCGGCGAGTTGAACGAGAAGTTTTTCGGATCGAGTTCCGGGAAGGATTCTCCGGTCGCGATATCGGTACGCGTGGTAGAGAACCATGACAGGACTTCGCCTTGCGGCGTGAGCAGGAAACAGGCGCCCTTGCCAATTTGCAGCGCGCGATCGAGCGCCTCGCCGGGTGTGCGCGGACGCGTGTCGGCTTTCACCGCGGGCGATCGGGCCTGGCGGGGTTGTCCGCGCGCGGGGCGAGTGGCGGACGCAACGTTCGACCCGGGCAGCGGGGCGGGATCGGCCTTCAGGTCGGCGACGACCACCTCGATATCGTGTTCGCGGTAGCGATCGAGTTTCTGAAACGCGTCGACGCGGATGAGCTGGCCATCGGCGCGCATCAGATCGTAGCCCTGATTGCGAATCCACGTGGCAATCGGCTGATGATGGCCTTTGCGACCGCGGATGAGCGGCGCGCAGAGATAGAGGTGTTTCGCCTTTTTGGCGGTCGGGCTGGTAATCATCACGCGGCTCAGCAGCGCCTTCAAGGCGCCGGGCGAGAGCGGGGTCACGGGTTTGTCGGTGTCCGGATGATGCTGAATCCCGAGTCGCGCGTATAAGAGACGCAGATACTGGGCGACCTCGGTGATGGTCGCGACGGTGGACTTGCGGGAGCCGCGCGTGACGCGCTGCTCGATCGCGACAGTGGGCGGAATGCCAGTGAGACGATCGACGGCGGGGCGGGGCAGTTGCTCGACGAATTGCCGCGCGTAGGGCGACATCGATTCCATGAAGCGCCGCTGGCCCTCGGCGAACACGATATCGAAGGCGAGGGTGGACTTGCCGGAGCCGGACGCGCCGGTGACGACGTTGAGCTGACGATGGGGGATCGAGAGCGACAGATTCTTCAGATTGTTTTCGCGGGCGCCCTCGATGACCAGACACGACCCGTTGCCGGTGGGCCGGCCGCCATACGGTGCGCGAGCTTCGGCGGCGAGCAGATCGCGCTGTGTATCCGCATAGGAATACGATTGAAGACTGGCGCGGAGGAAGGGCGAACTCGCCGTGGCGACGCGGGCCACGGCTTCCGGCGTACCCTCGGCGACGATGCGTCCGCCGTTGGCGCCGGCGTCCGGGCCGATCTCGATGATCCAGTCGGCGGATTTGAGCACATCCAGATTATGTTCGATCACGACGACGCTGTGGCCGCGATCGACCAGCGTTTGCAGGACGGAGAGCAGGCGCTTCACGTCATGGCGGTGAAGGCCGGTGGTGGGCTCGTCGAGGAGGAGCATGGCTCCGCTCTTCGGTTCGGCGTCAGACGATGTGGAGGCAGGACGTTCATGGCTGAACGCGCCGAGATAACGCACCAGTTTCAATCGCTGCGATTCGCCGCCGCTGAGCGTGTTGAGCGGCTGGCCGAGTGTGAGGTAGCCGAGGCCAACCGAGTCGAGTGGACTGAGCCGGTTTTGAATTTCGGGGAACTCGGCGAAGAGCGGGAGGGAATCCGAAACGCTGGTGCCGAGCAGGTCTGCGACGGAGCGCCCGTTCCATTGAATAGCGAGAACTTCGGGTTTGAAGCGGCGACCTTCGCAGACGGGACACGGCACGAAGACATCGGAGAGAAACTGCATTTCGACGCGCTCGTAGCCGAGCCCCAGGCAGTGATCGCAGCGACCCTCGCCACTGTTGAACGAAAAACTGGAAGCGTTGAAGCCGGCTTCCTGGGCGGCGGGCGTGCGGGCATAGAGTTCGCGGATGAGTTCCCAGGCTTCAGTATACAACGCGGGGTTTGAACGCGGCGTGCGGGAAAGCGGCGACTGATCGACGAGCACGATGTCGCTAAACTCGAGGTCACCGGTGATCGCTTCGACGGTGGCGGCGTCTTCGGTGAGTTGCAGCCGGTGCGTGAGCAGGCCCTGGTAAATGACGTGATCGAGGAGTGTGGATTTGCCTGAGCCGGAGACGCCGCTGAGACAAACCAGACGCTGCAGCGGGAGGCGGAAGGAGAGATGGGCGAGGTTGTGTTTGGTGACGTTCTTAAACGTGAGCCATTTCGTCGACGCCGAGCGGCCGGACTGGGCGGAGGTGGCAGTCGACGAAACCTCGCGACGCGTTTCGGGCGTGGCAATGGATTCGCGGCCGGAAAGGTACGCGCCGGTGATGCTGCGCGGCGAGGTGAGCATTTCGGGCACGGTGCCCTGAAACACGATGTGTCCGCCGCGGCTGCCGGGCTCGGGGCCGACCTCGATGATGTGATCCGCGGCGCGGATCATGGCTTCATCGTGCTCGACGACGACGACGGTGTTGCCCGCATCGGTGAGCGTGCGAATGATCGCGATCAGCCGGTTGATGTCGCGCGGGTGCAGACCGACGCTCGGTTCGTCGAGGACGAACAGCGTATCAATTAAGGAAGTACCGAGGCAGCTCGTGAGGTTGACGCGTTGCACTTCTCCGCCGGAGAGCGTCTTGGAGGAACGATCGAGCGTGAGATAACTCAGGCCCACCTGCTCGAGATAGCGTAGGCGCGTGAGAATGGAGTCGAAGGCGACGCGGGCGGATCGAAGATCCTCGTCAGCGCCGCGGGACAGTTTTGCGCCGGAGCGTTCGAGCGCTGCGAGCAAATCAGAAATCGGCAACTGGTAGAGTTGCGGCAAGGTGCGGCCTTCCCATTGCCAGCAGAGCGATTCGGGTTGGAGGCGTTGACCGCCGCAATCCGGGCACGGATTGTAGGCGCGGTAGCGGGACAGGAAGACCCGCACGTGCATCTTGTACGTGGACTTTTCGAGCCAGCGGAAAAAGCCCTTGAGACCGTACCAGTACTTGGGCCAGGGCTTGCCGTTTTCTTCGCCGTAGCCGGGTTCGCCGTCGATGACGAAGCTCTGCTGCTCGGCGGTCAGCGAGGCGAACGGAACGTTCGTGGGGATCTTCTTTTTCTTCGCGAAAACGAGCAGATCCTTTTTGGAGTCACCGTAGACTTCGCTTTCCCAGCATTTGATGACGCCGGCATCGATTGACAACGAGTGATCCGGCACGGCGAGGCGGTAATCGATCTCGATGACGCGGCCGAAACCACGGCACTTCGGGCAGGCTCCGAGCGGCGAATTA
>JBBQEG010000415.1:0-4837 GCA_038320495.1 Opitutales bacterium | reverse complement strand
CGCCCATGCTGCCGAGCTTCTCATCCGAGGTCAGGCAGACATCGAGTGGGTAGGTGGCGCGGGCTTTCTTGGCCCAGGCGGCATCTTTTTCGGTAACTTTGATTAACGTGCCGGCATTGGCGCCAGCGGCGGCCTTTGGGGTGGAGCCGTGGTGAGCGTCGTGCTGGGCAAATAAAGGCGAGCCGAGAAGAAGGGCCGCCGTGATCAACAGGGTGGGAGTGGATTTTAGCTTCATAAGTGAGTGTTCATGGGCTTTAACCCTGAAAATGCTGAAACCCTTGAAAATTCTTCAGGGATTCTTTTGCGCTCGGGTTATAATGGGTAACGAAACTATCAGCCATGAGCCCCACCGATCCCCACGACGCCCTCTCCAAAACACTCACCGCGTGGCGCGTGAAGCCGCCCTCCACCGCAAATTTCCGGCCGGCGGTTTGGCAGCGCCTCCAGCAGCGCGCGGGTGATACATGGACCGGTTATATCCGGGCGCATCTCGCGGGCTGGTCGGCGGTCGCCTTGGTGGCGGTCGGAGTCGCCGGTTGGACGGGCCATGTCGCCGCGCAGTTGAAACTCGAGTCGAGCCGCGAGCAGATGGTCGTTTCCTACCTGGGCGAACTCGATCCGCGCGTCATGGCCAAGCTGCGCCCCTGATCGCCATGAAGAATCTGATGCTTACTCTCGTCCTGGTCGCCATCGTGGCGGGTGCGACGGGGTATGTCTTTTTTCGCGCGAGTAGCGACGGGGCCGTCCAGCAGGCGCTCGCGAAACAGGATGCGATGGAGTGGCTGCGCGCGGATTTTAAGCTGACTGGCGCTCAGTTCGCGGCAATCAAGCAGTTGCACGACTCCTACTCCGTGGTGTGCGAGGAGCATTGCCGGGACATTCAAGTTGCGACCCGCGCGCGCAATGCTCTGAAAACCTCGGGTCAGGCGGACGCGGCGGCCCTCACGACTGCGAATCAACGCGTCGAGGAATTGCGTCTGATTTGTGAGTCGGCCATCGCGGCGCACGTCCGGCAGTGCGCGGCTCACATGGACCCGGAATCGAGCCAGCGCTATCTCGGGCTGGTGCTGCCGAAGATCAAAGATTTTGATCATACCGCTGCGCCGGATCTGCAGCTTAACCAGCACCGACACTGAACCCGATGGCGCCCGATGCGGCTGCGACGATCACTCCGGGTGAAGACACGGAGCTGATGCACCGTGTCCAGGCGGGCGATGAAGCAGCGCTCGGCACGTTGATGCAGCGTTGGGAATTGCCGGTGAAAGCGGTGATCGCACGCCTCGTAATGAATGCCAGTGAGGCGGAGGAACTCGCGCAGGAAGCCTTCGTGCGCGTCTGGCAGCAGCGGCACACGTTCAAGCGCGGCGCGGCGTTCCGTCCCTGGTTTTTTTCCATCGCCGTGAATCTCGCCCGCAACCGCCTGCGCTGGTGGCGGCGCCGCCCGACCGTTTCGCTGCAGGAATGGAGTGACGCGTCCGCGAGCGGTTCGACCGGGGAGCCGGTGGCCGCCGGGCGCGACGGTGTCAGCAGCGCGGATACACTGGAACGTACGGAGCAGGCGGCGGCGGTGCGTGATGCGATCGCGCTGCTGCCGGTCGACTTGCGGGAGGCGATTGTGTTGTTCGAGTACGAGCAACTCTCGCATGCCGAGATCGCGCTGGCGGTCGGGGCGACGTCGAAAGCGGTGGAAACGCGGATCCATCGTGCGCGCGAGAAACTACGCGTGACGTTAAAGCGTTGGGTGTAGGCGGACCATGGAGAGCGGTCAGCTCCCCTCCTGGGCGAGGTTAAGGTTGAAAGCCCCGCGGTTTTTGCGAGGCTGGCGGGCTGTATGAAATTGGAGATACCGAATGGCGAATTCGCCGGCTACATTTTCGACCTCGATGGCACCTTGGTGGACACCATGCCGTTGCACTATCAGGCGTGGGACACCGCGATGCGGAGTGTCGGCCTCGACGCGCCCCTCGACGAGGACCTGTTCTATTCGCTGGGCGGGGTACCGACGAAGCGTGTGGCCGAACTGATCGCCGCGCACTATGGGCTGACGATCGATCCGCATGCGGTTTTCGATCACAAGGAATCGCTGTTCCTCGAGCTGCAAAAGGACGCCAAAGTCATCGAGCCGGTCGTTGAGATCGCCCGGCGGATGGCGCTGACGCATCCCGTTTCGATCGCGTCAGGTGGACCGCGCGTGATCGTGCGCCGCATGCTCGAGCTCTCGGGGCTGGCGCCGCTCTTCAACGTGGTCATCACGCCCGAGGACGTGGAGCACGGAAAACCCGCGCCGGATATGTTTCTCCTTGCCGCCGAGCGGATGGGCGTAGCGCCGGAAAAGTGCCTCGTGTTTGAGGACGCGGAACCCGGGATGCGGGCCGCGGAAGCCGCGGGCATGCAGTGGGTGCGCGTCCCTAGTCGCAAGCCCAAGGAGCCGGTCTCCTAAAGCGCGGAGTGGACGTCGGGAAAGCCTGCTGGGCGGCTCAATCAAACCGCCGCAGCGTCACCGTATCGCCGACCTTTAATTGTGCGGCGGCGGCGGCATCGGCGTAGTTCCGGGAGAGCCAATAATAACCGTCCGCGTTCATGAACGTGACCCACTCCGTGCGTTTCACACTGTTGAAGTCGCGGCCATGGAGCACGCGAAACGTGAGGTCGTTGGTGGTGAGTCGAAACCATGTCATCCGCTCAATGCCCACGGCGGCGAAGTCCTGCGGTTGCGCGTTGATGAAGACGTTGCCATAAACCGCCGAGACTTCGATGACCCGGGCGTCAAAGCCGCGCCGGTCCTCATGCAGCGTCACCTGGCTCGGCTGCGGCTCGGCCATCACCGTGGCATCGAAAAACGGAGAAGTCGTCGACGTCGGACTGGGAAGCGCGCTGCGACCGCGGTCGATCCAGGCGTTCACCGCGCGGATGGCCGCGAGTCGCTCGGCTTGGTTAATATTCACGTGCCCATCGCGCGAAATGCGGAAGAGCACCGGCGCCAATCCCGCTTCGCGCGCGAGCTCGCTGGTGACGTAGCTCTTCGGTCCCTGGAGTTCAGACTGGTTGGTGAGAAAGAGCAGCGGGATGCGGGGCTGAAGGGTGAGGCCCGCCGTGGAGTTCGGTTCGCGCAGGTCAAGGGCCGCTCCAATGGCGATCGCGCCATGATAGTGCTTTACCGCCGCCGGCTCGCGCTCCGCCATTTGCGTGACAATGAAGCCGCCCATCGAATCGCCTTCGAGCAGCACGCGCAGCGGTGCCCCATATTTTTCGGCGATGTGACTGCGCAACGCGTCGAGGTCGGTGATCGCATCGGCGATGATGAGGCCGTTGCGGCGATAGCTCGTTTTCGCGACCATCCATCCTTCGTCGAGCAAGGTTTTGTAGGCCAGTTGGTCGGGGAAAAGATCGGCCACTAGCGGGCGATCCTCCGAGCGGAATCCGTGTGCGAGCAGCACGAGACCGCGGTTCCAGCGTTCCGGGAGAGCAAGGGTGAACTTCGCCCCGTCGATCTCTCCGGTTTCAATCGAAACCGCGGCCACGAGCGGGTGGAGGGCGATCGCAAGGAGAAGAAAACCAAGGAACCTGCGCAACATACCGGATGATTTGGGGCTTTTGTCGCGGTGTCGAATTGTGTTCGAGTCATCGGATGAACTTTGAGTCGCTCGCCAACCCGTCCGTCTTGACGCAGCCGATCTATGAGCCCGGCAAGCCGATCGAGTATGTCGCCCGCGAGCTCGGGCTGGATCCGGCCACCATCATCAAGTTGGCGTCCAACGAGAATCCTTTCGGTCCCTCGCCTCGCGCCGTGGCGGCCGCGAAGCAGGCACTCGAGCAAGGCGCTCTGTATCCAGATGGCGGATGCTTTGAGCTTCGCAAAAAACTCGCCGCCCGGCATTCGTTGGGCATGGAGCAATTCGTGGTGGGCAATGGCTCCAACGAAATCATCGAGCTCCTCGGACACGCTTTCCTGCGGCCCGGGGACGAGGTTGTCATGGCCGCACCCGCGTTCGTGGTCTACAAGCTGGTGACGCTGTTGTTCGGCGCCAAGGTTGTGGAGGTGCCGTTGCGCGAGTGGCGTCACGATCTTTCCCGCATGGCCGAGGCCATCACGCCCCGGACGCGTCTGGTCTGCGTGGGCGCTCCGAATAATCCAACGGGGACGACCAACACCGAAGCGGAGATCCTGACGTTTGTGCGCGGTTTACCCGACCACGTGGTCTGCGTGATCGACGAGGCGTATTCAGAATACATGGACAACGCGCCCGATCTCCGCCCGTTGATCGCGGAGGGCCGGAAGGTCGTCGCCTTGCGCACCTTCTCAAAGATCTTCGGTCTGGCGTCGCTGCGGGTGGGATATGGTTACGGCAGCGCGGAACTGTGCGCGTTGCTCAACCGCGTCAGGCAGCCTTTCAACGTGAACGCCATCGCCCAAGCCGCGGCCGTGGCGGCCTTGGACGACCATGAGTTCGCCCATCGCTGTGCCCAGGCGAATCGCGCCGGTCTGGCTCAGCTCGAGCGCGGGTTGAAGGCTCTCGGGCTTGAGATCGTTCCCAGTGTCGCGAACTTCATGCTCGTCAAAGTCGGGGACGGAGCCCGGGTCTTCGAGCAGCTCCAGCAACGGGGAGTCATCGTGCGTCCCGTCAAATCCTATGGCCTGCCCGAATGGTTGCGCATAACAGTCGGGACGGTGGAACAAAACGAGCGCTTGCTCGCCTCGCTCGGCGCTAGTCTCGCTCGGTGAGAATCGTCACGCCGCGGCCGGTCGCGCCGCAGCCTGTCACGCCGCGCTTTCCCACCGGCTTACCGCTGGTTGCGCCGTTTATCGTGCGGCCGCGCGGCGGAGTCGGTCGTTGAT
>JBBQEG010000414.1:0-4847 GCA_038320495.1 Opitutales bacterium | reverse complement strand
ACATCGTTCATGCTCTCCTTCTCCATCTGCGAAAACGAGAACGCTCCGAAAGCCATCGCGATGATGGCGATACCCGCAACCAGTCGTGCCGCGTTGAGATAGAACGCGTCGCTCCGACCGCGCGCCAAGTGAGGTTTCAAGAGATCGATCACCACGACGGTCGAAATCGAATTAACTCCGGAATCAAGCGAGCTCATCGCCGCCGCGATGACCGCAGCAATCACCAGCCCCGCAAGGCCGACCGGAACGTGAGTCAGCACGAAATACGGCAACACCTGATCCGGCTGCAACTGCGCCACGCGAGCGTCAGGCAACACCTGAAAAAAGACGAACAACGACGTTCCGATGAAGAAAAACATCGTCCACATCGGCACCGCGATCCCGGAAAACATGAGGGTCGCTTTCCGGGCTTCCCAGAGGGACTTCGCCGAGACATATCGTTGCACCACCGTTTGCTCTCCTGAGTATATATTCAACCAGTTCACCAACCCTAGAATCAATACCGTCCAGAATGTTCGCTGATGCGGATCCCATGCCATGGACCCAAGGCTGAACTTCCGGTGCTCCTGCCCAACTTCGATGATCTGAGCAAGTCCACCCGGTAATTGCCCCACCACAAAAGCCAGGCAAAGGACTCCCCCGACAAGCATGATCAAAGCCTGCACCACGCCGGCCCAAATGACCGTCTCCATGCCTCCGGCAATTGTATACAGCGCAACAAAGAGAGCCCCGCCGGCGATAACCCAACCGATGGGCGCTCCGGTGAGAAATTGAAGCGGGAGCGACACGAGAAAGAGCACCTGCGCGATGCGGATCAGCTGAAGAAATATAAAACCAATCGTACCATAGAGCCGGGCCGGCTGTCCAAACCGGTCACCCAGGTATTCGAAGGCCGAAGTCAGCCCGGCCCGACGAAAGAATGGGATGAAAAAGATCACGGCTACGATCGCCACAAATGGTACCACGAGGTTCACAGTCAGCTGTCGCCAATCGAGAACATAGGCCGCGGCCGGAAGCGCCAAAAACGTAGTCGAACTCACGATGGATCCAAGCATCGACAACGCGACGACCCAACCGGGGAAATTGCGCTGGCCCACGAAGTAGTTCTCCGCGGTGTTGCTTCGTCGTGCACAATAGGCACCGATGCCCAGCATTCCCGCCAGATAGAGGCTGACGGTGAGGGCATCGAGGGGGCGAATGGAAATGTCCATGAAGTAAATTGAATGGCTAGGCGCCGGAGGCAGTTCGAGAGATCGTCGACGCCCACACCCGCGCCGTCCCCCGGTCAAACGGCTGGGTAAGCCGCGCGTGATAACCCGGAAAAAGGCCTCGGGCACCAAAGTACTGCGCAGCCGCCCAATCCTCCAGACCGCTCGCCAGCATCCCACCCAGGTGATGCCCGCGCGTCGCGAGCAGGACTCGTAATCCTTCCCCCGCCGCCCGCACCGCCACGGCGATTTCCGCTGGCGTCGTCTCGGCCACCACCAGATCAAAGGAGTGTACGTCGACTCGCATGCTTTAGCGTTGCGCCTTCTGGCCGGTGCGATGAAAGGCCTCCAACTCATCGAGCGACAGTTTGATGACTTCGATCGTCGTCATGTTCCGCGAATACACGACCCACAGGTGACCGTCGTGCTCGATCGCATGCGGATACTGAAAGCCAACTGCCTTCCGCACGCCTTGCCGCGGGAGCGAATCCTCCGGCGAGGTCGGGACCGGCAGCCGCGCCATCCGCGTAAAGGTCACCCCGTCGGCCGAGAGCGACAGGCAGAGCGGGTTCCGCTGCAGCGGAGCCGGGTTCGCGTTCGAGACCAGAGCATACCAGCCACGCGAGGTCCGCAGGCCAAATAGCTTGGAGGTGGCGTCGGGGAAATTGGTTTTCTCTGGCACCGTCCAACTTCGACCATGATCGTCGGACCATGCCCGAAACACGCGCTTGGAGTGACCGTTGTCCCGAAAGAATCCCATCGCCCGTCCGCCCGGCAGTGTCCAGAGCAGCGGCTCTTCCGGACGAAATCCGTCGCCCGAATCATATTTCGCCAGCGGCGCCGTAACCCAATCCGACGGCGACCGCACGCCTCCGAGCAATAGGGTGACATTCCTTTGGTGACTGCGCCGCACCATTGCCCAGTCGCCGTTCTCCAGCCGTACCGGCGGATAATTATTAATCGTGTCCTCTGCAATCACGCCGCGATCCTCCCATTTTCCCGAAGACGCATTCCACCCGAACGCGTGCAACTCCAAACTGGGACCAAAGAACCCTCCCGCCTCATCCAGCGAGGCCAGCGCCAGCAATTCTCCATCCCGTTGCCAGAAGCCCCGCGCGATATAACGAAACCCCGCCGGAGAGCGCTCACCAAAACCGGGGGAGTCCACGCCAAAGCCCCGCGGCTCCGGCGAGAGAAAACGTCCCTCGGTCCACCGAATTCCATCCCGGCTGGTCGCATAGGCCACCCGTTGTCCGATTCGGTCTTCCTGCGCCGGGCCGTGACTCCACATGCACCAGTATTGGCCATCATGATACGCCAGATAGCTGTGGTTGCGGAAGCCCCACGGGAGATTGCCATGGGTCACGAAGGTGTGCTCTCCCGGGAGGATCGGCAGCTCGTTGAAATTAATCGCGGCTGGGTCTCCGCCAATCCCCCGCAAGTCGAGCATCGGAGCCAACGGGGCCTTTGCCAACGAATCTGGATATGCACCCAGCGCTGGCCGCAAAGCGTCGATTGCAAGGAACTGCCCATTCGGTCGCACCGTACTGGCGGTCGCCGTGATGCTCACGTCGAAACACGTGAACATCAGATACGCCACGGCCGTCCAACGCCTGCGACTCACCATTGGGTGGATTGGGCGAATCATGGCGTCCGCGGGATCGGGGTGTTCTTCAGCTTCGCCAGATCCGCCACCCGCACTTGCAGAACTTCGACTGTCTGCTTGGCGGTGGCGAAAGCTATATAGAGGTTTCCACCCCGCTCGATCACGTGCGGGTAGTCGATGTGTCGCCCACCCACCAGGTAACCCATGCGGTTGAAAATGATGCCATCGTCGCTCACGGCGAGCGTCAACGGATCCCGGCGCTTCGGGTGCGGATTCGAAACCAGTACATAGCGTCCATCCGGCAGCTTGACGCCACTGAACTTTGATTTTGCATCCGGAAAATTCGTCCGTACCGGCGTAGTCCAACTCCGGCCATTGTCGTTGGAAAAGGCGCGAAGCAAAAAGCCGGATCCGCTATTGTCACGAAACAGCGCCAGGATGTTTTTATTATCGGGCAGCACCCACCAGTACGGTTCTTCCGGACGTTCGGCGCCGTCCTTGTAACCGGTCGCCGGATACGAGGTCCACCGGTCGAACCCCGCGGTGCCGCCGATCAGAAAATGGACGTTCTGCTGTCCGTCCCGGCGCGACATCATCCATTCACCCGAAGGCAGCCGCTTGGGGGAAAAGTTATTTAACGCATCATCAAACATGAGGCCGAGATGTCGCCACCGGGGCGGTTCGCCCGCCGCGAGTTCGAACGCGTGAAGAGAGAGGCCTTCTCCGTGGTAACCTTTTCCCTGATACCGGCTCGCCAGCGCCAGCAGCTTTCCGTCGCGAACCCAGAAGCCGCGGGCGATCCAGCCAAACCCGGCGTCGGGAGCGCCGGTCAGGTTCTCGATCGGGCTCCACGTGACGCCATCGCGACTGGTCGCAAACGAGACGTGTTGGCCCGGGTTATCGTGGCCGGGGACTTTGCCGTAACCGCGTGAAATTCCGGGACCATCACTCCACATCCCCCAAAAACGCTCTGCGTGATGCACGAGATAATTGTGCTGATTCACCCGGTCGCCGCCCGCGGCGATCACATCACTCACCACGGCATGGCGCGAAGGAATCCGCGGCAGCGCGTCAAAATCGATCACATGCGAGTCCGCCGGGACCCAGGCGCCGGCGAGCATCAACGGCGAGGTTGGATTCGCCGTCGGATGTGGTGGCAACGGCTGGGCGATCTTCGTCGGATCCTGCCCCTCCCCGGCCAAGTCGAGCATGGGCGCCAGCGGTGCCACCGGCGCGGCGCCCAACCATGGCGCTGCCAGCAATGCTATAAGCAAGAAGTGCGTGGGTTTCATGGGTAGGAAGTAAAAGTTTTTGAGGGGGCAAAACACCGGCCACCGGATTTGATTGTCGGCTCATTCCCGTCTGCTTCATCGAGGGCGACCGCGACCTGGATCCCAGGTCGTCGCGGCAATGAAGCGCTCCGACTGCGGACCATCGTTATAGTAATAAACCGTGACAATCTTACCATCCGTCCGCTGCGCGCTTCGGGGATACCCCAGGTCGTGCACCGCGGCATCGGCCCGCAATACAATCTCCGGCTGCCAGGTGCGCCCGTCATCATCACTCAAGCGAGCGCGGAGCCCAAACGGCGGTGAGCGATAGCCGTAGGTCAGGCAGAGACGCCCATCTCGCAGGCGAATCAGATGCGGCGGATTCCCCGAGGTACCGCCCGCATCCGCCACCGGTCGCCCTCGTTGCTGCCAGGTCGCTCCGCGATCACGCGAGTGCCACGCATCGATCCAGGTTCCCGCGGGATCCTTTACCCGAATCGTCGTGAGCCAGGTATCATCCGCGAGCGTGACCGTGGAGGGCATGATCGCAAAGCCAGTCGGTTCCGGACCGATGAAGCCAATACGATGCCATGTCACGCCACCATCCATCGTGCGCGCGCAGAACGGCCGCCCTTCTTTCCCGTCCGTCTTGAACGCCGTGAGAAAGACCGTCGCCTCCCGCGGCCCGTGTACGAGATAATCTGTTCTCGCCTGCACGCCCGGCGTGCCAAAGTCCGGCAAACGATGCGGCCCACGCCACGT
>JBBQEG010000413.1:0-4849 GCA_038320495.1 Opitutales bacterium | reverse complement strand
GAGAGCGCGGATGTGCCGGATAATTTCTACCAGGACGGCAAGGTGGCCGAGCTCGCCGTCACCACGCTGCAAAGCTTGAGCAAGAAAACGGAGCCTTTCTTTCTCGCGGTGGGTTTTGTGAAGCCACATCTGCCCTTCGTTGCCCCGAAGAAATATTGGGATCTCTACGACCCCGCCACGATCGAGCTCGCGCCGAATAAATTCCGACCGAAAGGCGCTCCGGACTATGCAATTCTCCCCGGCGGTGAATTACGCAATTATCACGGCATTCCCGAGAACTCGATTCCCGATGACCTGGCGCGCCAGCTCAAGCATGGTTATTATGCTTCGATCAGTTACGTCGACGCCCAGGTGGGCAAACTACTCGACGAACTCGACCGTCTTGGTCTGCGCGAGAACACCATAATTATTCTCTGGGGTGATCACGGCTGGAAACTCGGAGAGCACGATGCCTGGTGCAAACACAGCAACGCCGAGAACGACACCAATGTTCCGCTGCTCCTCTCCGTGCCCGGGATGAAGCATGCCGGGGTACGCACCAACGGCATCGTGGAATTTGTGGATATTTATCCGACACTGGCCGACCTCGCCGGCCTCTCGCTTCCGTCCCACCTCGAAGGCATCAGCTTCAAGCCGCTGCTCGAAGATCCGAAACGCGCCTGGAAATCCGCCGCCTTCAGCCAGTATCCACGCAACGCCTCACGATCCGGCGGTGGAGCGCTAATGGGTTACTCGATGCGCACGGAACAACATCGGTTCACCGTGTGGGTGAAGCGCGATGATCATAGCAAGGTCGACGCGATCGAACTTTATGACCACCAAGCCGACCCTCAGGAAAACACCAATCTTTCCGGCCATCCCGGTAAAGCGGCGCTGGTCGCGCAATTGATGGATCAGTGGCGCGGAGGTTGGAAAGGCGCACTACCGGGCCGCCCCGGCCGGTGACCGCACCTGGGCATTACACTGAATCCCCGTCATCGCGTTATTTTATATATAATGAAGCCCGCTCACATTCACCCCGGATTCGGTCTCGCATCGCCCCCGCCTCCCTCCGACTCCCCACCCCCTCGAAACCCCGCCATGCTCACCCCCTTTTCCAGTTCAACCTTGCTTCATCGCTGCCGCTTTCCGCAGGCTTGGGTGAGTGCTTTTTTGGCATTCGTTGCCGTCACCCTGATCGGTCCGCCCCAGGCGCACGCCGCCGCCTCGAATAAGCCAAACGTCTTGTTTATCTCGGTCGACGATCTCAACGACTGGGTCGGCTTCCTCGGCGGCCATCCGCAAACCCGCACGCCCAATATGGACCGCCTGGCGGCGCGCGGCGTGGTGTTTGCCAACGCCCATTGCGCGGCGCCCTTGTGCGCGCCATCGCGGGCCGCCGTCTTCAGCGGCCACCAGCCGTTCCATTCAGGGGTTTACGACAATGAGGACAGCGACATCCGTCGCATCGCGCCTCAGATGGTTCTCCTGCCCACCCAGTTCAAAGCGCACGGTTATCGCACGCTTGGGACCGGCAAACTGCTCCACCAAAAGCGCGAGGACCTCTTTGACGAAGCCTTCTCGCCGGAGTTACGTTGGAGCCCCTTTGACCCGGCGACGATCGATTACACGCCCGAGGAACTGCCGTCCAAGGCAACGAGCCGTCCCCGCCATGTAACGCGCGTTGGACCGAACAACGCCGAGGTGATCCTGCCGCTCAACCGCATGCCGAGTGACCGCCGGCCCGACCATCCCGGCGCGGAGTCGTTCGACTGGGGCCCCGTGGATGTTCCGGATGAAACCATGGGGGACGCCAAGATCGCGACCTGGGCCGTAAAGCATCTCAGCACCCAATACGCTGAGCCCTTCTTTCTCGCGGTCGGCTTTTACCGTCCGCACATCCCGCTCTTCGCCCCGGCCAAGTATTTCGAGCCCTTCCCCGTCGACACGATTCAACTTCCGCCGACTGCGACCAATGATCTGAACGACCTGAGTCCACTCGCGCAAAAGATCGCCCGCGATGCGGTGACTGCCGGCGCTCACGACTCCGTGCTGAAGTACGACCAGTGGAAGGCCGCCGTCGCCGCCTACCTCGCTTGTATCCATTTTGTGGACGCGCAGATCGGCCGGATGCTCGACGCCCTCGACGCCGGTCCGCATGCCGCCAACACCCATATTGTTCTGTGGGGCGATCACGGCTGGCACCTCGGGGAGAAACAACATTGGGGCAAGTGGACAGGCTGGGAGAGATCGGTGCGGGTGCCGCTGGCGATTGCACCCGCAGCCCGCGACCGGGCGGCGTTTGCGTCTCGGCAGAGCAGCCGGCAGCCGGTGTCATTGATCGATCTCTATCCGACCCTGATGGAACTCTGCGGGATCGAACCGCCCCAAGGCGGCCTCGATGGTCAATCGTTGGTGCCGCTCCTCCGCAATCCCGCCACAGTGACGGGACGCGCCGTAGTCAGTACCTTTTATGGGGAGCATTATAGTGTGCGTGACGACCGCTGGCGTTACCTCCGCTACGCGGACGGTTCGGAGGAACTCTACGATCACGCGACGGACCCGAACGAGTGGCGCAACCAAGCAAGCGAACCCGAGCACGCCGCGATCAAAGCCCGGCTCGCCCGCTCGATTCCCCAAGAACGAATCGTGGCCAAACCCGATCCTAATCCGAAAAAGAAACGCCCCTGAGAATCAAGAGCCCGCCCGGCAACGGGATCAATCGCCGGAGTCATCACCCGGGTTTCGCGAGAGATTAGTTCAACACGATGTCCCAGCCAGAAGTCATCACCTATGGAGCGGGCGGACGGAATCGAACCGACGAGGCTACATTACAGGTAAAAAGTGTTAGTTGCTGTTTGGGTCTCATAGGTAAATCAGGAAAGCGATTGATTCCGCTGCTGCACTCTGCTGCACTCACATAGTGGAGCACGTAAGTATCTTCAAACGCGGACGAAGTCCGTATTTCTGGATGTCGTTTCTCGACCCCAAATCGGGGAAGCGGGTGACGCGCAGCACAAAGTTGCGAACCGATCAGCCCTCGAATCACAAGAAGGCTTACGAGCTCGCGCTCAAGCGCTCTCAAGAGGCGAGAGCGATGAAACCAATTCTCGACCACAGTGCGTGGCACCAATGGGCGCCCCAGGCGTTGAAAGAGCGGTATGGGCTCGCGAGTCAGAAAAAGACGTGGGAGCGAATGGAGCGCTGTCACCGGGTGCTCGAACTCTTCCTCGCCGAACGCGGAATCCTCGGCCCCGCGCAGATCAATGCCAACACACCGTCTGAGTATGTCACCTGGCGGGAAACGACACACCCGAGACGCTCGGGAAAATTGGCGACAAGAAACACTGCGCTGACCGAGCTCAAGTGCCTCTCAGTGCTTCTAATGAAGGCCACGAAACTGGGATTCGTGGACGTCAATCACGTGCGCCGTCACGGAATAGAAAAGGGCGACGTTGACGAAAAGCCTGAGATCACGGAGCCCGAAGCTGCGGTCATCCGAGGCGAATTGGCAAAGCGTGGAGTTCAGTGGATGACCGATTGTTTCGAGGTGGGAATGCACCAAGGATGTCGAATCTCAGAAACTGGAATGCCGCTAACGTGGATCGACACGGAACGAAAAGTAATAACGTTTAGGATTAAAGGCGGAAAAGTGAAGGCAACGGCACTGCATCCCGGCCTGATTGATATCGTGCAGCGTCGCCGCAAAGAGGGCGCGGTTCGCCTCGTCGATCTCCCTCGCATGGCGTCTAAAGACTGGTGGTCTTTTTTTCAAGAAATCAAAATGCCGCACCTCTGTTTTCACTGCACGCGGGTGACCGTGATAACCAAGATGGCTCGCGCTGGTGTGCCGATGGCGGTCGCGATGGCATACGTACTCCATTCAAGCTCGCTCGTGCACAAAATCTACCAGCGACTGGGGATTGCCGACTTGGGCAGTGCCGTTGCGGCGATTTCCAGTCCTACTTTTCGACCACTGGTGTATGAGCGTGATCGCCTACGATGAGGAAAAACGAATACGCTTCGTTTTTCCGAAATGATTAGGGTTCAGGGTGACTCCAGGTTGTAATAGTGCTATTTACTGATGTCTTCGCTCCGGAACGCCGGAATACAGCGGTGACCCAATAGGCCGTTGCGACATCTGCACAGCACGCTAATGCCGCAACACTAGCTGAATTCGAGAATTGAATTTTCGTTCTTCAGCGCGTTCTTGAACACGCTGGCCATAGTAGTGTTCTGCGCGAAATTCAGGATGATTGCGCAGCCACTCGAGGACAAGCGTGAGCGTGCTGTACTTACCCGCAAAAGGTGTCTCCGGGTGTTTCGCCAGTGCAGTTAACCACCACCTCGACTTGTGCAGGAAGTAGGCCAAAGCCGTAATATCAAGCGGCGTACGGTCCGGGTCGATCGGCCGCCGTGTACGTGGGTGCACAAGAGTTGTGGAAGGCGACTGCAAGGAAATTATATTGAACTATAGGGAATCGAAATTGCGCACGACGCTTGAGCGGAATATCTGTTTTTGCCTCTTCGACGGATCAATGTTATCATCGATATTTCGTGTTTTCTACTTCTTCCGTTCCTAGAACATGAACTCTATCGGCCTCCGAACAAAAATAGGTCATACAACGTCGGACCCGAATCGGGCGCATTCGTCGACATGAAAAACACCCGTGTATCTGGCGGCGGATTCCAGCGATCGTGGAGGGCTTTCGCAAAGTTCGGACGACGACGTGTTTTTGTTCACGGGTGCTTTCATCATAGTGCTCGTTTCAATAGACACACTCTGGGTCCACAATTCTGCACTTTCAAGGAAGGGCCCCTACCGAGCTTTCGGGGGGCCATCTATACTTAATTCGGTAGCCGCAGTCTA
>JBBQEG010000412.1:0-4862 GCA_038320495.1 Opitutales bacterium | reverse complement strand
CACTCCGTTGCGGGGCGGCAAAGGCACGCTCTATGAAGGCGGCATTCGCGTTCCGTTTATCGTGCGCTGGCCGGGGACGATTCCCGCCGGAAGCACGAGCGATGTTCCCGTGGCGCATGTGGATATCTATCCCACCTTCCTAACGATTGCCGGTGGCCCGGCGCGAAGCGGATATCAACTCGACGGCACCAGCTTCGCCTCCGTGCTGAAGAACCCGCGAGCTTCTTTGGCTCGCGAAGCGATCTACTGGCACTTTCCCGGCTACCTGGAATCGTACGTGCATGAGAAAGGCTGGCGCACGTCGCCGGTCGGCGTGATTCACGCTGGCGATTTCAAGCTGATGGAGTTCTTCGAAACCGGCGCGATCGAACTCTATAATCTCCGCGACGACATCGGGGAAACCCGAAATCTCGCCCACCAGTCGCCAACGCAGGCGCACGCACTGCGCGCTAAACTAGCCGCCTGGCGCACCGACGTGGGCGCAGCGATGCCGACCATGAAAACCGGCTCAGAGAGCCTCTCGACTACCTCCGCTAATCCCGCAAAAAAAGGAAAACGGAAACAGAAAGACTCAGTATCAAACCCATGAATTCCCCCCACTCCTCTCGCCGACCCTCGCTGATCTCCGCGGCATTCGCCCTGACCGTCGCGCTCAGCGCCAGCCTGCAGGGCGCTGACCGCAAACCCAATGTGATCCTCATCATGGCCGACGACTTCGGCTATGAAGCCGTCACCGCGAACGGCGGCCAATCGTATCGAACGCCCCATCTCGACCGCCTCGCCGCCACCGGCATGCGCTTCGAGCGGTGTCACGTGCAACCCCTCTGCACGCCCACCCGCGTGCAGTTGATGACCGGCATCTATAATGTCCGAAACTATATCGAGTTCGGCCTGCTCGATCCCAAGGCGACCACCTTCGGCCACCTGCTCAAGCAAGCGGGTTACGCCACCGGCATCTGCGGCAAGTGGCAACTTGGCTCCGGGAAAGACCTGCCCCAACACTTCGGTTTCGACGAATCCTACCTGTGGCAACACACGCGTCGGCCACCGCGCTATGCCAATGCGGGACTCGAGCACAATGGCGAAGAGAAGGATTTCAACAATGGCGAGTACGGTCCGAAACTGCTCAACGATTTCGCCGTCGACTTCGTCACGCGCCACCGCGAACGCCCTTTCTTTCTGTATTATCCGATGATCCTGACGCACGACCCGTTTCAGCCGACACCCGACAGCGGAAACTGGGATCCGAAGGCGAAGAGCGAACAGGTGCAGCGCGATGTAAAGCACTTCGCGGACATGACGGCCTATATGGACAAGATGATCGGCCGTCTCGTCGCGAAACTCGACGAGCTGGGTCTGCGCGAAAACACCCTGATCATGTTTCTCGGTGACAACGGCACGCATCCCAGCGTGACCTCCCAGTTCAAGGGTGCCGCATATCAAGGTGGCAAGGGCACCGGTACCGCGCGCGGAACGCATGTGCCCTTCATCGCCAACTGGCCCGGCCGCGTTCCGGCGGGGCGCGTGAACTCCGATCTGATCGCGAGTGTCGATTATCTGCCCACGATCTGCGACGTGGCGGGAACCCCGGTCCCGGCCACCCTCAAGATTGACGGACGCAGCTTCCTGCCGCAACTGCTCGGTCAGGCCGGCAAGCCCCGCGACTCGCTTTACGTCTGGTACGCCCGTAATGGGGGCCCCACCGCGACGTTCGAATTCGTCCTGAGCACCACGCACAAGCTGTATCGCGACGGTAAATTCTACGACCTGACGCAGGACCCGTTTGAAGAACGCCCGCTTTCGCATGCCGCGCTCTCGGGCGGTGCAGCCGCCGAGGCCAAGCGCCTTCAGACCGCGCTCAATCAGTATACTCACGCCCGACCGGCCGACCTGGCCGCCAAAGGTGGCGAGACGAAAAATACCGGCAAAGCCAAGGCAAAAAAGTGAATCGGATCAATGCCCGACCTGCAGGAAGGTGGGGCGCGATCCTCGTCCTTGCCTTTTCCTTATCCCCTTTCCTGACGGGACCCGCGGTCGCCGCCGACACGCCGCGACCCCCGAATATTATCTATATACTCGCTGACGATCTCGGCTATGGAGATCTCGGCAGCTATGGTCAAAAGCTGATCAGCACGCCCCGGCTCGACCAAATGGCGCGGGAAGGGATGCGCTTCACGCAGCACTATGCAGGCGGGCCGAGCTGCCATCCCTCGCGGTGTGTGCTCTTCACGGGCAAACACACGGGTCACGCCCGCATTCGCGACAACAGCAAACTGCCGTTGCTGCCGGAGGACTTTACCGTTTCGCAGCTGCTCAAGCAGTCGGGCTACGCCACAGGCGGAGTGGGCAAATGGGCCTTGGGCATCGAAGGCAGCACGGGCTCGCCGGCCGTCAAAGGCATGGGCGAGTTCTTCGGCTATCTCGATCAGACGCACGCGCACACGTATTATCCCGATCACCTCTGGCGCAACGGTCGTCGCGTAGACATCCCCGAAAACCAGAGTGGCCGCCGCGCCGTGTATTCCCACGATCTCTTCGCACAGGAAGCGCTTTCGTTCATCCGCAGGAACAAGGATCAGCCCTTTTTCTTCTACGCAGCGTTTACCATTCCCCACGCCGAAGTCGCCGTACCGGACGACTCCCTCGCGGAGTACCGCGGCAGGTGGCCCGAGCCCAAGGCATTTCCTGGCAGCAAGACCTACCAGCCGCAGACGCAGCCCCGCGCGGTTCGCGCCGCAATGATCACGCGACTCGATCGCGATATCGGTCGGATGCTCGATCTCCTCGATGAGCTGAAGCTCTCGGAGAACACGCTCGTCATCTTCACCAGCGACAACGGCCCGATCACCGCCGGCGGACAAGACCCTGAGTTCTTCAACAGTGCCGGCCCGTTGCGCGGCTTGAAGTTCACGCTCTATGAAGGCGGCATCCGCGTGCCCTTCATCGCGCGCTGGCCCGGGAAGATTGCGCGCGGCACGGAATCACCACTCATCTCGGATTTCGCAGACATGTTTCCCACGTTCGCCGAACTCGCCGGTGCGAAAACCCCAGCCCGGCTCGACGGCGTATCCATTCTTCCAACACTGCTGGGGCGTTCCGCCGAGCAAAAGCCCCGCTCGCATCACTATTGGGAAACCGCGCCCCAGCAAGCGTTACGCCAGGGCGACTGGAAGGCCTATCGCGCCACTCAGGACCGACCTATCGAACTCTATAACCTCGCGAACGATATCGGCGAAACGACGAATCTCGCCGGGCGTCACCCCGACATCGTGGCGAGACTGGACACGTTAATGAGCCGCTCCCGCACCGATTCCCCCGATTTTCCCCTGGAAAAACGCACCCGCAAACAACCATGAAGTCGCTTGCCCTCACTCTCCTGTTCCTCGGCTTGCTGGGCAGCCATGCCTCGGCCGCCAGCACCAAACCCAACCTCATTGTCATCCTCGCGGATGATCTCGGCTGGGCGGATCTCAGTGCCTACGGAAATAAGTATAACGAAACGCCGAATATCGACCGCCTCGCGCAACAGGGCATGCGCTTCACCCAGGCGTATGCGGGTCCGGTATGTTCACCGACGCGCGCGAATCTGCAAAGTGGACAAGACCAGGCGCGCTTCGGCATCACTCAACATATTCCGGGACACCGCCGACCCTACGCGAAAATGATCGATCCCGTGGTGGCGTCGCACTTGCCCCTGGAGGTCGAGACGTTCGCGGATCGGATTGGCGCCGAGGGCTATCGCACCGGCTACTTCGGCAAATGGCATCTCGGCGGCGCCGGGTTCAGCCCCACCGACCAGGGCTGGCAAACGGCGCTCGAGATCCAAGGCAACACCGTGCCTCTTGCGGTCAGTGGCGGAACCGAACCCCGCCGCATGGCTGAGTTCCTCACGGAGAAGGCCGTCGCCTTTATTGAGTCCGCGAAGGGCCAGCCTTTCCTGCTCCAAGTTTCCCACTATGCCGTTCATATTCCGCTCTCCACCACCCCGGCATTACTGAAAAAATACCAAGACCGGAAACCGATGCCCGGCTATCCCAGCAATCCCCAGTACGCCGGACTCCTGGAGGAACTCGACCAGAGCGTCGGCAAGATCGTCGGGACCGTGGATCGTCTCGGTCTGGGCGAAAACACCCTGATTGTATTTATCTCCGACAACGGCGGTCTCGAGTACGAACAAAGCGGCCGCGTCGTCACCTCCAACCAGCCCCTGCGGGGCGAGAAGGGATCGCTCTATGAAGGCGGCATCCGCATCCCCACGATTGTGAGATGGACGGGCAAAGTGCCGGCAAAGACCACCAGCGAGACGCCCATCATCACGATGGACTGGCATCCCACGTTGACCTCCCTCGCCGGGGCGCGAGCCAACAAAACGCAACCGCAAGACGGTGTCAGCCTCGCGCAATTGATCATGAATCCACGCGCGAGCTTGACCCGCGACACGCTCACCTGGCATCTGCCGCATTATCATCATAGCACGCCCGCCAGTGCCATCCGACGGGGAGATTGGAAGCTGATCGAGTTCTTCGAAGACGGCAGCCTCGAACTCTATAATCTGGCGAGCGACCTCGGAGAGAAAAATGACCTCGCGCGCCGCGAACCGGCGCGGGCGAAAGAACTGCAAGCGGCCCTCGCAGCCTGGCGGCAGAAAGTCGGCGCGCAAATGCCGGTACCCAATCCGCAATACGATCCGGCTCGCGCCAGTGAACTCGGCAAAGGATCTCCCTCCTCCCGGAGAAAAGCCTTATAATGAAACTCTCCCTCCCCCTTCAGTTCGCCCGAGTGCTAGTCACCGGCCTGCTCGGGCTGAGCGCTGGCTTCGGTCTACTGGCGAGCTCCGCCACGGCCAAGCCGAACCTTATAAT
>JBBQEG010000411.1:0-4870 GCA_038320495.1 Opitutales bacterium | reverse complement strand
CATCGTTATATCATGAAGAAAAACGTCGCCATTCTCCTCTTCGATGAGGTCGAGGTCCTCGATTTCGCCGGGCCCTACGAAGTCTTCGCCGTCACCGACGAATTGCGTGGCCATGATACGTTCAACGTTTTTACCGTGGCCGACGGCGCGGGAACCGTGCGCGCCCGAAATGGCCTCAAGGTCGTGCCGCATTTTACCCTCGAGCAGTGCCCACCGCCGCACGTATTGATCATCCCTGGCGGATTCGGCACCCGGGCATTATTGCGTAAACCTGCATTTTTGGAATGGGTGCGCATCCATGTTCGCACCGCGGAGCTGACAATGTCCGTTTGCACGGGGGCGTTGGTCCTCGCGCAACTCGGGCTACTCGATGGCCTCAAAGCCACGACTCATCACGAATGCCTCGGGCTCCTCCGCGAACTCGCGCCCGGTGCCGAGGTGGTGGAAAATGAGCGTTTCGTGGACAACGGCGCCATCCTCACTGCCGCTGGTATTTCGGCGGGTATCGACTGCTCGCTCCATGTGGTGCAGCGACTGTTGGGTCCTGAAGCAGCGACCGCGACAGCACGCTATATGGAGTATGCCCAGCGATGAGCACACCGGTTTCTGATCCCGACGAACGGCGGCCCTCCGAGGTTTTTGCTCGGACCGGTCGCGCGCGCGTCCCGGGCATTCGCTTTGATGCCCCTCCTCCCCGACCGCCTGATATAACTCCTGTGAGCACGTCCGAACGCCCTCCTGCGCGCTCCGCCTTGGTGCTCGCCTTTGCCGCCATCTATCTGATTTGGGGCAGCACTTACTTGGGCATTCGCGTGGCGATGGACACGATGCCGATGTTTCTCATGGCCTCCGGTCGTTTCCTCTTAGCCGGCGGGATCCTTTTCACCTTGCTCCGCCTTCGCGGTGCCCCTTGGCCCACGACGCGACAGTGGAAAGCCAATATTATCATCGGCATGTTCCTCCTGCTCGGCGGAAATGGACTCGTGGTCTGGGCGCAACAAACCGTCCCCACGGGAATCACCGCGCTCCTGATCGGCGGCGGGCCACTCTTTATCGTCGTCACGGAATGGGCGTGGCCCGGCGGCACGCGTCCGACGCTTGTCACGATGGGTTCCCTGCTCCTGGGTTTTGCGGGCGTCACATGGCTCGCGGCCCCGTGGGAAAGCAGCGCCGGCGGCGGAATCAATCCAGCCGGAGTCGTGGCAATTCTCGTGGCCTGTGTTTCCTGGTCGCTGGGCTCAATCTACTCACGCCATTCCCGCCACGGCGCGGAGCCGTTCATCTCGGCCTCCCTCCAGATGCTCGGCGGTGGCGCGGGGCTCCTCCTGGTTGCCTGGTGGCATGGCGATTTCGCCCAACTGAATCTCAGCGCGGTGTCCCACCGTTCATGGGGCGCGTTCGCGTACCTGGTGGGCATCGGCTCGTTGATCGGGTTCTCGACGTTCGTTTGGTTGATGAAACACAGCACCCCCGCCCGCGTCTCCACCTACGCGTACGTCAATCCCATCGTGGCCGTTTTTCTCGGTTGGCTGATCCTCGACGAACCGATCACCGCTCGCACCTTGGTCGCTTCCGCCATCATCCTCGCCGCGGTCGCCATCATCACCACCCAAAAAGTCCGCGCCCCCCGCGCTGCGTAAACAGGCGGCGCCAACCCGGGCCGATCGCGTCCTATAATCCTTGGATCACCCGCGACCTGCCCGAAAGGTTCCCCCGGAGTTCAGAAGGAAAGTGTCACGCAATAAATGACAACGCTCGACGCGTCCGCCGGTGGTTCTGACACGTTCCATTCCCGCATGAGCCGCACCTTGCACCGCCAGCAATTCGTGCCCGGGGACCCGGAGCGCATTTGGAATTTCTTTGCGACGCCGCAAAACCTCAACGTGCTCACACCCGGGAGTCTGCGGTTTCGCATTCTCGGCGACGTTGCCGCCCGGATGTATGCCGGGCAGATGATCGAGTACCGCATCGGGATCCTACCCGGAGTCTGGACCCGCTGGTTGACCGAAATCACCCATGTCCGTGACGGAAAATTCTTCGTCGATGAACAGCGGCTCGGTCCATATCGTCTTTGGCACCACGAACACCATTTCGAATCGGTCGCCCATCGTCGCGGCCTGCGCATGACCGACCACATCACCTACGACGTCGGCTATGCCTTTCTCGGCGGTCTGGTCGAGGCCCTGTGGATCCGACGCCAACTCGCCGAAATTTTCGACTTCCGAGCGGCTAAGATACGAGAGCTCTTCCCTGATACGAGATAGGACGTCAACGCCGGGAGCGCCCGGCGCCGCACTTCAAGAAGGAAGCACCACGAGCAAAACTCGCACGATTTGTCCCGTGTCGCAATCGTCTCCCCGATCTGTTCCGCCGCCGATAAAGTCACTTTTCATCGTGGCGGCGGATTAAGGTGATACCGGCATTACGGCCCATGGTTCGTGATCTCCGACTACAACCCAGATTCCCCATCTTCCCCAAGAACGAACGGAATGAAAGCCGACTCCGCACGCCTCAAGGCACTTCGTACACTTCGATCAACGCGGCGCCCGCCGTGCCTCCGACGCCAGAAACCTGGACCGTATAGGCACCCGGTGACAATGTCAGCAGGAGCGCCGCGTCGCGGCTGCCAGTGGATAACGGAAAGGCCTGTACGCTCTGCGCGGCGGCTGCGACCGCGACGGCGCCACTCGCCACACTCCAGTCGTCGTTCTCCGCGATCACCTGACTTCCCCTAAAAATCCGCAGCTGCGGATTCGCGAGCGCACCCGTGACACCAAAACCCGTTAGCGAGGGCCCGATGCCTCGCACGAGTACCGCACGCGTGCTTCCGCTTACCACGAATCCCGCAATCAATATTCCATCTCCGGCCGACACCGTACTGCGCGCCGAGACATTCACTAAGCGAGCGCCACTGCTACCCCCGGCATCATACACCTCCATCAAGGCCGTCCCGGTCGCACCGTTCGCCCCACTCACATGGACCGTATAAGGCCCGGTGGGAAATGAATTCAACAACGCGGCATCGAGACTGTTCACCGGCAGCGGAAAGCCACCAACCGCAGCCGCGGTGCTGGCAATTGCCCCGGCGTTCAGAGACGCACTCCAGTTGTCGTTCGACGCGATCAGCGCGCTCGCTGAATACATCGTGATCTGCGGATCCGCGAGCTGCCCGCTCACTCCAAAGGCCGTCAACGTCGGCCCCACTCCCCGTATAAGGAGCGAGCGCGTGCCGCTGCCGCCAACGAAGAAACCAACAATGAGCGTGTTATCATTAGAAACGGCAAAGGTGCGCACGGATAAATTTACCAGACGCCCACTCGTCCCGCTCGTAGCCCCGATCGGCGTCCAAGCTTTGCGCTGGGGATCACGCCGAAACTGCGGCCAGTCCGTCGCCACTACCCCATGATTATTAGTGAAAGCATACAGACGCTTGTCGGAGGCTCCGATATAGATCGAGTCGCTGGTCACCAGTGGCGATGAATCGCTCCAATCACCCATGGGGGTGCGCCACAGCAGCGTGCCATCCGCGCGCAGGGCATAGAGCGTGTCGTTGCTCGAGCCGAAAATAATCGAACCATCCGCCCGTACGGCGGCACTCGAGTAAATCGCGTTCAATGCCGGCTGGTCTGCGCGCGGATAGCGCCAGACCTCACCGCCCGTCCGATTGAGGGCAAACATCCGCCCGCCGGTCGACGCCACGTACACCGTGCCATCCGCCCCAATCACGGGAGACGCATCCACGGTGTCTCCGGTATCAAAACTCCATTTCAATAATCCCGCCGCGGAGAGCGCGTATATCTTTAGATCCCGCGACCCGATATAGATGGTCCCGTCCGCCGCGATCGCCGGGGAGCTTGATACATTGCCCCCGGTGGTGAACCGCCATTTTTCGGTGCCGTCCGGATTCAGCGCGTACACATTTGCGTCCCACGATCCCACCACGATTGTTCCGTCAGGAGCGATGGCGGGAGACGAGTCGACCCAATCGATCGCGGGAAAACTCCACTTGAGTACGCCTTCCGGACTCACTGCGCACACGTCACTGCCGACGCCGACATAAATCGTTCCGTCCGTGCCGATGGCCGGTGAGGATGCAATAAAGGGCCCAAGCTTAAGCTCCCACCGTCTGGTGCCGTCAGGACGCAACGCATAAAGAACTCCGTTCCAGCAACCGACATAGACCGTACCATCATCCGCAATCGCCGGGGTCGAATCGATCCAGTCGGGTGCCGTGAACAACAAGATGCCCGTTCCGTTCGGCTGCACCGCATAGAGTCGCCCCGAGGGCGCCGCACTCGACGCCGCGCCCACTTGCACCCCTATATAGATTCGCCCGTCGGGGCCGGCGGCCGGCGATGAAAGAATATTGCCGGTAGTACTGGTGGAGAGCGTTGCAAAAGGCCAGCGTTGCGCCCCATCCGCCTGACCGAGCAGCGAGGCTCCGCTGGAAAGGAGGAGCGCGAGGAAAGTCGCGGTGCGCGAAGAGAGGGTGCGGGGGATTTTGGGGGCGAAGAAAAACGTCACGATAATGGAGATACCGTTCAATGCAGTTGGTTCACCGGTGGCAATTCGCCACGCCCAAGTTTACCGCGGCTTTACGCCCCGTTCACCGCGGGAACGACGAGTCGGAACGAGGTGCCTTCCGGACTGCTGCGCACGAGGGAAAGTTCCCCACCCGCGTGTTTTGCCAGCCGATGACTAATCGCCAATCCCACTCCGCCACCCGCGCGTTTCTGACTCCGCACTGGCCGAAACAAGGCATCCTGCACTGCTTGCGGCAGCCCCGCACCGGCGTCGCGCACCACGAACTCGGCATTATCCCCGACCCGGCGCGCTTCGAGCGCCACCACTGCTCCCGATGCTGAGGCTT
>JBBQEG010000410.1:0-4879 GCA_038320495.1 Opitutales bacterium | reverse complement strand
GTCGGCGAATCGAAGCCCCGCCTCGTTAACAGCCGCCGCAATGGCACGGTGAACCTTGGCGACCTGTTCCGGAGAGGGTGCACGGCCGCCCGTTACGCGCAGCGCCACCATCACCGTCGGAGGTCCGGCGGTCGTTGGAGGCGGAGTGGCACAACCGCACAGCAGCAAGGCAGCGAGGAACAGGAGAGAGATTCCATTGAACAGGTTGAATGTTTTCATCGCGCAGCGTCGGCCCGGCTCAGGCCGCGCCTTATTAATTAATGGGCCATATCCATCGCGCGCGTGAAGCCGCGAATCGCCTCAGCATGCTCACGGTCGGGTTGCGACAATGTGGGGTGCGCGACGTTTCCGGCGATCGGCGTAAATGTATTGGGGCCGATGTGCCCTATGATCAGGTTTGTCCGGGTGGCGTCATCGAGGTCGGGAAGGCATTCGATGGTGGCGATCAACTGCGAGGAGCGGAGCTCGTGGACCAACCACAACGATTGTCGCTCGAACTGCGTTCCGAGCTTCCGCTGCACGGCTTCGAACTGCGAGAGCGAGGGACTTATCTGCTGGCCATCCATGATCAAAATCAGGGCGCACGTCTGAGGTTGGGTCCGCGCGGTGACGCAGCCGCTGAGGGTGCCCAGAGCGGTCAACAGGCAAGCCGTTGTAATGAGCAATCGACGTTTCATTATAGGTCTTGATTCAGTGATTGCGTCTTAGCCACCGCTGCTGTTTCAGCGTACAAAGTAGCACCTGGTTTAGCCCAATGTTCGCTTGAGACCTTCACGGAGGTAATCGGGGTGTCGGCGTTCGTGAACCAATCCCAGCACGTAGAGTTTCTCGCCCTTGATCTCGTAGTAAACCAGATACGGAAACGGCCGGCACTTGCGGCACGGAAATCCGTGCGGTCCGACGTGGTCGCCACCCTTCCACTTAATTACGACTCGAACGGCTTCTTTTACTCGATCATGGAAATCATCTCCGAGGCGCGGAGACAATTCGGAGTAGCGAGTTTCGGCCTCAAGAAGATCACCCTTGAAAAGCGAACTTAGAACGACCTTCACGGCTTCTCACCGAAGACTTCTTCGAAGGTCACGCCCGAATCCTTGCCGGACACGAGGTCTGCCAATCGCGCCTGCAACATTTCGCGCAACTCGTCATCGGAACGGGAGTCGTCCTTAAGACTATCGAGCAGCAAGTTCGCCAACTGCTGACGTTGATCCGGAGGGAGGGAAAGCGCCTCTTCGGCTAGGTAAACGCTCGTGAGTGCCATTTCGTGACGCTAGTCGAACGTTACGGATCGGCAAGCGAACTTCTTGGCTAACGTTAATTATGACGGCGCCCACGCGCCGGGAATTGGTCGAGGCGTTGCGCCAGCGCTATGCGGCGGCAACTCGTGAGGAGAAGGTGCGAATGATCTCGGAGTTCACTGCGGTGCTTTATTCAAGTGTTCGGGTCCTTTGAAATGGGAACGAATTGCTAGGGAGTGGCCGGTGCCGAGCGACTCTCTGCCCAGCGCTCAACGGCGCGCAGCTGCGTGCGCATTTCGTTGAAGCTGGCCTCGGTCGCACGGGCATCGCTCACGCGCGAGCGCCCGACCCGCTCGATCCCGTTGATCTCAAGATGTCCCTGATTCGGATCTCCGGGCTCGGGAATGAACGTGGCCGACAGGACGTAGTCTGCTCCGTCCAGACGGTCGGCGAATTGAAGCCCGGCGTTGGTGACCGCCTCGGCGATGGCACGGTGGACCTTGGCCACTTGTTCCGGAGAGGGTGCCTGGCCGCCCATTACGCGCAGCGCCACCATCACGGTCTGAGCTCCGCTGGCCGTTGGAGGCTGCGTGGCACAACCGCCCACCAGGAGGGCCGCAAGGCCGGCGAGGAACAGGAGGGAGTTTCGTCGTGAGCGGCTCATACAGTGATCTTTCGTTTTATCAAACGGGATGAAGGTATAAAACGGATCAGAAGCTGATCCATCGAAGAGGCGGAGCGCATTCACCGCAGAGAGTCGACTCGGTTCAGATTGCGCCTTAATTCGAAATATCCATCGCGCGCGTGAAGCCGCGAATCGCCTCAGCATGCTCACGGTCGGGTTGCGACAATGTGGTGTGCGCGACGTTTCCGGCGATCGGCGTAAATGTATTCGGGCCGATGTGCCGTACGATCAGGTTTGTCCGGGTGGCGTCATCGAGGTCGGGGAGGCATTCGATGGTGGCGATCAACTGCGCGGAGCGGAGCTCGTGGACCAACCACAACGATTGTCGCTCGAACTGCGTTCCGAGCTTCCGCTGCACGGCTTCGAACTGCGAGAGCGAGGGACTTACCTGCTGGCCATCCATGATCAAAATCAGGGCGCACGTCTGAGGTTGGGTCCGGGCGGTGACGCAGCCGCCCAGAGCGGCCAAGAAGGTGGCCATAGTAACGAGGATAAAGCGTTTCATTATAGCCTGTGATTCAGTGGTAGCGTCGAAATGACGTGTGGTCCCGTGGCAGCGATGCTTTGTGCTTGGTTCCATCCTCGTTGTTTATTCATTTGATAACCAGCCAAATCCAATTTGGCCCATGGCCGACGGGTCCGCGTGATGGTTGAATGCGTTGTTTTGGCGATCTGGGCGCTGGGGTGCGGCTGCGGAGTTCTTTACGTCGCGCCCATTCGACAACCGTGGTCAGGTCGATTGGGGATCCGCGGAAGCGGCCCTGGGTTGAGCGTCATGGCGGGCATTTCTCTTGATAAACGGAGCCGATTTCGAAAACCGCCAAAAATGGCGAGAGATTGCGGCGCGCAAAGTTAAAGTTTAACAACCTTGGCAAGATCTCGACATCGCCCGGTCTGGCGTTCGAGTAACATGTAACAGCCTGACCCCGTCCGGCTATCCCCGTCCGGCTATCCTCGAACAGCAGCCGCTGCGGAAAGAGGGGGACGCCTCGATCCCCCCCGGGTAATCATATTCGCCACCCGGGCCATCGAATATAGATCGGCTCCGCGCGCTCCGCGCCCTCCGTGTTAAAATGGTTGGGGGATTGTGGTGAAACTCAGTCAGAAGCGAAGCGAGCGGCCATGCTCTGCGCGGTACTGGCTCGCCCAGCCAAATTCAGGTGAACCCTGTTACGATTCACGCGCCCGCCTTTGGATCGGCCCCGAGTTCGGCGACATGGCCAAACGCTATCCAATGTATACGGAGTTTGGAATTCGACGGTCGAGCGTGACGAACCTGAATGAATTCTTCTTCGCCAGCTCAGACAGATGACCATCGGTAATCGACTGCGGCTTTTTCACAAAGGTCGGTAACTGGCTGACGCCCAAATCATCCGAAATGAGTTCGAACCTGACTTTGGATGACAACTTGAGTACATCGAGAGCGTGCTTGGCGGAAGCGATGTCTGGCTGCAGTCCTGTGATGACTGAGACTCTGACGAATCCCAACTCCGTGATCGAACACGTGTGAAATCCCGCCGCCGACCCTGCAATCAAGGCGTACCAGCCGATTGCCTTCGGGTGAAGAGTATGTCCCGTGTGCGCGAGAGCCAGCAGCACATTCACGTCGAGCAGGTATCTCACGGAAAATCGAGCATAGCTGCACGTACGTCTTCGCTTGAGACCTTGATCTGATCCGGCGACTTGGTGATTCGTAAGCCAGTCTTCGGATCAGTCACCAACTTCGGTCGCTCGATTGCAGCGCTCTCCGGCGTTAGCACGATCGAACCACCTTGCACCTTGCAAATCAACGTGGCGCCAGGGCGTAGCTGAAGGCGGCTGCGCACCTTCTTGGGTAGGACGATCTGCCCTTTACTCGATAGCCTTGAAACCATGGCTTACCGTCTTACCGTAGTCGGCGTAAGTCAAGGAGCCCGGGAGTTTCATTTCGAAAATAAATCAGGGAGCGCGGGGCGTGACGGCTGCGCCCAAGGCTTGATCGCTTCGTCGTCGGGCCGACTCCTGCGGCACGCCGTTCACTCCTTTCCTCGGAGTCGGCCAAGGCATCTAAAACGCCTTTGTCTCTCCTAACTTATTTTCCTCGCTCCGCTGTCGAACGGACGGGGTCCACCTCACAACAGGCGGACCCCATCGGTCCGCCTGTTGTGTAACATGTAACAGGCAGGCTCCGTGGATCGGTCAGTCGCCCGAGTGGACGCGCGACTGCCGGAGACCACGCACGTGCACACGCTGCGTCACTCGTACGCCACCCACCTCCTCGAGGAAGGGGTGAGTATACGGCTGATCTCCGCCTATCTCGGCCACGCCTCACTGGAGACGACCCTGATCTATACCCATCTGACCGCCGTCAACGAGGCGACGGCCCGCGCGGCGCTCGACCGCCTCCGGCCGGACGACCTCGCGTAACCTCCGCAAGGTTTCGGACACCCTGCTCCTTAGCAATGTCGGTGCTGGCCACCTGGCTCACCAGGCAGGCGCCGGCGTGGCTGGATCCCGCGAGAGCGGGACCGCTCACGCCGGCGCAACGCCGCGCCTTGCTCGCGATCTCGCGTTGCCGCACGCCCGAACTGGGCGGGCACCTCTATCGCTGCACCGATTGCAAGGAAACCGAGTTTGCGTATCATAGTTGCCACCACCGCGCGTGTCCCCGCTGTGGCGGCAGCCGCACTGCGGAGTGGACCCAGCGGCAGACCGACCGGCTCCTGCCGGTCCCGTACTTCATGGTCACGTTCACCGTGCCGGAGCAATTGCGACCTCTCTTCGCCGTCCGCCCCACGTTGTTGCACGATCTGCTCTTCACCCAGGCCGCAGCCGCGCTGCAATCGGTTGCTGACCGTCCCCGGCTCCTCGGCGCGGTCCTGGGGATGATCGCGGTATTGCATACGTGGGGGCGCCAGATGCAGCATCATCCGCATCTGCACTTCATTATTCCGGGCGGAGGCTTGAGCCCGGACGG
>JBBQEG010000409.1:0-4929 GCA_038320495.1 Opitutales bacterium | reverse complement strand
TGAGTTGATACCCGGAGAGGCTGAGCGTGCCGGCCGGCTCGATGTAGTATTGGGCGCTGACATAATACTTGTCCGAGGTTTCAGGCAGCAGATCGGGATTGGGCATCGACACGGTCTGGTTCGTCTCGTTAACGGCGATCGCCCCCGCGAGATTGTTATAGTCGGGACGGCCGATCGATTGGTTGCCGGAGATTTGGATCACGAGATTCTTCCGCAGCGAGAACTTCGCCCCACCGCTGAGGAAATTATTATCATAACCTCCGTATTTATTCCGGCGTTCAAAATTCCGATACTGATACGTGACGAACGGAGTGGTATTGGGCGTGTAACCGGCCGCGCGCACCAGCGCCGCCGGAATCAAGTCGAAGGTGCGACCGACCGTGCGGGTCCGCTCGTGGCGCATGCCGAGATTGAGGCGAAGTCCGCGCCAGCGAGTATTGAATTCAACGTAGCGGGCATCGATCTGCTCCTTTACCGCCCGGGCACTCGTGTTGAGGATCAGGAAATTGTTGAACGCGTTCTCAACAAACTGATCGGGGTTCTGCCGGAAGACATCATACATCGCCGACGTATTCGTGATCGGAATATTCATCGCCGCGATGTTGTCCCCCTTCTGTGGATCAAAGAGGCCTGGATAGGTATGGGCAACCATGACCGTACTTGGGTCGAGCTGATTCCGGGCTGGCCCAACGTAAGTCCAGGTCAGCGAGCCCGTCCGGGAGAGATCATACGTGGTCTGGCGAACCTTACCACCCGCTTGCACCGTGACGGGCAACCCGAGGTTAAAGGTATGCTTCACATCCAGGTAACCGAGGAACACCTGGCTCTGGCCGCTCCGGGCGGCGGTACCAATGTTATTCGGGTTCGGGTCATCGCGGTTGTAGTTGGCCAAGTTATCCCACGGGCGACCCGAGAGCTGGGTGAGCTGCCAGTCAGTCGAAGTCGGACTGCTGCGCGTCGCGGTCCAACTCATCCGCGTGATCCGATTGTTAGCCCCGCTCATGTAGCCGCTACGAAAATCTTCATAATGCGTGCGACTGCGCGAGTAGCCGCCGCTCAGCGTAACCTGGGTGTCGTTGCGCTTGTATTCGAGCTTGGGCGTGTAGGTGATCGTGTCGTTGAACTTGTGGCTGTGGCCGATCACCTGCTCGAGTCGCGTATTGATATTCGGAGAAGGATTCGCGAGCAGATAAGTAAGCGACGACGACGGATCGATCTGGGCAGTCACAGCGCGGAACGTCAGAGTGCGTGCGTTGATATCGTCTTCGAAATGCGAGCCCGCGGTGCGCAAGGAGGCCACCAGATTCGGCGTGACTCTAAGATCGAGGTTCAAGCCGAAGGCGGCGCGGGTCGTGATCTTCGGGTTGTCGCGAAACACGAGGGCATTGATCACCGGACCGCGGGCCGTGCTGGTATTATCAATGGTATGGGTGAGTCCGAGCTGCTCGTTGAAGAGGCTATTACGCGAAAGACTGAGTTGGACGCCGAACCGCCCTTTGAAGGAGTCCGCATAGGAGAACACAAAGCCCGGCCGAATCTTTCGATGGTTGCCATCGCCGGGACTCGGCGTGCGTCGCGTCGTCAAGGCATAGGGACTGGCCGTCAGACTGGCCTGTGCCGTGATTTCGCGGCCTTTGCGATCAAAGGCATTCTTGCTGCGCAGGTTCAAATTCCCGGCCGGAGCATCGGCGTCCATACTCGCCGTCAGGGTTTTGTTCAGCTCGATCGATTCGATGCTCGTGATCGAGGCCTGCTCAAATTCGAACGCCCGGGTACCACCGCCAAACGTGGCCGAAGCCGCGCTCGCCATGCGCATGCCGTCGATGCTCACGCCCGCATATTTCGGATCGAGACCGCTGATGCGCACCGAGCGAGCATCGGCATCGACGTAATCCATCACCACGCCCGGCATGTACTTCATGAACTCGCCGATGTTTCCGCCGGTGACATCCCCAAAGTTATCCGATGCGACGACGCTTTTCATGTTGAGCGCCGCCCGTTGTTCCATGATCGCCTTTGCGTTTCCTTCCCGCTCGTTGGAGACAATAAATTTATCAAGTCTCACGACACTGTCAGGCGCTCCCGAATTCGGCCGGGCGCCAACGCCAAAGGTGGCGCCTTGAAGCTCGAAATCCCGCGTGGCCGTCTGGCCGGCCTGCAAGGTCACTTGACTCGTGACGCGCTCATAACCGGTGTAATTAATTACAACGGTGAGGTCGCCCGCCGGAGCGTTGGAGAGCGTGTAAGAACCATCGTCCCGGGAGAACGTGGTGATATTGGTCCCTTCCACCGTGATCTCCGCATTGCGCACATACTCTTGCGTCGCAGGATTGAAAATCCTCCCGGTTATCCGGCCCGTGCCCGCCGGTTGAGCGTGGCCGACCACGGTGGCCGCCAGGAGTGATAACACCGCAAGGCCGAAACGCACCGCATCGCGAACCGTCGCAAGGCAACGCCAGGGAAAACGCGTTCCAAACGGCCTCATCGGCGTCAAAGTAACCGAGGCCGTCAGATCCAGCCCGTTGAAAAGACCAGGGAGTAAGTTCATTATAGGAGAGGTCGACGCTACCGCCAGACGCGTCCGGATAGTTTGGGAATAAGTAAACGCCCGCGGCAAAAACGGGTTAAACACTACAAAAAACGATGACCACGGCCAACCCGGCGGGAAGAACCGAGCCGGCACGTTGTAACGATTCGGTTACCTCGCGGTCAATAAAATTACTATTGTTTTTCGACCGAGATCGGAACGCGTTGTCCCGTCACGTTGAGTCCTCATTTTTATATACACAGAAACGACAGGCAGGAGCCGCCGGGACACCGGATTCAATTACGGAGCGGTCGAGCCTTTATGAGGGAGGAGTCGGAGGTAGGTTCTATAGCATTTCCCGTGCCGGCGATCACGGCGTTAAAGTCTCCCGGATCCATCATGTTACGCGCTTTCCCCGTCTCCAGCGGAATAGGATCTCCGGGCGGAAACGATTAGCGGAGATGAGCGGTTTGTCCGATTACGTCGTCCGGCATTGACCTCGTGACAAACGGACCGGAAAAGCAAGGAGTTCTGTAGCTCGTCCGTTTGAACCCGCCCTGCCCCGTGATTCTCCCGCTTCCTCCCCGGTCCTTTTCGTTCCTCACTGCCTGCGCGGCCTGCCTTATGGCCATGGCGGTTCCGGCACACGCCGTCCTCCAAGCTGGCGCCGCTGTGATCGATGTCACCCCCGCGCAGCTCCCGGTCCTCGTCAACGGCGGCATGCTCAGCCGCCAGAGCGACACGATCAAGGCGCGCGTGCATGCTCGCGCCATCGCGCTCGCCGACGGCACCACCCAAGTGGCCATCGTGGTTGTCGACAGCTGCATGCTCCCGCGCCCAATGCTCGACGAGGCCAAGGCTCTCGCCGCCGACCGCACCGGCATCCCGGCAGATCGTATCCTTATTTCCGCGACGCACTCGCACACCGCCCCGTCTTCGATGGGTTGCCTTGGCACCCATGCCGATCCCACTTACGTGCCGTTCCTTCGCGACCGGCTCGTCGAGGCCATCGCCGCCGCCCAAACCAACCTCGAGCCGGCGCGCGTTGGGTTCGCGAAGACCGATGCGGCCGACTACACAGCGGTGCGACGCTGGATCCGCCGGCCGGATCGCCTCGCCGAGGATCCGTTTGGCAACAAGACCGTTCGTGCCAACATGCACGCGGGTCGGGTGTGGGACGACGTTACGGGCGAATCCGGACCCGAGGACCCTGATCTTTCGCTCGTCTCCTTCCAGGCGCGCGATGGCCGGCCGATCGCAGTGTTGGGTAACTTTTCAATGCACTATTTTGGCGACCGCAGTATCAGCGCCGACTACTTCGGGCTTTTCGCCGAAGGCTTGAAACAGCGCCTCGCTCCTGAGACTGCGGCCGGCAAGCCGCCGTTCGTCGGCCTGATGTCCCACGGCTGCAGCGGTGACATCTATCGCGTCGACTACACCATCCCGGCCGAACTGCGGAATACAAAACAAACGATCGAAGAGTACGCCATGGGACTCGTTGGCCTCGCCGCCACCGCCTACGCTGAAATCTCTTATCGCGATGACGTCGACCTTGCGATGGCCGAGCAGCGCATGGTTCTGAACTATCGCGTCCCCGACAAGCAGCGACTCGAATGGGCGCAGCGCATCGTCGCGGCGATGGGCGATCGACTGCCGAAAGACACCACCGAGGTCTACGCCCGCGAGCAGATCTATCTGAACGAACGCAAACAGACGGAGGTCGTGGTCCAGGCGTTGCGCATCGGCGACATCGCCCTCGCGACAACGCCGACCGAGACGTACGCGATCACCGGCCTGAAAATCAAAGCCGCCAGCCCACTGCCACAAACCATCGTTTTCGACCTGGCGAACGGCGGCGACGGCTACATCCCACCGCCCGAGCAACATCTTTTCGGCGGCTACAACACGTGGGCAGCCCGGTCGGCCGGCCTTGAAGTCATGGCGGAACCCAAGATCACCGAATCGGCCGTCAGCCTCCTGGAGCAAGTAACCGGGAAGACGCGTCGCGATGTCAGCCTCAGCCAGGGACCCGCCGCGCGAACGATCGCTGGCCTAAAGCCGGTGGCCTGGTGGAGGCTGAATGAGTTCAACGGTCCGCTCGCCGTGGATGCGAGTGGAAACAACCGCGATGCGCTGTACGAGCGCGAGGTGACTTATTACTTGGAGGGACCGCGCTCAGAAGCGTTTTGCGGGCTTGGCGAGAAGAACCGCTCCCCGCACTTCGTCGGCGGTCGCCTGGTGGCCCGCCTGCCCGAGATCGAGGACCGCTATACGCTTTCACTCTGGTGTTGGAACGGCATGCCGAATGACGGACGCGACGTGAGCGGCTGGCTATTCTCGCGCGGGCGCGATCATGGCCTCGGCGCCTTTGGCGACCACCTTGGGATCGGCGGGACGGGCGG
>JBBQEG010000408.1:0-4946 GCA_038320495.1 Opitutales bacterium | reverse complement strand
TACGGCTGAGCGGGTGACCGCGGTGTCGCTGTTGGGCTATAGTGACTATAACTTTGCGAGTCCCGCCCTGGGCAAATTGCTCGATGCGCGGCATCCCCCGGGGCTTCAGTTGCAGGCGGTCCGTGCACTCGAACGTCTCGGTGATCCGCGGGGTGGCACGCTGTTGATCGCGAAGGAAAACTGGACGCGTTATACGCCTCAGGTGCGTGAGGCCGTGATCGCCACGCTCACCTCCAAACCGCAGCTCATCGACGTGTTGTTCGGCGCCATCCGGGCCGGGGTGGTGGCAGCGCCGGAAATCTCCTCGGTGCGGCGAACCCAGTTGATGAAGCACGCCAACGCGGACGTGAAAAAGAACGCGGAGGAGATTTTCAAGGATCTCGAGGGCGGTGACCGCATGCAGGTTTATCGCACCTATCGGGAAGGACTCGCGCTCAACACCGACATCGCCCGCGGCAAGGACGCGTACCTGCGGGCCTGTTCCGCGTGTCACACGTTCCAGGGCGTTGGTGGCAAGGTAGGACCGGATCTCACGGGGATTCGTAATCAGCCGGCCGATGCCATTCTGCTCCATATTCTGGTGCCGAATTACGAAGTAGCGCCCAATTATCAGACCCTTTCACTCACGACGCATGACGGCCGGTCGGCAACCGGATGGCTCGCGGGTGAGACGGAGAGTAGTCTCACGTTGCGGACGGCCTTCGGCACAGAGGAGACGATCCTGCGGAGGAACATCGCAACCATGAACGCGTCCGGGGTTTCGCTCATGCCGGATGGACTCGAGCAGACGATGGCGAAAGAGGATCTCTCCGCACTTGTCGCGTATTTGAAAAGTGGTGACTGAGTTTGATCGCGACTACGGCGGTCACGTACGGCTGATTAATTAATCCTTCTTGGTTCTCGTCTATTTATTTTCCCCATGAAAACGCTCATTTCCCTCCGGCTGCTCCTTGCGGGCGCCTTTATAAACCTGACTGCCTTTGGCGCCGACCCGGTGAAACGTGAGTTTCTCGCGGGCGCGGATCGGGCTGACATTACACCGGATCTTGGTATATTGATTGTCGGCAGCTTCAACCCGACGCCCGCCAAGCATGTGCATGATCCGCTCTATGCGCGTACGCTGGTGCTCGACGACGGGTCGACGCGCCTTGCGTTTGTCCTGGTCGATAATGTCGGCGTGCCCCAGATTGTATGTGACGAAGCGAAGCGGCTGATTACGGAGGCAACGGGGCTGCCGCGGTCGCATGTGCTGATTGCGTCGACGCATACGCATTCCGGCGGTTCCGCGCGCGAGCGGTCCGACACGGCGGCAGGGGAGATCCGCGATGGATTTCCGGGAACGACGCCCACGCTGACGACCTACCAGTCTTTCATCGCGCGGCGCGTCTCCGACAGTGTACGCACCGCGATCAATCGCCTGGAGCCAGCGAAGATTGGGTGGGGATCGGGGAGCGAGCCGAACCAGGTTTTCAACCGTCGCTGGTTTGTGAAATCCGAGGAGAATCGTCGCAACCCCTTCGGTGGCGTGGATACGGTGCGGATGAATCCGCCGTCCAATCCAGCCGAGTTGATCAAGCCGGCGGGGCCGATCGATCCGGAGATCTCATTTATCTCGGTGCAATCGACCACCGGCCGGCCCATTGCGGTGCTGGCGAACTATTCGTTGCATTACGTGGGAGGCATTCCGATTGGCGTCATTTCCGGTGATTACTTCGGCGTCTTCGATCGCCGCCTGGGCGAGATGGTAGGCGGCGACAAAAGTGATCCGGCGTTTGTTGGGATCATGTCGAACGGCACGAGTGGTGATATCAACAATATCAACTTCCGCAATCGCGGGCCTGGAGTCGCGCCTTATGAGAAAATGAATCGGGTGGGCAATGCGGTGGCCGCCGAAGTTTATCGCGCGTATCAAAGTGTGCAGTATCAAGATTGGGTGAAGCTCGATGCGCGCTATGAAGAGATCGCATTGGAGCCGCGACGTCCCACGCCGGAGATGGTGGCGTATGCCAAGCAGCTACTGGAAAAGCCGCGGGCACCGGGCGAAAAACCCTGGCACACCAACGAGCTCTCCTACGCCCGCAGTGTGGTGCGGGCAGTGAATGCGACCTCGCTGCGCGTGCCAATTCAGGCCTTCCGGGTGGGCGATCTCGGAATTGCGGCAACGCCCATCGAGACGCTGGTGGAAATTGGGTTGGAGCTCAAAGCCCGCACCCCGATGCCGAAAACGTTTACGATCTCCATTGCGAACGGCGCGTATGGCTACATGCCGACGGTCGAGCAGCATAAGCTGGGTGGATACGAATCCTGGCTAGGCACCAACCGCGTGGAGTTAGAGGCCGCGCCCAAGATGGTGACCCGGTTGCTGTCGATGATGAAGGAAATGAAGGGCGACGCGACGGCGAGTCGCTAGTCGGAAAAGCGGAAAAGCGGAAAAGTGGAAAGCAGCTAGGTGCGCAGGCAGGCCGCGAGCGAACTCTCGGGCCCTGCATTGCAATCGGATGGGCTTGGTTCGCGCGTAGGGCCCGCGCGCGTGTGTCGTCCTGCGGTTGCGACGACGTCACTCTGCCCCGAATTCCACCATTGAGCGCCAGGCGCCGCCGTGCTTTTATATTCCCATGCTTTCCCGTTCCCGCCTCCGTCGGATCCTACCGGTCTTCGTTGCCTTCGCGGTTCTCGCTTCCGTTTGCGGAGCGCGCACCCTGCGGCTGTTCGTGATTGGCAATAGCTTTTCGAACAACGCGACCCGTTATCTGCCGGATCTCGCGAAAGCGGGCGGTCACGAACTCATCATGGGTAAGGCGCAGACCGGGGGCTGTTCCTTTGAGCGGCACTGGAATGCCGTCGAGGCGTTGCAGCTGAATCCGGATGACCCCAAGGGAAAGATCTACGGCGGAAAATCGCTCCATGATAATATTGCAGGCGGCACGTGGGACGTGATCACCGTGCAGCAGTATTCGTTGCATTCGTCGGACCCGGCGAAGTATCAGCCGTTTGCAGACAAGCTGCATGCGCATCTGACCCGCATCCAGCCAGGTGCTGAAATTGTGATGCACCAGACGTGGGCTTATCGCGTCGATGCGAACAAGTTTGGTGAGATCGGCGGAGGCGTAAACGCCGGGAACCAGCGCGAGATGTGGGAACGATCGCGGGCGGCGTATTGGCAGGTTGCCCAAAAGCTCGGCGTACGAGTGATTCCGAGCGGTGATGCGTTTTGGCGCGTCGATTCGGATCCTGTTTGGGGTTATAAGCCCGATCCGACCTTCGATGAGAAGACCGCGCATAGTCCGAAATTGCCGGACCAAACGAATTCATTGCACGTGGGCTACCGGTGGCTCGCGGGGAAGCTGGGCAAAGACGCCAACCACGCCAATGTGGCGGGAGAATATCTTGGCGCGCTCGTCTGGTATGGATTTCTGTTTGATGAATCGCCCGAGAATCTGGCGTTTGTGCCTCCGGGAATCAGTCCAGCATTCGCCGCCCATCTGCGGACCGTCGCGGCGCAGGTGCTAAAGGATGTGGCGCCCGCGAATGAGCGGCTGAAGGCACGCCGCCAATAGCACGACGAAGCTTTGTAGTTGTTCATTGGTTACCGTCAGTCGCTCGCTGCGGCGTTGGCTGCGGGCACAGAAAAGGGCAGGTCGGTGACCTGCCCTGCGCCCTGTTTCGAGAGCCCGGCCGGGTGTCGCGTTTAGCGGCCGAGGTAGAGGTCGCGGCCCTTGACGAGCGCTTCCATTTTGCGGTCCGCGATCGACCGTTTCAACATCCAGAAACCGCAGTCGGGGTGAACCCACTTCACGCGACCTTCGCCGACCTTCTTCTCGACGGCCGCAATGCGCCCGGCGATTTGGTCAGGGGTTTCAATATGGTTCACCTTGATGTCGACGACGCCGATTCCGAGCGAGATGCGGTCGTCAATCCCAGCGAGGGCGTCGATATCACTGGCCGGCCGGTGGGCGAGTTCGAGCACGAGGTGATCGGTGTGCAGTGCGTTGAGGAACTTATGGAGCGCCTTCCATGATCCGCTCTGGATCGCCTGACCGCCGTAGTTGCCGAAGCAGAAGTGCACGGCGCGTTCGGTGCCCTTGTCGATGGCATCGAGGACCCGGTTGATCGCCTCGGCCGCGAGCGGGGCATCGGCGGGGTTGCCGGGAATGTTGGCCTCGTCGATCTGAACGCAGGCTGCCGGCAGGCCGCGTACTTGCTCGGCAAGTACGTCAGCGAGTGCGAGCGTCAGGGCCTCGAAGTTGCCGTAGTGGTGGTCAAGCAGGGTGCGGGCGAGCATGTAGGGGCTCGTGACCGTGAACTTGAACGGTCCGCCGGCGACATCGGCGGCGCGTTGACAATCGGCGAGGAGATTGAGTGAGCCTTCACCCAGCGCACTTTCGACGACGCCGGCCGGTTTGCGGCGGAAGCCCATCGGCGAATGGCGTTGAAACTCCTCGCCCACACTGCGTCCCACCGTTCCGGATACGCCGGCCATGGGGCGAATGAAGTACTCGATCATGCCATTCGTGTCGGGGTGGTTGACATCAAAGCGGTACAGTTCGCCATCGGTGGGAAGATCGATGCCGGCGGAGCGTTGCAGGTCGAAAATGACGCGGGTGGCGTCGATCACGGCCTGTTCGCTGGGGAGAGCGGCGAGCCAGTCGGGAATGGGATAGGATCCCACCGTGGTGGTGAGGATGCGTGGGCCGCGCGGGATGCCCGGGACCTTGGCGGTTTTGGCTGCGGCGGCGGGTTTGCCACTCCGGGAAGCGGCGGCGCGGGCGGCGAGGGGACGCGCGGCGGCGCGGCTGGTTTGGCGGGGCGTTGGGGTGGACTGCTCGGGAGAGCAGCCTTCACAGCAGGAATCGTGGTGCATAGTAAGAAAGTCGAATCTAGTAGCGACGATCGCGGGCAAATCCGCAACGAGATCTGCCGGACAACCCTGATCCACCGTAGCGATC
>JBBQEG010000407.1:0-4946 GCA_038320495.1 Opitutales bacterium | reverse complement strand
ACTCGATGGCAGGAAAGTGGTGGTGACCGGCTTCATGCTCCCGATGAGAATGGAAGGCGCACTCACCACCGAATTTCTTCTCGTGGCGAATTCGATGCTCTGTTGCTACGGCGTCGTTCCGCCGATGAACCAGTGGATCACGGTCAAGATGACCAAGCGCGGGGTGAAGCCGGAGCAGGACGTACCGGTGCAAATATTTGGTACCTTGCGAGTGCAGACTCTGGTGGAAAACGGGGCGCTCTCCGCCATTTACCACCTCGATGCGGATCGCACTCGGCAACCGAAGTGATAAGCGGCAGGCGGCTCACGCGATCCCAAGCCAACGGGCGAAAGACTGAAGGGGGGCGGTGGCTCGCTCCTGTTGCAATCTTCGTCGGTAGCAGCCAAGCTTTTGTTTTTCTCGACTCCTACGCCAACCGAACGTTCGACTTCTCGCCTCAACGCGCCTCCCGCATGATTCCCGTTACCGTCCTCACCGGCTTTCTCGGCGCCGGAAAAACCACGCTCCTCAATCGGATTCTGACCGAACATCACGGAAAGAAACTCGCGGTGATTGAGAACGAATTCGGGGAAGTCGGCGTGGATCACCAGCTGGTGATTCAAAGTGAAGAGGAACTCTTCGAGATGAACAATGGCTGCATCTGCTGCAGCGTGCGCGGCGATTTGATCCGCATTTTGGGCCGGCTGCTGAAACGCAAGGACAAGCTCGACGGTATCCTGATTGAAACTACAGGACTTGCGAACCCCGCGCCGGTGGCCCAGACGTTTTTCACCGACGACGAAATCAAACAACACTTCCGACTCGACGCCATCGTCACCGTCGTGGACGCGAAACACGTGGGCCAGCATTTGGACACGGATGACGAGTCCGTAAAGCAGATCGGGTTTGCCGATGTGATTCTGCTAAACAAGACCGACCTCATGACGGCCGATGAACTCGATCACCTCGAGTCACGGATCAAACGTATCAATGGCGTTGCGAAGCTCCATCGCACGAAGAACTGCGACGTGAATCTTGATCACGTGCTCGATGTCGGCGGGTTTAATCTCAACCGCGCGACGGAGTTGGATCCGAAGTTCCTCGAGCCGGAGTATCCATTCGAGTGGGCCGGCGCGTACGCGCTCCCGGTCGGCACGCACACGCTCGAGATAGGTCACTGCGATCATGGCCACGGCCATGACCACGACCACTCGCATGACGAGGGCCACGGCGACCACGGACATCACCATCATGGCAACCCCAACGAACTCGATGTGGTCTTGATGCCGGTGAAATCACTGGCGGACGCCGATATTGCGGCGGCCCGAGACGCGGCAGTGGTGGTCTTTTCCGATTGGGAGTCACGCACGAAAGACGGCGAGACCATCAAGCCCGGGGCGACGCTGCATCGACTGCTGTTAAGCGAGGGCAACGGACGTTATCAGCTGACCATAGAGGAAGCCGGTCACTACCTCGTGTTTGAGTCCTGCGGTCACGACCCGTTGCACATCACTGTCGGAGACGACGTTTCCAAGCCTGTCTGGCAGCAGGATTTTCATGCGGCGCACGAGCATAGCGAAGCCGTAACATCAGTCGGCATTAGCGAGCCCGGCGAACTTGACGGCAAACGGCTCAACGATTGGATCAGCACGCTGTTGCGCGAAAAAGGCGGCGATATTTATCGCATGAAAGGCGTTCTGGCGGTGAAAGGCTCGACCAAGCGACTGGTGTTCCAAGGCGTGCACATGCTTTTTGACGCGAAGTTCGATCGTGAATGGAGCGGCGCGCCGCGTCAGAACACTCTGGTATTTATCGGAAAGAATCTTGTCCGCTCTGAGCTCACGGAAGAATTCAAAACGTGCCTGGCCTGACCGAGTCCGGCCCCGCGGAAACGTCGACCCTTCTACAACGCAAATCCCCTCCGCCTGTGACATCGCCGCTCCCCCTTCGACCCGTCATCATTATTGATGATGAACCCGACGACCTGTTCCTTTTGCGGCGATTGATTGAGAAAGGCGGGGTGCAGAATCCGGTGATCACGTTTCTCGACAGCGAGGACGTGCGGACATTTTTTGCGGCCACGGCGATCATCCAAAAGAAGCTGCCGGAGTTCGCTCCGTGCGCGCTTTTCACGGACTTGAAGATGCCGAAAACGGACGGGTTTGAATTACTCAGCTGGTTGCGCAAGCAGCGGGATTTCGACGCCCTCACCATCGTGGTGATGTCGAGTTCGGATCACCCGGAGGATGTCGCTCGGGCCGAAAAGCTCGGAGCGGATCACTACCTGCTGAAGTATCCCGGACCGGACCGCATTGCGGACGTTATCGCGGCCGCGGCGGGAGGCCGACCGACCGATTCCGCGACGTAAGTACGTTCGTGATACGATTGGCACGAACGCGGGCGGGAATCGGATGAAGTAGAACTTGAGCGCTCAGGCAGAGCGCGCCCAAGAGTAACTGCCCGGTTAACTGAAGTTCGTTTTCCCTTCGCTCAAATCAACTTCAGACTCGCCGCGTTGAGTCCCTTGCTTAGCGATAGAGGAATGAACTCGATTGCACGACGACTGGTTCTGGCGGCGATGTTATTTACCGGCTCGGTTCTCCTGGCCCAAAACATCCCTAATCCTGGCACCGACTGGGTATCGCTTTTCAACGGTAAGGATCTCACCAACTGGGTGAGGGTGGGCAATGAGAAGTGGGAGGTGGTGGATGGCACGATTCACGGCCAGGGAATCACGAAGGAATACGGCTATCTCCGCACCGAGAAAAAGTACCAAGACTTCCACCTCGCGATACGTTTCAAGTGTGAGGCCGACGGAAATAGTGGGGTATTTTTCCGATCTGATTTCGCCCCCGGCACCGCTAACGTGTCGCAAGGGCTGCAATTCGAAATCGACCGGGTCATCGGTCGCCACACCGGCGGGATCTACGGCGATGGCCGGAAATGGATTGTCTGGCCCGCGCCGGAGAATGAGACGGTCATCCGCCCCAACGACTGGAATGAGTTCCTCCTGAAAGTGGAAGGCAACCGCTATATTGCCCGGCTGAACGGCATCATAGTCGTCGACTTTACAGATCCCACGCCGAAATCCTTTGATGGCTATATCTCCCTGCAGCTGCACTCCGGTGGCCAGGGCAACATGCGGTTCAAGGACATTTATATTCGTGATCTATCCAAGCGCTGACGGTCGCGCAGAAGCGCGAGCCGCGGACGGGAGAAAATCAGATCTGAATTCTGCTATCCGCGCGTGTGGTTCCCTCAAGGTCGGCCTGACTGCGGCAGCGCACTATGACAAATTCGAGTTGCAGAGACGAACGAGTTTGGCGCCCACTCTTTGAGACAGGGACCAAAACCCAAGGATCAGAACCGGCGCCAATCCACTCCAAATGGGGAAGATCGGCGTAGGTTTCGGGTAGGTTTTATTTTTTGGGGCTGCGGTGGGATTGGAAAGTGGACTTCAGGCGGCCACTTTGGTCGGCGTCTTGCCGCGAAGCACGTAGTCGGTCGGCCAGCTCCTTTTCAGAGCCAGAGTTTCCCGGGGGTCGTGCTATAACGCACGCGGCGCGAGTGCCCATCTGCGTCCGTGGCGCGTAAAAACAGGGTCAACATCTGTGCCCCCGCTTTTGCGGCAGAGCGGTAAAATAGTCGCCTGGCGAAAGAAACGATTCTGCCGGGCGGGCTCCTTCTGATAAGGGCCGGGAAAAGCGCTTCCCTCTGCATGGGGAAACTGGGATCCACTCCCCATGCAGTTTTCCTTACCCAGAATTCCCGGTCGCGCCTTACGCGTGTCGGTCGCGTTCGCTATAACATCTCTCGTCAGCGCTCAGGCCCAGCATCATTTACCAAAGCGCCTCCCCGCTAATTATCGTGGTCAGGAAGCAATTGCGGGCCTCGGCGCTGATCTTCCCGCGGTCGCGCACGCGCATGGGGTCGCGCCAGGCGTCCTAAGTGCGTTGTTCAAGAACCAGCAGGGCCTCGCGGTGGACCGTGATGGTTCGCTGCTCTTCATTTGCGATGCGCGGCCGGTCCCGGCCGAATCCGCTTTAGCCGCATCCACCACCGTGGTTGCAAACAGCGCGACGGCGATAGCCAGCGCTGATTCCACCGATGCGTTTCGCCTGCACAGTTTCCCCGGTGCGCAGCGCGTGATCTTTCTCGACTTCAACGGACACACGACGTCGGGCACGCAGTGGAACACCGCGTTCACCGGCGGCGCCGCGATCGTATCGCAACCGTTCGACCTGGACGGATCCCCCTCCACCGCTAGTACCACTGAACAGAATACGATCCGCCGGATCTGGCAGCGCGTGGCGGAGGACTATGCGCCCTTCGCCATCGACGTCACGACGGAAGATCCAGGTGTCGAGGCGCTGCGGCGGACGAGTTCAACTGACTTGGTGTACGGGGTGCGGGTTGTGATTAGCCCCACCAATTGGTATAATACAAGTGCTGGCGGCGTTGCCTATCTCGGTTCGTTTAGCTGGAACTCTGACACCCCGTGTTATGCATTCACGGCCCAGCTGGCGAATGGGGAAAAGTATATTGCGGAGAGCGTTGCGCATGAGGTAGGCCATTCGGTTGGTTTATTTCACGATGGCGTCGGCGGATCGTCACCCAGCGGCTATTACACGGGACAGGGCAGTTGGGCCCCGTTGATGGGCGTCGGGTACTACAAGCCCATCACCCAGTTCAGCCGGGGGGAATACGCCAGCGCGAATAACACGCAGGACGATTTCGCGGTGATCTCCGGCTACGCGCCGTTCGCAACGGACGATCACGGCGACACGCTATCCACCGCCTCGAATCTTGCCGGTCCTGCCGTCTCTGATGGTGGAACCATTGAGCGCGGGACCGACATGGACTTGTTTCGTTTCACCACGGGCGGTGGTTCGTTGACCCTTACCGTCCGCAGCCCCTCGCCCGAACCCAATCTGGATATCGTGGCCGAGTTGCTCAATTCCAGCGG
>JBBQEG010000406.1:0-4952 GCA_038320495.1 Opitutales bacterium | reverse complement strand
CTCTACGAGCTCGAAGGCGAGCGGATGGGCGAAGTTCAGGGATAGGAGAGGAAAAGAAGAAACGGGGATGGGAAAACGGAGAAAGAAGAAACCTGGCAGCGTGGGTTGAGGGCTTCCCGTTTTGCCGGACTTGCGGTTTCGTTTCCTGATTGGTTCCGATTTCTTCTTTCTCTGATTTCTTCTTTTCCGCGCCTACCTTGAGATATCGCGCTGCGTGAGGACGCGGAACCCTCGCTGCGACAACGATTGGGCAGCGACATCGCCGTCCTCGGCATTGATCGCAATGGCGCAACGCCCTTCGGGGCGTTTGATGAAGCTGTAGATGTAGTGGATGTTGATTTCCGCCTCGAAGAGCGCGGCGAGGATGCTGTTCAACTCCGACTCATCGTTGATTTCAATCGCGAGCACGTCGCACTCCACGTAGGGAAAATCATTGTTGATCATGAGCTCCCGGGCTTTGTCTGGATCGTCGGCGATGAAACGCACAATGGCGCTGTCCGTTGTATCCAGAACGGTGATGCCCATGACGTGAACCTGGTTGTTCTTCAGCAAAGCCGTGAGGTCGTACAAACGCCCCAAGCGGTTTTCCGCGAAAACGGAAAACTGTTTCACTGGATCGATCGGCGAAGTGCTAATCTGCGCAGCCATGATCGCGTCACGGTGATCGGATTTTACTTCCGGTCAATGGATTGCTGATTGCCTGAGCGGCGCCGATACCCTGAACGCTTATCCTTTGAGCCAGTGAGTGAGGCGGTGAGTGGCAGATCGAGGAGCACCTGACCGCCATTTACCCGCAACGTGAAGTGCCCGAAATGCAGAATGCCTTGGTGATCTGTGCTCATCTGTGAAATCTGTGGCTTCAACTTCATTTTCTACGTTGAAGGCTTTCTTTCGATCGCGGCTGGATTGAAGCCGATGAATCCCGCAAGGTGCGTTGAATGCCCGCCGAAGACTTCAACTCGCACGCCCTCGCCCAACGCGATGCGGGACGGAGTGCGGCCCTGGTCCTTCGCGGCATCGTCCTCAATGCGGTTTTGGCGGTGGTGAAGTTCCTGGGCGGAACCCTGGGCAACACGTACGCGCTCATCGCGGATGCGGCGGAATCGACGCTCGATGTTTTTTCGTCGTTCTTGGTTTGGGCTGGTTTTCGCGTCGCCTCGCAGCCGCCGGACGCGAATCATCCGTATGGCCACGGCAAGGCGGAGGCCCTCGCCGCGCTGGCAGTCGCGGTGTTCATTTTCGCCATGGCGGGATGGGTGGCGGTGCATGCGGTGCGCGAAATTATCACGCCGCATCTGGCACCGAAGTGGTGGACGCTTCCGCTCCTGGCCGGCGTGGTCGCCGTCAAATTGTGGTTTTCCCGAAAAATGCAGACTGCCGGCGCGGAGTCGGGGAGCACGGCGCTGGGCGTGGAGGCGTTGCATCATTGGACGGATGCGGTGACCTCGGCCGCGGCATTTATCGGGATTTCAATCGCGTTGATTGGGGGCGAAGGGTGGGAGGCCGCCGATGACTGGGCGGCGTTGCTGGCCTGTGTGGTGATTGCCTACAACGGCGTGGCGATGGTCTCACGGGCCTTGGGCGACGTCATGGATATGGCCGTACCTGAGAGCTTTGAGCTGGAAGTGCGCGCCCTTGCCCTGGCGGTGCCGGGGGTGCGTGCGTTGGACAAAGTGCGCATGCGGAAAAGCGGCTTGAGTTACCTGGTGGACATTCAGATCCGCGTGGATGGGGATCTCTCAGTGCGGGCCGGGCATGGAATTGCGCATGACGTGAAGGACGCCTTGATCGCGTCGGCACCGCACCGGATCACCGATGTGACGGTACATGTGGAGCCGGCCGAGTAGGACGATTTGGTGCTACATGGGTTGTCCGAATGCGGTTGGAGCCATCGGGTGATCCGCGTTTGGTAAGGTCCTGGCCAACGCCGCGCGCGGCTGCGTTTTCACAGTCAGCGAGCCCCCTTGCTTCCGTTGCCGTAACGCGTAAGGATCGCACTGACCTGTTCAAACCAACCATGATCCTCCCTCCTACAACCCGATGGTCCGCGGTGGCGCTGACCGTCGCTCTGGCAGCCAATTTGGCCGCCGCGCAGACGACCTCGCCCGCTCCTTCAACGCCCGGCAACGCGACGGCGGCGGCTCCGGTGAAGCTGGAAGCGTTTCAAGTCACCGGCTCCAATCTCAAGCGGCTCGAAATGGAAGCCGTCCTTCCGGTGACCGTCTTTTCGGCGGAGGACATTGAGATTCGCGATGCCTCGCAGCCGTCCGAGTTGCTGACAGCCCTGCCCCAAGTCACCGGCTTGCCCGGTAACGAGACGGCGACATTGGGCGCGACGGCACGCGGGGATAACGCGAGCATCTCGCTTCGCGGTATCCCATCCAGCAATACGCTCATCCTCCTCAACGGCCGCCGGCTGGCGCCGCACCCGATCAGTCAGGGTGAAGGCGGGGTCCCGACGTTGTCGACCAACGTCAATCAGTTGCCGAATCGTGGCCTGGATCGCATCGATATCCTGCGGGACGGCGCCTCGTCGATCTATGGCACCGATGCGGTGGCGGGCGTCGTCAACTATGTCATGCGCCGCAGCTTCAAGGGAACGGAGCTCGCGCTGCGTTATGGGCAGACCCGCTATAGTGATGGCGAAGAGTATCGGGCGACGCTGACCCACGGGTTGACCTTTGCGGGAACCCGCGGACGGGCGATGTTTACGGCGGACCTCTATCGGCGTGAGCCCATGTATGTGCGTGACCGCTCCTTTGCCGCGGACGCGGACAACAGCAGTCGGGCGCCGGCGCCGTGGAACGTGCCCACGAGCACGGTTTTCAATCTTCGTTCCGCCACCAGCGAGTACGGCAATTTCTCGATGGGCACGGTCAACGCCGCGGGAACGTTCGTCGCGGGCCGCACCGCGGGGATTCCGACGACGCTGGCCGCGACGTCCGGGCAGTTTTTTCTGGCGCCCAGTGACACCGGTGGCGTGCGCTTTTTGACCACCACGCCGAGTCGGGCGGGTGTAACGCGGGAGTATTACTGGAACAACAATGCCCATCGGGTCATTCAGCCGAAAACGCAGCGGACAAATATTTTTGCCACGGGTGAGTTCGACTTGAATGAGCGCATTACCGTGTTTGCGGATGCGAGTCTCTATCAGGCGGAGTCCGTCACCTATCGCGAACCCGATGGCATTACCGCCTCCACCGATGGGCAGATCATTGTGCCCACGACGAATCCCTTTAATCCTTTCGGCACGCGGTTCTGGTCCCCCACCGGTGCGCCTAATGCCGATGGTACGCCACGGCTCACGGGCACGCCGGCGTCGGTGTTGATCAGCAACAAGCGCCTCACCGATCTGGCGACACGTACTGACTGGGTTGATACGTCGGTTTATCGCGGCGTGCTGGGTGCCCGCGGGCGGATTTTGGAGACGTGGAACTGGGAAGGCGCGCTGCTTTATTCGAAGGCGCGCGTGGTCGAGAACGAGGAAGGTCCCTCTCGCAAGAGCCTGTTGATCGCGGCGATCAATCAGACCGATCCGGCGCGGGCGTTTAACCCATTTACCCGGACGTTTGCCGTGCAGAACGGCACTCTCGCCGTGACCGGCGATTACGGGAATCCTGAAAGTGTCCAGTCGACCTTTCGCTCGTCCTTCATCCGGAATGGCATCACGAAACTCGCCAGCGCTGATTTCCGCGCATCGGGCGACGTGTTTCCGATCTGGGGAGGCAATTCGATCGGTGGCGCCTTCGGTGCCGAATTCCGTTACGAGACCTATGATGATTTTCGTCCGCCCTTCGCCGGCCTCAATCCTCCCGGCAGCGGACTCGATCCGGACTCGAATGATTTCCTCGGCTTCTCGCCGAATTCCGATACCCACGGTAACCGCCATGTGGCCGCCGCGTATGCGGAAACTGTGGTGCCACTGGTCGGCCGGGATTTCACGCTCCCGCTTGTTCATTCCCTGGAGGTGACCGCCGCTGCCCGCTTCGAGAGTTATACTGATTTCGGCGATACCACGAAACCGAAATACGGCATCAACTGGCGTCCTGTACAGTGGGTGATGGTGCGCGGTTCCTATAATGAAGGCTTCCGTGCTCCAAATTTGGCCCAGCTCTTCACCGGCACGCTGATTCGCACCGCCACGGGCAGCAACGATACGTACCGCAGTGCAGTCACGGGTCTGCCCACCGATGGTCCCTCCAACCGCCGGACGATCGCCTCCGGCAATCAGAACCTGAACCCCGAGCGCTCGACCGGAAAATCGGCTGGTATCGTGATCGAAGTACCAAAGGTCCGCGGGTTGTCGGTGTCGGTGGATTATTGGGAAATTCGCCGCAAGGATATCATCGCTTCCGGTGGCGGCATTCCGGACGACACCGCGGCACTCAATGCGGCGACGCAGCAGGCGCTGACGGCAGGTCAGGCGATTGGCTCCATTGATCTGGGCAGCGGAACGGCCGCTTACCAGGGCGATCCGTCCGTGGTGCGTTTGCCCGTGACCCAGGCTGACCGGGATTTCTTCGCGGCCTACAATGCGCGACAGGTGGCGGGTAACCAGCGGGCGGTGGTGGGGGCGATCGACTTCATTCGGACGACCTACTTCAACCGGGCGCAGGAGTTCGTGAACGGTTACGACATCGACGTGAACTACCGTCTGCCCCGCCTCGCCGTCGGCGCTATTACGCTCAACACGAGTTGGACCTACCTGAACGACTATCATGCGTATAACCGGGTCGGTGCGCCGCGCACGGAGCTGCTCGAGTCCAACGCCCCGAGCGGGGCGACGCCCAAGCGGCGCGGCTCGGCCACGGTCTCGTGGACGCGCCAGCAGTGGGGTGCGGGCATTGGTTATTATTATGTCGGTCGCTACACCGACACCGGCGCGACCACGTCCCTGGCCACCTGGGATTCGCTGGGAAATCCCAGCTATATCAAACCGGTCGCCACGAACG
>JBBQEG010000405.1:0-4952 GCA_038320495.1 Opitutales bacterium | reverse complement strand
CCGTTCCTTTCTGGCGGATCTCGGTCGCTCGGCGGGGTGTTTGGGCCTCGCCCAACTGTTAGCGCGTGACGGCTTGCTCGCGGCGGAAGCGAGCCCGACCAGCCCGATCAGTCCGGTGATCGATCCGGGCCGGCCCTTCGGCGCGCGCGCGTCCCATTTCCCGGCGAAGGCGGATCAGGTTCTGATTATATTCTGTGCGGGGGCGGTCAGCCAGGTAGATTCCTGGGACTATAAACCCGAGCTCTATAAATACCATGGGCTGACGCCACCCAACGCGCCGAAGGTCACATTTCAAGGACCCATCGGAAACCTCGCGAGGCCATTCTGGGAATTCAAACCGCGCGGCCAGACGGGCAAGATGGTTTCCGATTTGTTTCCGCATCTGGCCGGGCTCACGGATGACCTCTGCTTTATTCATTCGGTGACGGCGAAGAACGCGGCTCACACCCAGGCGGAAAATTTCCTTTCGACCGGGTTTACATCGGAAGGATATCCGAGCCTGGGAGCGTGGACGAGTTATGCGTTGGGCACGGCGAACGAGAACCTCCCGGCCTTCGTCGCCATCGCGGATCCGCGGGGCCGGCCGCAAGCGGGGCCGAATAATTGGGGCTCCGGGTTTCTGCCGGCCGCGTTTCAGGGGACGGCGTTCAGTGCGGTTGAGCCACCGCGTAATCTCAGCGGAGCTCTGGGCGTGGACGACCGGGCGAGTCGCGCGACGGTGGATTTATTGGCGAAGTTGAATGACGAGCACTTGGCGCATTATCCTGGTGACACCGATCTCGCGGCGCGGATCAGCAGCTATGAACTCGCCGGTCGCATGCAGCTCTCGATCCCGGGCCTCTGCGATCTCTCGAAGGAGTCGCCGGCCACGCTGGAGAGTTACGGCGCGAATTCTTCGAATAAGATCAAGGCTGACTACGCGCGGAACTGTTTACTGGCGCGGCGCCTGTTGGAACAAGGCGTCCGCGTCGTACAGCTCTTCAACGGAGCCTATGCGAGTGGCGGGAAGTTGAACTGGGACAGCCACGCCGAGATTTTTGAAAGCCACGGCGCCAACGCGGAGATCCTCGATCAACCGACCGCGGCTTTGCTCCAAGACCTGAAGCAACGCGGTCAACTTGATCGCACGCTCGTCGTGTGGTGCACCGAGTTTGGTCGCATGCCCTTTATGCAGGCCAACGGCACGGGGCGGGATCATAATATCGAAGGCTTCACCTGCTGGATGATGGGCGCGGGTGTGAAGCCGGGCTATAGTTACGGGGCGACCGACGACCTCGGCTGGAAAGCGGTGCAGGACAAGGCCACGTTATATGATTTCAACGCCACCATCCTCCACCTGCTCGGGCTCGACCACCAGCGGCTGAGTTATTACTTTAACGGCACGAACCGCCGGCTCACCGATGTGCATGGGCACGTCATTAAAGATATCCTGGCGTAGACAGCCCTTGCTCCGGATGAGGCGGGTTTGGCCGCCACGGTCGGTCGTTACGCAGTATGAGTCCTTCCTTCTTCCCTTTCGCCTTTTATAGTCGGACCAGGCTGGCAGCGGCGCCGCGCGGTTGCCAGCGATAGATCGCGAGGGAGTTTCGCCAGAAATAGCGTTCGGCTACGGCGCGGGGTTGGCTGGCGAAATAATCCGCGACCACCCGATGCACGGTAGCGTAGGGCGCGATGCGATCGCTGACGGGCCAGTTGCTGCCGAAGAGCACGCGCTCGGGGCCAAACAGATCGAGCAGGGTATCCAGCATCGGGCGGTAGAACGCGGGGTCTTCGATAATGACATCGTTCACGCGGCGGACCACTTCGGAGAGCTTGACGACGACATTCTTTTGCGCGGCCACGTTTCGCAAAGCGGCCTGCGCGGCGGCCGGTTGATCATCCCAGTCTTTGAACGGCAGATGATTAATGACGATCGGCAGAGCGGGAAAAGCGGCAGCGAGTGCCTCGATCTTGCCCAGGGTGGCGGCGCCACCAAGGACGTCGACGGTGAGGCCGGCATCCGCGATGCGGCGCAGTTCAGTGTCATGCGCGGGCTCGCCGAGCCGGTTGAGATCGGCGAGGCGTAGGCGAAGTCCACGGAAGAGCGGATTGGCGGCGAAACGGTGCAGGTTGGCGGCGAATCCCGGAGCGCCTGGCTTCAGGTGTCCGACGAAGCCGACGATTGCCTCGTCGCGCGCGGCGAGATCAAGGATCCACTGGTTGTCCTCGACGCGATCGCTGGCCTCGACGACGACGGTCCCGACGACGTGGTGCCCGGAGGTAAGGGCCATAAATTCCGACGGAAGCACGGGACGATAGAGCAGTGCGTTTGACGCCGGGGGCCACGGAATGCCTTCGGGACGGGTGGGATCGTAGAAGTGCGTGTGGGTATCGATCGCGGGAAAGGAGGCCGTGGCCGGGATCGCGGCGCGGGTCAGCGTGGGAAGGTTCAGCGCGGCGGTGGCCGTGGAGGCGCCCAGGAGGAAAGTGCGGCGGTTCATCAGGAGTGTGATTCAGACATTCCTGTCTGTCGTTCAAATTTTGGCGTGAGCAAAAACGTTGCCCGGAACCCTTTTCTGGAGAATGAGGGGTGTCACCACCCCTTTTCAGCAAACCTTACTATTTACGCCGCGCCGAAAAGCATGATGCTCCCAGGGATGAGCCCCTTGCCCCGGATAAGTCGTGTTCTATATCCTATTGTTACGATCGCTGCGCTCGCCGTGGCCGCGGTGTCTGTTTCCGCGCAGGGGGCGGCGGGCAAAATCAAAGTGTTAATTGTCGATGGGCAGAACAATCACCAGTGGGCGACCACGACGCCGCTGCTGAAGACCATACTCGAAGAGACCGGTCGGTTCGCGGTCGATGTGTCAACGACGCCGCCGGCGAAACCCGCTGCTCCGCGTCTGCCCAAGGACGCCACACCGGCGCAGCAGGCTACTCACGCGACCAAGCTGCAGGAGTTCGCTGCGGCGGAAGCGGAGCACGCGAAGCGGTCGCCCGCGCTTTGGGCGAAATGGCGTCCGGAGTTTTCCAATTATGCGGTGGTGCTCTCGAATTATAATGGTGAGCGCTGGCCCGACGACGTGCGTTTCGCGTTGGTGAAGCATGTGCGGAACGGCGGCGGATTTGTTTCCTATCACGCCGCGAACAACGCGTTCCCGGAGTGGCCGGAATATAATGAGATGATTGGCGTCGGCGGGTGGGGCGGACGAAACGAAGTGTCCGGTCCGTATCTACGTTTCCGTGACGCGAACTGGATCAAGGATCTGACCGCCGGGCCGGGGGGCGGACATGGACCGCAACATGAGTTCGTGGTCGAGACGCGTGACGCCCAGCACCCGATCATGCGCGGGCTGCCGGGGAAATGGAAACATGCGAAAGACGAGCTCTATGATCGGCTGCGCGGGCCGGCCCGGAACGTGACGATTCTGGCGTCTGCCTATTCGGACCGCACACAAGAGCATGAGCCGATGCTGATGGTGATCCCTTTTGGCAATGGCCGGGTTTTTCATACGACGCTGGGTCACGCGACCGATGCGGTCCACGGACTCGGGTTTCAAGTGACCTTGGCTCGCGGCACGGAATGGGCGGCCACCGGAAAGGTGACGCTCCCGGCCCCGAAAGCTGGCGCGCTCAATGCGGAGCAGGTTGCGACGCGCTCGGTGGCGGCGCGGTGACGACGCGCGGAAAGTGAAACAGACATTCCTGTCTGTGTTTGCGGGGTGATACAGACATTCCTGTCTGTTTGTCTTTGAGTGCGAGCTTCTCGGAACAGACAGGAATGTCTGTTTCACCACGGACCAACAGCCAGGAATTTATATATCACCACGGACCACCAAACAGGAATGTCTATATCACCACGGCCCTTGTGCGCCTTCAGCCGCCCCAGACCGTCTTGATGTTGGTGAAGGCGCGGGCGCCCCAGGCGCCGAGTTCGCGGCCGTATCCACTTTCCTTGATACCGCCAAAAGGCAGTTCGGGCGAGGAACGCACGAAGTCGTTCACGAAAACGCACCCGGTTGCGAGGTGCGGGATCAGCCGCCGCGCGCGGATGCGGCTGCGGGTGAAGAGGGAGGCGCCGAGACCGAAGCGGGAGTCGTTGGCGACGCGGATGGCTTCCGCTTCATCACGCACGGGGATAATGGTCGCGACGGGTCCGAAGACCTCTTCGTCGTAAACCGGCATGCCTGGCTTGGCATCGGTCAGCACGGTGGGCGCGTAGAAAAAGCCGGGACCGGGCAGCGGCTTGCCCCCGAGCAGGACGCGGGCGCCGCGGTCGATGCTGGCGGTGACTTGCGCGTGTAAGGCGTCACGGAGATCGGCGCGGGCGAGCGGGCCGATGTCGGTTTTCGGGTCGGTCGGATCTCCCACGCGGCGGGCGGCGATCCGGGCGGTGAAACGCTCTTCAAAGTCGCGGAGCACGGAGCGAACAACGATGAAGCGTTTGGCGCAGACGCAACTCTGGCCGGAGTTCAACAGGCGGGCGACGGCGCAGGTTTCCGCGGCGTGGTCGAGGTCGGCGTCGGCGAGCACGATGGCGGGGTCGCTGCCGCCCAGTTCGAAGACTCCCGGTTTCATGGCCGCGCCGGCCAGCGCGGCGACGGATTTTCCGGCCGCGGTGCTGCCGGTCAGCGTGACCGCGTGCACGCGCGGCTCCGCGATCAGGCCGGGGATGGGCGCGGTACCGATGAGGAGGACTTGAAACAAGCCCGGCGGGAAACCGGCGTGCTCGAAGAGTTTTTCCAAAGCGAGGGCGCAGCCGGGAACGCTCGGGGCGTGTTTAAGCAAGACGGCATTTCCCGCAATCAGGGCAGGCACGGCGGCGCGGGCCACCTGCCAGACCGGGAAATTCCACGGCATGATGGCGAGGACGGTGCCGAGAGGTTCGTACGTGACGCGGGCGAAGTCCGGTGCGCCCTCGGGCGTTTCTGAACGGAGAATCCGCGTAGCGTGGCGCGCGTAGTACTCGCACA
>JBBQEG010000404.1:0-4953 GCA_038320495.1 Opitutales bacterium | reverse complement strand
GAGAAGCTGTGGGAAAAATGTCGGAGTGCACGTCCCGGGTTCACCTGTGCGAAGCTGTTTTGGTGGTACAACATGTACTCGACGGCCGACTGGTCGATTACGCCGCGGCCGATGTATCCGGCGGATGGGCGCAAAGTCTTCGATGTGTATTCGCATCCGATGTCGATTCGCGATGAGATCAAACGCGAGCTCGGCCCCTTTCCATTTCCCGCTTTTTGGGGCCCGCTCGCGGGTATTGCTTCGTCCGAGTGGATTGCGCGTTCGGCGGAATGGATCGAAACGCGGCACCAGCCCGATCTGTCACTCGTCTATCTGCCGCATCTCGATTACAACCTGCAGCGGTTGGGTCCGACGGATCCGCGACTCGCGGCTGATTTGCGCGCGATCGACGCCATTGCGGGGCGTTTGATGGATTTCTATGCGCAGCGCGGGGTGCGGACTCTCGTCGTTTCCGAATATGGAATCACGGCCGTCCGGCGCTCGATTGCGTTGAACCGGATCTTCCGCGCGCGGGGGTGGATTACGGTGAAGGACGAGCTCGGACTGGAGTTGCTCGACTGTGGCGCGAGCAAGGTTTTTGCGATTGCGGATCATCAAGTCGCGCACGTCTACCTGAATGATGCTTCGCTGCTGCATGAGGTGCGCGCGACGCTCGAGGGCGTTGATGGCGTCGCCCGGGTTCTTGGTGCGGAGGAGAAGTGCGCGGCCGGTCTCAATCACGAACGCTCCGGCGATCTCGTCGTGTTTTCGGCGGAGGATGCCTGGTTCACGTATTACTATTGGGACGATGAACGGAATGCGCCGGACTTCGCGCGCTGCGTCGATATCCATCGGAAGTGGGGCTACGATCCGGTGGAACTGTTTCTTGATCCGGCATTGAGTGTCCCGAAGCTGCGGGTCGCCGCGAAGCTTCTGCGCAAGGCACTGGGTTTCCGTGTACTCATGAATCTGATACCGCTCAATCCCTCGTTGGTGAAAGGCTCGCACGGGACCTGTCCGGCTGATTCGGCCGAATGGCCCGTTTTGATCGGCACGGGAACAACCTACGACGGCGCGGCGATCGACGCGACCGCGGTTCATGATCGCCTGCTGCAGGTGTGTCTGGCGCCGGGTCGCGTCGGAGAGTGAACGTACGCGAAAGGCGCCGTGACCGGAACCAAATCGGCTCAATGATCCTTTAAACGCAGTTGGATCCACAGATTTCACAGATCGATCGGTGTCATCCGCGGTTTATTTGAAATGCCGAATTAAGGATGACGACGAGCCGGATTGGGAATTCCTCGCTCCAGGCTCCCGCGACGCGGTTGACGAATTGCAGTGAACGCCGATTGGGACGCGAGATTAGCCCATAAAAAAGGCGGGCTGAAGAGCCCGCCTTCGCGATTCGAACCGCCTTTTGCTGGCGGCACGTCGGTGCTCAGGTCTCGTACGCTGGCAGCACCTTATCGATGCGCACCTTTTCAAGGCGCGCGAAGACGGGCATGCCGTCGTGATGCGGGATGGTGACTTCGCCCTGGATCAAAGGCTGCGCATAGCGAAGGAACTGGAAGTTCATGCTGTGGCCATCTTCGTTGATCCACTCGCGAGGAAGCTTCTTCACGGAGTTTGCCACTTCGCTCAAGGGAGCGAGCCCGGTCTCGGTCGTGTAGTGTTCACCGTCACCGCGCATCAGCGTAATCATCTTGTCGGTGTGACCCGCGATGGCCGCTTCCACGGCGGCTTCTCCGGCGAGGTAAGCTTCGTCGACGTCAGTCTTCGAGGCGGCGTGGGCGGCGCAGCGTTGCAGCAGGCCTGGTTTCGCGACGCGAATCTTCACCCCCGGGAGGCTTTGACCGAGGATATCGGCGAGGGCATCGCCGGCGCCCCCGAGCTGAGCGTGGCCGAACGCATCCGTCTGGGCATCGGCCGCGACGTAGTTGCCGTCGCTATCGACGAGGCCTTCCGCGACGACGATCTGGCAGAAACGCTCACGCTTCAACACGCGGCGAATGTCCTCGAGAACCTTCTCCTGGTTGAACGGAATCTCCGGGAGAAGAATGATGTGTGGCGGATCGTGTGGGTGATCGCGACGCTTGGCGAGTGCGGCACCGGCGGCGAGCCAGCCCGCGCTGCGGCCCATCACTTCAACAATGGAGACGAGATCGCCGTGGCCCATGGCTTCATTGTCACAGGCGATTTCACGCACACTGGTGGCGATGAATTTAACGGCGCTCGCGTAGCCGGGAGTGTGGTCGGTGAGCGGAAGATCGTTATCGATCGTCTTCGGTACCCCGATGACGCGCAGCTCGTAGTTCTGCTCTTGAGCGAGCTTGGAAATCTTATCGGCTGTGTCCTGCGAGTCGTTGCCGCCGATATAGAAAAAGTAGCGAATATTATGCGCTTTGAATACCTCGAGCACGCGCTCGAAGTCCTGCTGCTTCTTCAGCTTGTAACGGCACGTGCCGAGGGCGGCCCCGGGCGTGTGGCGAAGGGCGCGAATCTGCTGCTGCGATTCCGACGCGAGATCGATCAAGTCCTCCTGGAGGATGCCGAGCACACCATTCAGCGTGCCGTAAATCTCCTCGATGCATTCATGGTTAAGCGCCTCCGTGATGATGCCTGCGACGCTGGCATTGATTACGGACGTGGGGCCACCGGACTGGCCCACCAAAACATTTCCTACGAGTTCAGCCATGACTGAGGTTTAATAAAGGTTTGAGAGAACGTGAAGGGCAAAGAAAGCGCGTCGCGTAAGGGCGTGGCAAACTCAAATTTCCCCGAAGCCGCTCTGAGGACCGCCAACGCGAGGGCGGGGGAAGTGAGTGAGTGATCCTGACCTGCGTGGAATTCGGCCCCGGTTTTAGCACGAATCCCTAGGCGTTCGTCGGACCCAGCAGGGAAGAAAAACCGCAATCATGGGGCGGTTCCCTGGCATTTGCGCCTGCCGAAGGGGTTCCTAAGGGTTTTGACTGATAGGAACGGCAGTGTCGCACCCGATGGTAATATTGCTAAAAGCATGTTAGGTTCCCCAATGGAGACGCTGCTGATCATCGCTGTTGGCCTTGCGCTGATCTTGGTCGTGGTTTTCGTCGGCATGTGGACCGCACCCGTCGGCGAGGAAACGGATGAGGGGTTCCGCGTGATCGCACCGTCGGGCTTTCAGCGATTCAAAGCCCGCCTGCGCCGGGGGCCAAAGCCAAAAAACAGGGTCGGACTCCTCGGGAACAACCACCCCGCCGTTTTAACGCCAAAACCAGGATTACAGACGACAGACGACGCGATCCTGAATCGATGGTAGTCCCGCCGCCGGTAAGCGTGACTCAGAGCAACCGGCCTGGCCGATAATCCGCGGCGCCGCGATGTTTCTTCGCGAGGGGTTTTACCTCGGCTAAAAAGGCATCCACTTGATGCGGAGCGGCCCCGACGAAGCGCGCATTCTCCGCGAGGATCCCTTGCAATGCGCGCTTGCCGAGTCCGATCCGACGGTCGTCGGCGAGCCGCGCGAACAAATCGGCATCACCCGAGCCCGAACGCATCGCCTTCGCGGCTGCCAGTGCGTGCTCCTTGATCGCTTCGTGCGCCGTTTCGCGTCCTGCGCCGTGTTTCACGGCTTCCATTAGAATCGTCGTCGTCGCGAGGAAGGGCAGGTTGCGTTCGTTCTCGGCGGCGACCGCTGCGGGAAAAACTTCCATCTGCCGCAGCACGGTCAGGTAAGTTTCGAGCGCTCCATCAACCGCGAAAAACGCGTCCGGCAGCGCCACGCGCCGCACCACCGAGCAGGAAACATCGCCTTCGTTCCACTGATGTCCGGCAAGGGCGGCAGTCATGGCCACGTAGCCGCCGAGAATCGTGGAGAATCCACAGATGCGCTCGCAGTTCCGCGCATTCACCTTGTGCGGCATTGCCGAGGAACCGACTTGGCCGTCCTGAAATCCTTCCGTGAGCAGGCTGGCCCCGGCCATCAGGCGCAGGGTCGTCGCACAGCTCGCTGCCGCGGCGCCGATCTGGTGCAGCGCCGTGGTTACCTCGAAGTCCAAGCTTCGCGGATACACTTGGCCCACCGCACTCAGCGAGGCGCGAAAACCGAGATGCTTTAGCACGCGGCGTTCAAGCTGATCGACTTTGCCGGAGTCGCCGCCGAGGAGCGTCAGCTGGTCCAGCTGCGTGCCCACGGCGCCTTTGAGGCCACGCACGGGATAACGCGCGAGCAGGTCCTCGAGCCGGCCGAAAGCCACGAGAAGTTCTTCCCCAAACATCGCCAGCCGTTTTCCCAAGGTCGTGGGCTGCGCTGGCACGTTGTGGGTGCGCCCTGTGATCATCAGATCGCGATGGGCTTCCGCTTGCTGGGCGAGAGCGAGCAGCGCCGCGGCACACTTGAACTGTACCAGCTTCAACGAGCGCAGAATCTGGAGTTGCTCGACGTTTTCCGTCAGATCGCGACTCGTCAGGCCGAGGTGAATGAACTGGCGTTTCGCCAACTCCGAGAACTCCTCGATGCGGGCCTTGACGTCGTGAAGCGTGATGCGTTCGCGCGTCGCAATAGAGGCGAGGTCAATCTGCCCCTTCACCTTTTCGTAATCCTTGATCGCTTCCGCTGGAATCGGCACGCCGAGTTCGCGCTGGCCCTTCATCACGGCAATCCAGAAATCACGCTCGAGTGCGACGCGGCCCTGTTGCGACCAGATGTCCTTCATCGCGACCGACGCATAACGCTCGGCGAGGACATTCGGAATCGGGGCAGATGGCGGAGAGGTCGGCTCGTTCACAGGAAAGGGCGTGTTATGCGGTCCGCCGCGTGGATGGCGAACGCAAAAATCACCGGAGCCGTCACTCGCCACGGCGGATTTTTGCACGGAGGCTAAAGGCTGGCGGTTTGGATGAGACGCCAGGCGGCGCGATGCTGGTGGCGATCCATGGCGTCGTGGAAGTCCTTGAGCGTCGATTGGCGCTTATTTTTTCGCTGCGCCCGCCAGA
>JBBQEG010000403.1:0-4958 GCA_038320495.1 Opitutales bacterium | reverse complement strand
ACGCCAACGGAACGTTCGCCCGAACTCCGACCAACGCCCGGATCCGCAAACCCGAGGCCGGCGCGGCCGGTTCGCTGGACGAGGTGCCCCTGATCTATCAGGAGCGCGCCTCCCGTGCCGAGCGCTCCTACGACGGCTACTATCCCAGCCTTCATTTGAATTTCAACGCGACGGAGCGCCTCATGATTCGCGCGGCCTATGCCAAGACCTACGGCCGACCGAACTTCAATAACATCATACCCAATACAACGGTGAATCAGGATGATGATTTGAACGCCGATCCCGACGAGACTCGTGGTCGGATAACGTTCAGTAACATCGGCCTCAAGCCTTGGAGCGCCGACAACTACGATCTTTCGGTGGAATACTATACCGAACACGGCGGGGTGGTCAGCGGCGGGGTGTTTTTGAAGGAGGTCGAGGATTTCTTTGGCAATCTCGTGATCGATGCGACCGCCGAGGATCTTGAGAATCTTGGCCTGGATGCGCGCTACCTCGGCTGGCGCGTCACCAGCAAGTTCAACTCCGGTTCGGCCCGTGTCCGTGGGGCAGAGTTCAACCTGCGGCACTCGCTGGCGCCTTTCGGGAACTGGGGGCGCAACGTTGTGGTGTTCGCCAATGCCACGAAGCTCAAGCTCGACGGTCACGATCTGGCGGATTTCACCGGCTTCCTTCCGGAGTCGGTCAATTGGGGTTTTACGGCGACGGTGCGTCGCGCCACGTTGCTGACGAAGTGGAATTATCGCGGTGAGCAAAAAGCGGTTTCATTCCCGGATATGGGACCCGATGCCTTTCGCTTTCCCCAACCGCGCATGCAGCTCGATATGAGCTTGGATTTTCGGCTCGGCCGTCGCACTTCGTTCTATATTAATATCCGCAATGCGACCAATGCGATTCAGAACGAGTTCGCATATGGACCAGATACGCCCGACTACGCGCGCGAATTCTATCACGGCAGGTTCGGCCGTTCATTCACCTTGGGCTTTAAAGGTTCGTTTTGAGCCGTGTCGACCGGCCATCGCGCCCTCAACTTGGAGGGAATGAACCGGCGCACGTTCTTGCATTCGCTGGCGGCGGGCATTGCCGCTGCCAGCGTACTGAATGGCGCGTCAACAACTGCGACCCGATCCCGACCGCGAGTTCTGCAGCGAGAAGCGCGGCAATTTGAAAACAGCGGGGATGTCGCTCGCGTTTAGACATGCATGAAAATTAATTCCTCCACGCGCCGACAGTTTCTCGGACGGACTGCATCGGCGGTCACTGCCTTCACCTTCCTGCCCCGGCACATTCTCGGCGGCGTCGGCCATGTCCCACCCAGCGAGCGCGTGAATGTCGCGCTGGTGGGCGGTGGCGGCATGGGCGGCGCGAATCTCCGGCGGCTCCTGCAGTTGGATGATGCCCGAATCATCGCTGTCGCCGACCCCTTCGAGACGTATCCGCGCGCCCAACGCGGAACGGATCTGGCCCGGGGACGCAGTCCGACCATCGCGGAGATCGAAGAGCTGACGTCCGCCCGGGCGCCGAACTTCCGTTGCGCCGGGTATGAGGATTTCCGGGTGATGCTGGAAAAGGAAAAGGCCATCGATGCCGTCCTGTGCGCAACGCCCGATCACCTTCACGCCTACGTATCGATTCTTTCGATGCGGGCCGGCAAGCATGTGTATTGCGAGAAGCCGCTTACGCACAATATCTGGGAGGCCCGCGAAGTGGCGCGGGTCGCGCGGGAAACAGGGCGGGCGACGCAAATGGGCAATCAGGGACACTCTACGGTCGGAATCCGCGAGACGGTCGAACACCTTCAGGCAGGCACGATCGGAGCAGTGCGGGAGGTTCATACCTGGGTGCGTGGTGGACGATGGAATCCGACGCTGACCGGCAGGCCCACCGAGACCCCTCCGCTACCCGCAGGCATGAATTGGGATCTCTGGCTCGGACCCCGCGAGAAGCGTCCCTATCATTCTGCCTATACGCCCATGGCCTGGCGCGATTTTTGGGCATTTGGCGGATCAGCGATTGGAGACTTTGCCTGCCACGATCTCGACGCTGCGACGTGGGCCTTTAATCTCGAGACCCCTTCGCGGGTTGAGGCTTTTGGGGCGGGCCCGATGGACGATGAGATTGCGCCGCACGGAGGCATGATTTACTATGACTTTCCCGCTCGCGGTCACCAGCCGGCGCTCCGACTCACATGGTATCAAGGCGGCTTGAGGCCCCGGGCACCCGAAGTTCTCGGTCGGTTTCCGCTGCCCGGGCGAGGCATTTTCTTTATCGGTGAAAAGGGTGCGCTGCAGTGTGATGGAGCCGGCGGTGCGCCACGGCTGTTTCCCGAGAACCTGCGTGACCCCGGTCTTAAGCCGACGCCCACGCTGGTCCGCTCCAACGGCCATCATCGCGACTGGCTTGATGCCTGCAAAGGCGGGCCGGCGGCGAGCAGCCATTTTGGCTATGGTGCGCGACTGACGGAAATCGCGCTTCTTGGCGTACTGGCTTTGCGATCGGGTCGCGTTATTGAGTGGGATCGCGAGAAGATGATCGCCCGCGGGTTTCCGGAAGCGGAGCCGATAATCCGTGGATCGTATCGCCAAGGTTGGGAAATCGTGTAGTTTCCACCGAGATCATAATCTCGCGCCCCCCATGTTGAACCCTCCGCACTCTCGCGCCCGATGAAGCACCTGCAGTTGAATCACTTCGCCGCCTGGGTGGGCATCGGACTGTTCGGAGGCATGACTGCAATGGGAGCGTCGGACCAGGCCCCGGTGGATTTCGGACGCGAAATCCTGCCAATCCTGTCGCAAAACTGCTTTCATTGTCACGGTCCCGATGAAGGAACCCGGGAGGCCAAGCTACGACTCGATACGCGGGACGGAATTTTCCAGGAGCGCAATGGCGTGACGGTCGTCGTTCCGGGCGAGCCGGAGGAGAGTGAGCTGCTCTTGAGAATGACGTCCCCGCATGAAGACGAGATCATGCCGCCGCCTGATACGAACAAGAAGGTGACGAAGCAGCAGGCGGTACTCGTCGAGCGCTGGATTTCGGAGGGAGCGCGGTGGGGAAAACATTGGGCCTATGAGCCGCCGCAGCAGCCGGAAATTCCGGTCGTCGTGAACGCATCCGGTTCGTTGAACAATCCCATCGATCACTTCGTCCGTGCCCACTTGGAGAAGGAGAAACTCGCGCCCTCTCCGGAGGCCGATCGCCGCACCTTATTTCGCCGGCTGAGTTTCGATCTGCTCGGCTTGCCTCCGGACGCCATCGAAGCGCAGGCCTTCGTCAATGATCCGCGTCCCGACGCGTATGAACGCGTGGTCGACCAGCTGCTGGCGTCACCGCATTTCGGCGAACGGTGGGGGCGCCACTGGCTCGATCTCGCGCGCTATGCCGACAGCGGCGGCTACCTCAATGACACGCTCCGCCCTTACGCTTATCTGTATCGCGATTGGGTGATTGATGCGATCAACCGGGATCTTCCGTTTGATCAGTTCACGATCGAACAACTGGCGGGCGACCTTCTGCCCAACGCAACGCTCGAGCAGAAGATCGCGACGGGCTTTCACCGCAATTCTTTGAAGAACGATGAAGCCGGCGCGGATCTCGAACTCGACCGCACCAAGGCCGCCGTGGATCGTACCGCCACCACGGGAGCGGTGTGGCTGGGGCTGACCGTGGGATGCGCGGAATGTCACACCCACAAGTACGACCAGATCACGCACAAGGAATTTTACCAACTCTACGCCTTCTTTAATAACACTGCGGAGCGTGATCTCCCTGCTCCCCGTCCAGAGGAGCTTGCGGCCTATAATAAGAAACGCGCCTCTTGGGAATCCGAACGGGCCAAGCTTGAGTCTCCACTCGAAGCCTACCTGGCCACGATTCTCGATACCAAGCTGCCGGAGTGGGAGAGTACCGTTACCCTGCCGCCGGAGCGCTGGACGGTGCTCGTGCCGGAAGAAGTTACCGTTATCACGGAAGACGAAGAGCGCATCTTCCCGGCCAATGACGACCATTCCGTCACCCCGGGTCCCAAGGACCCCTTGCGCTCACGCTATATTGTCAAAGCGCCCATCACGATGAAGGGCGTAACTGGGATTCGCCTCGAAGCCCTGGCGGATCCGGGAATGAATGTGGGACGCAGCCGCGCCGGCGATTTCGCGCTCGGAGAGTTTTCCGTCATGGCGCAGAGCGCCAACGGCGAACTGCACAAGGTGGAACTGGCCTCGGCGCGGGCGGACTTCGCCGCCAAGAGCGGACCGGCGGCGGAGGCGATTGACGGAGACAACACCACCGGCTGGAGCATTGGAACGGAGACGAAAGATTCTCACGTTATCCTCTTTGAACTGAAGGCGCCGCAGGATTTCCCGGAAGGCACCCGCCTCTTTTTCGAACTGGAGCACCGAACCGTCGGCTTGATGAGCCGCTTCCGCCTTGCCGTAACCACGGCTGTAACGCCACTCACTCCGATCACGGTGCCGGATGAGATCGTCGCCACGTTCGACACGACGCGCGAACAACGGACGTCGCAACAGGTCGACGCGCTTGCGCGCTATTTCGCCCGGACTGCCGACGAAACCGGCGTTAAGCTCTTCGAGCCGATTCTCGCGCATGCGGCCCGGCAGCCGGAATTCCCCAAAACAACGGCGGCGATTCTCGCGGTCAACGAACGCAAGACCCACATTCACCTCCGCGGCGAGTACCAGCAACCCGGCGAGCGGGTGTATCCAGGAACATTGGACGTACTGCATCCTTTCCAGGCCCGGGGCAAGACGCCCGACCGCCTCGACCTGGCGCGCTGGCTGATGGATCCCGCCAATCCGCTCACGGCGCGGGTCACGGTGAACCATCTTTGGAAAAATCTTTTCGGGCGCGGACTCGTCGCCACGCCGGAAAATTTCGGGGCTCAGGGGGAACGGCCCTCGCATCCCGAGCTCCTCGATTTTCTGGCCACCGAGTTCGTGCGGGTG
>JBBQEG010000402.1:0-4969 GCA_038320495.1 Opitutales bacterium | reverse complement strand
GCGCCCCGACGCGATCGCGATCGGCGACTACGTGCACAACTGCCATGGCACGGGCCGCACCGGCACGCGCTACGACGGCACGCACGAGGGCGAATTCTACCACAACGTGCCGCCCTACCAGATCGCCTACGGCACCATCGTCCCGCAGAAAACTGAAAACCTGCTCGTGCCCGTCGCGTGCTCCGCGAGCCACTTCGGTTTCAGCGCTCTGCGCCTCGAAGCCATCTGGAGTGCCCTGGGCCAGGCCGCCGGCCACGCAGCGCACCTCGCGATGGAGCGCGGCACGCCGGTGCAAAAAGTCGAGGCCCCCGCGCTCCAGCGCCGCCTGCACGCCGACGGCAGCGCGACCCTCTACGTCTCCGACGTGCCGCCAGGTTCCCAGGATTTCGCGACTGTGCAATGGTTCGGTCTCCGCGGTGCATTTCACGGCCTCGCGCCCGATGGCCAACCTCAGCCGCGCTCGATCGGCAGCCAATACACCGAGGCGTTTCCGGGTCACGCGGCCGATCTCGCCGCTCCGCTTACGCCGGAGCTGCGCGGGCGCTGGACGGCGCTGCTACCGGCCGGCACGCCCGCGCCCGCTGCTGCCGCGACCGCCACGCGCGGCGATTTCATCCGCATCGCGCACGCCGCCCTCAGCCGGCAGTAGCAATTTCATCTCGCCATCGATCAGCCAACTCGTGCTCCCAAAATTTCGTGACGAAGGCAAAGAGGGCGCGCGATTGCCGCACTGGTCGGGTCGGCTGATCCAAGGGTTTCGCCGCATCTAATGTGGTCCGTCAAAAACCGAGTATCTCACCAGCTGTATACGTCGGTGACCGAATCCACGCTTGATTTCCCCCGGCTCCGCCAAACACTGCCCTATTTCCATCAAACGAACGATCTTCCGTGAGCAAAAAACCGACTGCCGCCGCTGAGAAAAAAGCCGTTCCGAGCGCAAAAGCGTCGGACTTCGCGCGAGCCCCCATCAACGCCAATCTCTCCCGCGAGGAGAAGATTGAGCTTCATCGCAAAATGGTGCGGATCCGGCGCTTCGAAGAACGTAGCCTGCGCGCCTACCAATCGAAGAAGATCGGCGGATTCCTCCATCTCTACATTGGTCAGGAGGCGGTCGCGGTGGGCTCCTGCTCGCTGATGGGCGCGAATGATCACGTGATTACCGCGTATCGCGACCATGGCCACGCGATCGCGGTTGGTATGGATACGAAACCGCTGATGGCGGAATTGTACGGCAAAGTCACCGGATGCTCGAAGGGCAAAGGTGGCTCGATGCACTATTTCGACCCTTCGCGCAACTTCTGGGGCGGTCACGGTATCGTCGGCGGCCAAATTCCCCTCGGCGTGGGTCTCGCGTTCGGAGTGAAATACAAGGGGCTCAAGGGAGCCGCGATGGCATTCATGGGTGATGGCGCGGTCAATCAGGGCGCTGTGCACGAGGCGTACAACCTCGCGGCCCTATGGAATCTGCCGGTCGTGTTCGTGATCGAGAATAATGGTTACTCGATGGGAACCAGTCAGGCGCGCTCCTCCGCCGGTGAACTCGCCAAACGGGCCGAGGGTTACGATATGCCGTGGGGCCAGTGCAATGGTCACGACCTCTACGAAGTGCGCGCGACCATGGACAAGTTCCTGACGCTTGCCCGCGAGAAATCAAAGCCGAGCACGGTCGAAATCGACACGTATCGTTATCGTGGACACTCCGTCGCCGACCCCGACAACACCTATCGCAGCAAGGGTGAGATCGAGGAATATCGCCGCACCAAGGACCCAATCCAAGTCTTCCAGAACATACTCGTGGAAGAAGGCGTGCTCGACGAGGCCCTGATCGAAAAGATCGACACCGAAGCCCGCGCCGAAGCGGACAACGCGGTCGACTTCGCCGAAGCCAGCCCGTTCCCCACGGTCGACGACATCCAGAAGGATGTTTACTGGGAAGCAGACCATCCCTCCGAACGCAAATCGCAGGGCCGTCTCTTTTTCGACTAAGACAATTTTTGCCTGCAACGCCCACGGCCAAGCCCGAAATCCATTTCGGCGGCGGCCCCCGGTTCTGCGAGCACCTAATCCTCCACTTCTCCGATGCCCGTAATCACCTACCGCGAAGCTGTTCGCCACGCCCTCGCTGAAGAACTCGAACGCGATAAAAACGTCGTCGTTTTGGGCGAAGAAGTCGCCCAGTTCCATGGCGCCTACAAGGTCACCGAGGGCCTGCTGGCCAAATTCGGTCCTGAGCGCATCCTCGACACGCCAATTAGCGAAGCCGGCTTCATCGGCATGGGCATCGGCGCCTCCATGCTCGGGGTTCGCCCCGTGATGGAGTTGATGTTCTGGTCATTCTATTCCGTCGCCTTCGACCAGATCCTCAACAATGCGGCCAACGTCCGCTACATGAGTGGTGGCCAGATCAACTGCCCCATCGTTATCCGCGGCCCCGCCAATGGCGGCACCAATGTTGGTGCCACGCATTCCCACACGCCCGAAAACGTGCTGGCGAATCACCCGGGAGTTAAGGTCGTCGTCCCCTCGACACCCTACGACGCGAAGGGTCTGCTCAAGTCGGCCATCCGCGACAACGACCCGGTGTTCTTTCTCGAGAACACGATGCTCTACGGCGACAAGGGCGAAGTCCCGGCGGATGAGTACGTCATTCCGCTCGGCAAAGCGGACGTGAAACGCGTAGGCACCGATCTGACGATCGTCACCTACGGCCGCTCGGTCCACCACTCGCTTGCGGCAGCGGCCGTTTTGGAAAAGGAGCACGATATCTCGGTCGAGGTCGTCGACCTCCGTTCGATCCGTCCCCTCGACATCGACACCGTCCTCGCCTCCGTTGCGAAAACGCATCGGGTGCTGATCGTCGAAGAACAGAAGCCTTTCTGCTCGGTCGGCTCGCAACTCGCCTATATGATTCAGCGCGAGGCCTTCGATGAACTCGACGGTCCGATCCATCGCCTCGCGACGATCGATGCACCGGCGATTTATAGCCCACCGGTCGAGGCTGAACAGCTCCCGAATCCGCAACGCGTGCTCAAAGCCGCGCTCGCCGCGATGGAGTGAAAAGAAGAAACCTGAGAAAGTAGAAAGAAGAAACCCGGCATCTCAGCCTTTCTTCTTCCCCTATTTTCCATCTTTCTTCTTTTCCGCAGGTTTCTTCTTTCCAGATTTCCACCTTTCTTCTTTTCCTCCGACCATGGCCAACATCATCGAAATGCCGAAACTCAGCGATACCATGACCGTGGGTACCCTGCTGAAGTGGCTGAAGAAAGAAGGCGACGTCGTGAAATCCGGCGACATGCTCGCGGAGGTCGAGACGGACAAGGCGACGATGGAGCTGGAAAGCTTTTTCGACGGCACCTTACTGAAGATTTTTGCCGAGAGCGGCTCCCAAGTCGAACTCGGTGCTCCCCTCTGCGCCATCGGCAAACCCGGGGAGAAGGTCGATGCACCTGCGGCCAGCCCCAAGGCCGGGGCCGCCGACAAGGCGACCGAGGAACCGAAAACTCAGGACAAGGAAGAGGCTGGCACCCCCAAGGCGGCCAAAAACGAACCCGAGGCGCAACCCGCCGCTGAGACCCCGGCCCCGAAAGCCGCTCCGGCACAGCCCAGCCCGCCTGTCGCGCCCGCCGATTCCCAGCCAGCGAGTCGCGCCGAAGGAGAACGCGTTAAAATTTCCCCGTTGGCCCGCAAACTCGCGGACGAAAAAGGCATTGCTCCGGCAGGCATTCAAGGCAGTGGTCCGGGCGGTCGGATCGTTCGCGCCGATGTGCTGGCGGCCGAGAAAAACGGCGTCGCCAAAGCCGCCGCTCCCGCGGCGGGTGCCAAACCAGGCGCGGCCGCCCTGCCTTCCGGTCCCAGTCATTTCGCCAAGGGTGCCATCCAGGAAGAACGCACTGTTCCCGTTTCGAACATGCGCGGCGCAATCGCCCGCCGCCTGCTCGAGTCGAAGACCCAGATTCCGCATTTCTATGTGGAGATCGACATCGATGCGTCCGCGTTGCTTGCCCTGCGGGAACAACTCAACACCGGTCTCGAAAAGGAAGGCGTTAAACTCTCCGTCAACGACTTCATCCTGAAGGGCTGCGCCGAGGCGTTGCGCCGCGTCCCGCAGGTGAACGGCTCGTGGGAAGGCGACAAGATCCGTTATTTCGCCGCTGCTCACGTCTCCTTTGCGGTCGCGATTGAGGATGGTCTGATCACTCCGGTGATCCGCGACACCCACCTGAAGAGCGTTTTTCAAATCAGCGGCGAAGCGAAGTCCCTCGGCAAGATGGCCAAGGAAAAAAAGCTCAAACCTGATCAGTTTACGGGCGGCACCTTCTGCGTTTCCAATCTCGGCATGATGGGCATTCCAAAGTTCTCGGCCATCATCAACCCGCCAAATGCGGCGATCCTGGCCGTCGGCACCACGGTTAAAAAGCCGGTGGTGAAGAACGATCAAATCGTGATCGGTCACGTCATGACGCTCACCCTCTCGTGCGATCATCGCGTGGTGGATGGCGCCGTCGGTGCACAATACCTCAACGCCCTGAAGACCTTGCTCGAGAGCCCAGCGCTCCTGCTGGTCTAAGCGTTGAGGGCTTCGCGGTCGGGGTGCGAAAACCTGAGAGGGACGAACGGTAATGCTAAATTCGGCAGTTCAGATTCGCCGCGGATTACGCACATGGCACGGACAAAGAATTGTAGAACAATGAGCACCTAACTGCCATTTACCCGCAAGGCGAAGGACCCGAAATACAGAATGCCTTGGTGATCTGTGTCCATTTGTGGAATCTGTGGATTCCAGCTGCGGTTTCCAGGTTCACTTGTCTAGGTGGTCGTCCGGCGGACAGATCCATCCAACCCGATTCTCACCCGCTCCGGATCCACCCTGTCGCCGCGAATCAGAATCGCGTGTCAGCGTTGGCGTGGATCCACCGCCGCCAGCTCGATACAGAACGTGGTTCCAGTCCCTTCGACTGACTCAAGACTG
>JBBQEG010000401.1:0-5024 GCA_038320495.1 Opitutales bacterium | reverse complement strand
CCATTCATCCTTGTCTTGAATCAATTCCAAGTAGTCGCCGGGCTTAACCCGCAGGGCTTTGAGCGCCGCCGCCGGAAAGGTGGCCTGCCGCTTGGCAGTGATCTTGATGCGGAGGGTAGTGGGCATGCCGGGAAAAAACCTGTGCCTTACCCGAATGTCAAACGGGTAAGGCGATCGGATTCGCGGTGCGAATCTCCCGTGCGCTCGCGCTCCTCATTCCTCAAAAGCAGACCCCGCCCGCCACACCCGGGATTCGATTCGCCCGAACTCCTCCGAAGCCCTTATTTCGACGGAACGGCCCCAGGCACAGTCGTGGGTGTCGCGATCTTCTTTTTGAATAGTCCCGCGGGATCAGATCAAGCAGTCAGGTTGCTAAAATTTCTCTTTGAAGCCCGTCACTCCTGGCGAAATCTTCAATCGAATGAGTGAAAGATTGGCAACCTGCCCCCCATGTTCCGCCTCGCGCCATGGGGTCACCGAACGCCGGGCGCGTTTCAGTCTGGAAACTTGCTAATCGGTAACAGTCCCCGTTGGGTGCGGTCCTTGACAGCAGGAGTCAGTCAGTCCCATCGCTGGGGTTCAGTGGAGCTAGCAGGGTTTTTCGTCTGGATTTGCAACCGGGCGATTTCACCCCGCAAGGCCCGCACTTCAGCGAGGACGTCGTCTTCGGAACTCTTTGGCGAACCCAATAAGAACGAAGCCACGACGCCGCTGATGGCGCCGAATAAGCCGACACCGGCAATCATAGTGAAGGCTGCGACCACCCGGCCTGCGGTCGTCACGGGATATAAATCGCCATAACCGACGGTGGTCACGGTCACCATGCTCCACCAGAGCGCCTGCTCGGCGGTTTTGATATTACCCGACGAATTGATTTCGCTAAATAGGATTCCGATCGAACTGAACGATACGAGAATGAATCCAAGCGTGAAAATTGAGGCGAGGCCAGCCCGCGCCTTGCTGGCCAGCAGCAGGTGGATCAACCCTCGAAATGAATGGGCCCCGCGCAGCAGTCGCACGATGCGAATGACCCGGAAGACGCGGCCCCAGCGCAGGGCATCCACGTGAGGCACGCTGGCGAGCAGATCGATCCAGCCCCATTTGAGGAAGCGCAATTTCGAAGGCGCCCCGCGCAACTGTTGGATGAAATCTCCGAAGAACAGAAGACAAACGGCAGTATCGATCACCCGAATCAACCTCGAGACCTCGAGCGGTACCGGCATCACGAGGTCGAGCGCCAGGAAGGCTAGCAGTGTGAGCGAGAACACAAGCACCACAAATTGATAGGGGCCCAATTCCTCTTGAGGTTCCTCGGGTAGCATGATCCCAGCGTCGGGGGTCGATGGATTTGGGTCAAACGATGTTTAGACTGCGATGCCGGGCAGAGCCGGCCCCTGCTGCGAGACGCGATTCTCCGGACGTCTCAGCCATCGCCCCATGGCTCGCCCGCCGGCACACCGAGGCGATGCAGTAGCGCTGCCGTTCACGATGTCGCGCAGCCGGGGTAAAGTGCTCGTGACAATGGCAGCATTTGCTTTTTACTTGATCGCCAAACTCGCCCTCCAATGGAGCTACCAGTTCATTCGCGTCGTTCGGAACCTCCGGCGCCATCCGTTGCCTTGGAATAGGGCATTGCCGTTGTTTAAATTCCGCTTGGCCGCTTATATATAACGCATCCACCGGACACAGATGGCTCGATCTATTTCCCATTGATTTAGTTTAGCCTGATCGTTTTCTGGCCAAGGTGCGGCGAATCAGGCCTGGATCATCTCGCATGTCCCGGATGGCCACAACAGTGGTCACCTCAGGCTCGATCGCATAGAAGCGGCCGAAGTAGCTCCCACGAATTACAGCGCGACGAAATAAACGGTGTTTCCTGGGAAACATCTCCGGCACTCGCGAACGCCCCCCGCGCGTTAGACGGTTTTGGGGGCAATGCAGGTACTTCGTCGGAAGCCACGCGCAAGCGCGGGCCCTGCAAAACGGGTGCACCCGTGGTTTGTCTTCAGGACGCGAAGCAAACCAAGGCGCTGTGGCTAGAATCGAAACGCGGACGCTGACGCTCTCACACCGCCGTCTGCGTTGATCCGCGTCGGAGAAGCCGGTGGATTCCGGCTCCACCTCGCGTTTCGAAGCGGCTCGCCTTACGGCTGCGGCGGGGGCGCGGGCTCGAAGAGTTCGTCGGCCTTTTGGGGCAGGCCCGTGAACGTATACTCTGCAATCTGAAATCCGCGCTTCTGCATCAACGCATTCACCGGGGCGCTCGCATCGCTGTGGCTGACGACTGCGAAGACCGGACCGGCGGGAATCGTCTCGAACTCAGGTGCCAGCGGATTCGCACTCTCGGCCGCGGGCTCGCCGTCCTTGCGGGCGGGCTGTTTCGCGAGATCGGCCAAATTGCCGAGCGCGGCGGGGCCGCTCTTGTCGGGGGTTGCGGCCAAGGGTTTTAGTTTCTTTTCCTCGGGCTTCCGGCCGAGAGCGACGGTGATCGTCTGGTTGTCAAAGGTGGTCAGCTTGAGCGGCCGTAGATTGGCTTTGGCCGCGGAGAGATTTGGATCATCGAGGGCCGATGTCTCGGAGAAACGCAGCGAGGTAATTGAACTCAGCAGTGAAGCCACGCGGTCGGCTTTTACGCTCTGGCCCGCGGGCGGGTTCTCAGCGGTCCATGGATCTTCCTTTTTGGCGCGCGACACGGTGACGCTGCCGCCTTCTGGAAACGGAATCTCAATCCGGGCAACCTCGTCGGCCTTCACACTGAGCAATTCGGCGTTGGCCCAGTTTTTTGCTTCGGGGTCGAGCCACGCGCTGAGGTTGGTAAGGTAAGCTTTAGGTTCGTTGCCGAAACGTACAAAGCGACCGCCGCCGGTTTCCGCGTTTTTACCCAAGGTGGCGGTGAACACGACTTGATCGGCGCGATCGAGCAGCTCGATCTTCGTATCCTTAAACTCGAGACGGGCGATGCGCTCGGGGTTGCTCGTGACCAAACGTTGGATTTTGGCTTCGGTGAGATTGCCCACAAAGCCGGAGAGCTTGTTGAAGTCGGCCTGCAGGTCGTAGTACGAAGGCACGCGCCACGTGCCATCGGCCTGGCGCGTGAGCTCGACGATCTTGCCCGCATCGCTGAGGCGGAGCTTCGCTCCCTTTTCGATGGCGTCGGCACTGACGAGAGGTTGGTTCAACCGGGCATCGGTGGCTGCGGGCGGAGCGGGCCGGCGCACGAAGAAGGCGCCGATGGACAGCACGGCGAGGACGGCAACGGTGACGAGGATCGTTTTCAGTCTCATTGATTGAGAGTTGAGAGCTGAGGGTTATGGTCAGGGCTATTTTTTGCGGCTGCGGTAAAACCAGACGCCGAAGGCGCCGATGAGCAGCGGTGTCGCGAGAAGATTGATCACGAGCAGGCGGTTCTCGAGTCGGTCGATATCCTCGCGGAGGGCGCGGCGAATTTCACGGCGCTCGCCGCGCATCGCGGCCTGCTGCTTCTGGAAGTCCTCGATGGCTTTGGCCATTTCGGGCGTGGCGACGAGCCGGTTGCCTTCGCCCACTTTGCCTTGGAGCTCGGTGAGTTTCGCCTGCACTTCCTGCAAGCGGGTATCGAGCTCGGTGAGCTTGGCCTGATACTGCTTTTGCGCCTCGGTCTCCATCTTGCGGACGACCGTGAATGGGCGCAGCGACGAGCCTTTGCCGCGGATCGAGATCAGATCCTGCGAACCGCCGAGGAACTCAACCGCGTTGGAGGCGAAGGCGAGGTTGTCGTTGAACGGTTCGGCGGCAGTTTGGCCGAAGAAGTTGAATTTGCGGACGCTATAGTCGTCGAACAGCCAGTCGGTATCGGCGATGACCAACAGGGTGGAGGTCGAGCGCGAGGTGGTGAGCCCCGGGCCTGATGGGGCGGGAGCCGGAGGTGGCGTGGGCGCGGCGCCATCGGCGGGTTTTTCGTCGGCGGGGACGCCGTTCGGGAACGCGGTCTTGAACTTTCCGGTGACGAGCGCGGCGATCGTTTTCTGACCCGTCGGAGTGATCTGTTTCGCGATGTCGTCGGGTTGCGCGAACTGGAGCATCATGGTCGCGATGTCACCCGATTGGGAAGACGTCCAAACGAGTGGGGTGAACGTGATATCGACGCCTTCGCGTTTCGCCACACTGCCGGCCTCGATGAACATGGTGGAGTTAAGCTGCGCGGTGGGCATCGACGTGGAGCTGAACCATTCCTTGCCGCGGAGGCTGAGCCAGATTGGATAACGCGCGATTCCGCCGCCACCGGTTTGAACCTGGGTGGCGTTCTCCAGATCGCCGACGACTTTCTGCGCGTCGTATTGGATCCCGTACGCGTTGAGCAAGGTCGGCAGATCGCTGGACACATTCTGGGGCCCGCCGCCCATCATGGCCTGCTGCGGGTTGCTCTGGCGTTTGAAATGCTGCGACGACGGATCGAGCGCGAGAACGACCGGCTTTCCGCCCAGCAGGAACTGGTCGATCGAATATTGCAGCTTCGGGGAAACGTTCTGCGGATGAGCGATGAGAAGGACATCGAGATTCGCCGGCAACTCGGTCGCGGTGGCGTTTACGACCGTGACCTCGAACGACTGGCCGAGCTCGGTCATGACCATTTGCGACGGCTGCGGCTGCTGGCGCATCATCATCATCATCTGCATTTGATCCGGACTGGTGCCCTGCAGCGGCAGACTGGTGAGAAGGCCGAGCCGCGGTTTGTCCAACAGCTGGACGCTATGAACGAGTTTCGAAAGATCGTACTCGAGGAACTGTTCGCGCTGGGGAGTGAACGCGGGGATCGTCTTCTGCTGGTCGGCCTGAGTGACGATGAGACCGAAGTAGAACGGCTCGCCGCCCTGCTGTGCCATTTGCGGAGTAAGGCCGGAGGCGGTGGCTCGTTCCTCTTCCGGCGTGTCGGGCCGTGGGTTGATAATGTTGATCGTCAGTATTCCGCGGGAGGCGCGCACATATAGACCAGCAATTTCCTGCACGCGGGCGGCATAGAACATGTAGGCGATCTGCAGGCCATC
>JBBQEG010000400.1:0-5048 GCA_038320495.1 Opitutales bacterium | reverse complement strand
CCAGTGCACCGAGTCCCAAATCATGCGTGGCGCTGCCTCCCACGCCGAGGAGGATGCCTGAGACATCGAGATCGGCGGCCGTGCGAATGAGTTCGCCGGTGCCGTAGGTGCTGGCCTGCCAGGGATTGCGGTCGGGTGGTTGCAGGAGCGCGAGTCCCGAGGCCGAGGCCATTTCAATTACCGCGAGGGTGGGAATAAGTTGGCGCGGATTCGGCGTCATCGCGAGTTGTTCACGGGCCGCCGCGGGTATGTGGGAAAGCGGTACGATACCGAGCGAGGCCTGCACGGGATCGCCGAGCGGATCCATCACCGTCGAGCCGATGACCTGGCCACCGGCGGCGTTGGTCAAGATACTGCAGAACCCTTCGCCGCCGTCCGCCAGGGGGCAGAGGTCGATGGTCCAATCGGGCTGCGCTTCCTGCAGAGCGGCGGCAGTATGGGAGCACGCTTCGTTCGCACTGAGGGAGTCCTTGAATTTATCGAACGCAATGAGGACGCGCATCGCAGCAACGTGCCCGGCGTTGCCGCCGGTTAAAAGGCGAAAAGCGGAGGGGCCGAAGTCACTGGCCCTACGCTCCGACCTGCTCCCTCGTGCGGTTATTCCGCCGCCACCCACGCAAATCGTGGCATGCGAGCGCCGCCTTTGTCCGCGGGCACCGTCTCGAGGAACATGGCGTGCGGGCGCACCCAGAGCGCGCGTTCGCCGTAAAGCGGCTGATACACGACCAGCACGTCGAGTGTCTCCGAATGCCGGGCGAGGCCCAGCACGCGGTACTCGTTGCCCTTGTAGTGACGATAGCGGCCCGGGCGCGGTTCGGAGGGAAGCGGAGGGAGAACGGCAGCCATGAGTTTATTCCACCCGCAGCGTACCCTTCATCAAGGCGGCATGTCCGGGAAACGTGCAGACAAAATCGTAGTCGCCGGGCGAGGTGGGCGCGGTGATGAAGATCGTGTCGCTCGCGTCCGGCAGAACGAGCGCGGTATGATACAGCACATCATCGGTGTCGGGCACAAAGTTCTTCGCATTGCCGTCCAGCCCCAGCGCCATCGCAGCTTCACCCACCGCTTGACCACGGCCCGGCGCGCAGAGCACCCAATTGTGCAGCATGTCATCGGTGTTGCGGAAAACGAGGCGCACCCGCTCGCCCGCTTTCACGGTGAGGAGCGTCGTGTCGTATTTCAAACCGGGGAGCGTTCCGAGGAGGATGGTCTTGTCGCCATCCGCGCCCGACCAGCTGGACGGCACGATGGTGGGATGCTTGGCGGTATTCGCGCTGGCGGATAACGGCACAGGCGCGATGCAAAGTTCAATCTCCTTCGGGTCGGGTGGAATGATCCGCGCCCCGCCCGGAATCTGATTCATGGTATAATACGCGACGGGATGCAGCAGCGCGTCACCGGACGCGGTTCGCAACCCGGGCGCCTTGATTTCGTGAACGTATCCTTCCCGCAAGCACGCGACGGCGAGCCGCACGCTCAAGCCATCGGGCGCCACCACCACCTTGCGCACGGGACACGCCAGCCGGTTGACCGGAGCGCTGCCATACGCGCGGTGATACAGGTAGGTGAAACCACCGACGGAATAACTTTCTGGTTTCTCTGCGGTGCCCCGATCCACCGGCTGCGTAAACGTAAGCACAAAGCCGTCCGGCTGCGCACGTACTTCGTGGATTTCGAACGGCGTTTTGCCGGTCCACGCCAGCCGTTCGAGTCCGAATTGTTTCGGCCCCACGGAGCCCCAGCCGCGCGCGCTTTCACCGACAAAGAGCACACCGCCGTCGCCATACGCGAGCCGCAGAATGCCGGAGTCGAAGCCCTCGCGGAACGGATACGCGGCACCTTGCCAGACGCCCTTGATCTCTTCGAGCGACAAGCGGACGATTTTGCTTTGGCCCTGATCGGCGACAAAGATCTGGCCGGCAAACGGACCGAATTTCCCGCCGGTGCTGTCTTCGACCATGCCGGAATTGGAGATGCCGAGAATCGTATGGGGGAGCCAGACCGCGGGTGGTTTCACGCCCGGCACGCGTTTCGCGACCTCGTGCATCGGCTCGCCGAAATCGACAATGTCGTCGAGCCGGAGTTTCACGGTGGAGCCAGGCAGACGGCTCCACGCGAGACCGGCGGGATGGCCGGCGAAGTCACCGGGAGCCAAGTGCGTGACGCGACCGGACCCGACCCACTCGCCCTGATTTTCCGAGGCGAACCAATGGCCTTTGGACGTGACGAGAAAACCGGCGGGCGAACGCAGTCCGGCTGCGATGGGAATCAATTGCCCATCGGGCGTGATCTCGACCATCCAGCCGCGCCACGGGGCGGGGGCCTGCGTGGTGCCACCAAAGGCGACGTTGAGCGTGACCCGCAGGTTGCCGTTGGGTGCGAGGACGGGACCGAAGGCGTATTCGTGATAACTGCCGGAAATCGGGAGTTTCGCGACCGTCGCAAAAACATCTGCGCGGCCATCACCATCCGTATCTTCGAGCCGTGTGACTTCCTGACGTTGCGCAATATAAAACCCTTTGTGCGGTGCGGTGGCGGCAATGATGCCAAGTGGCTCGTGCAGGCCCGAGGCAAACAACGTGAACGTGGGCTGCGGGTTTTCGTCATAGGCGCCGTCAACCCACCACACGTCACCGCGCCGCGTGGTGACGAGCAGACGTTTGCCCGAGACGGCGACGATGCCACTCGTTTCCAGCACGAGACCCTCGGGAAGCGGCAGTGGGGTGCGTTTCCAATAGTGGTCCTCGCGCAACACGAGGTCACTCGACGGCTTCGCGAAACGCTCGGCGGCCGAAGGATTGTTGACGAGATCGGCGCCGCAAACCGTGGAGGCCGTGGCGAGGAAAAGAAAGAAAGGGATGCGGAAGCGGCACATGGCAGGAAATTTTTTCGCGCGCATCACCAGATGATGGAGTACGTGATGGGCTGGGTGAGATTTGCGGTCGTTACCAGCACAGCGAGTTGTTGTTTGCCATTGACCGAGCGGAGGACCGGCGGTCGCGGCGCGGCGGCCGGCCAGTCGAGATACCACTCCCGTTCGCCAATGATATAGCCGTGGCCGTCAGGCTGGGCCGTGATCATCTCGGCTTCGGCCAGCAGCACCCAGGTGGACCACGACGGTAAACTGCCGGAGAGATTCAGGGTGCGCGTGAGCCCGCGACCCTCGCGGGCCGGAGCGATGCGGTCGCGAATCGAGAGGCCGGCGAGTTGCGAGAGAAACACCGGCTGCCCGTCCGGCTCGAGCGTGTAGCCTTGCGACGACCAGAGCGCTTCGGGTTGATCCGGCCAGTCGCCGCGTTGGGCGTATTCAATCATGGCTACAGCCGGCTTGGCGTTGAAGGTCAGTTCGGGTCCCAGCGCTTTCGCCACCTGGTCGTTACCGCGTCCTTCCCACATATCCATGGTGTCGATGAAGGATCCGCGCCAGGCACGAAGCAGCGCGCCGGTCTCGAAATCATAGGCATAGTGCACGCCCGCGGGCGTGCCGACCGAGGCGGCATAGAGGCGCTTGCGCGGATCGAACGGGACGAATCCGCGTTGCAGGAGAATGCGATCCGTTGATTCGACGACCAGACGCTTGGCCGCGATTGCCGGGCGCGGACTCCGTTCGCTGGCGGTCAACTCCCGGGGTGCGATCCCTGGACCCTCCGCGATGAATGTGAGCGTCGGGCGCGGGTTAATGGTGTGCAGCAGATCGAGGCGGAAGTCGTGTTGGCCGGCGGTCAGTTCGATAATGCCAGGCTGGCTGCCGCGATCGAGCGGTATGACGACGTCACGTCCGGAAACCTGCAGGCGCGTCCGGCTGCCGGACTCGATCGCGAAACGATACGTTCCGGCCCGCGGGGCAACCAGCGAGCCGGTGAACACGAGGGCAAACTTGCCGCTCTTTTCGACGGCGCTGGGCGCGAAACGCTCCGGTGTACCCTCCTGTTGTGGCGGCTCTTTATCATAGGAACCGATCTGCTTATAGTCTCCGGAATAAAGTTTATAGCGGAGATCGTTGACCGCGATCGTCTCGGTCCCGAAGCGCTTCACTGCGATATTGCGAAAAGCCACCGCGCCATGGTCGCCTTGGAACATCAGGGGGCCGAGGGGCTTTTCATCGTCGAAAGCGCTGGATCGCGTGGGGCCGGTGACCTCCACGTTCTCCTGGACGGTGAAGCCGTTGAGCACGACTTTGACGAAGCGGGCATTCCGGATCTTCGTCCCCGTCGCATCGAAGCGCGGGCCCTGAAACGTGATGTGCAGCGTCTGCCAGAGCCCCGGAGCGCGCGCTGCATTTTTGCGCGGTGCGTGGCCCTCATAGCCCTCCTTGCCGGCGCCGCGGGCGGCGTCCCAACGCTGATAAATCCCGCCGCAATCCGCCGCGGTGGGCGAGCGCACGCCCCAGCTGTCGAAGAGCTGCACCTCGTATCGCCCTTGTAGATACACTCCCGAATTCGAGCGCGGCGTGAGGAGAAACTCGAGATCGAGTTCGAGGTCGCCGTGTTCCCAGGCAGTGAAGAGATGCGTGCGTGTTTCCCGCGTGGTCCCGGGATTGCATGCCACCACCCCTGTGCCCGGCGCCAACGTGAGTTGTTTTTCGCGCCGGGGATCGCCGGCGATGGCACCGGCGAGTGTCCAGTTCGGTCCCGGCGGCTGAAAGGCGGCGAAAGACTCAAGGCTCAAGCGTTCCGGCGGGAGGCTGGATTGCGCCTGTACCGGTGTCTGCGTCGTGCAGAATGCCGCGAGGAGCAGGGAAACGAACGTGCGAACGACGAGGGGAGGGATAACCATGGAGCGGGTGGGGAGTCGGGAAGGCTTGCGGAGAGAGGTCCTCACCGCAAACCGGAAACGGAGCCGCGGTTCCTTTGGCTTCGCAGACGGTTGCGAACGTGACACGTGACGAGGTATTCAGGACATTAAGGTGCTTTTTTGGCGGATTTATTCGGGCGGCTCCGTTTAATGGCTAGCATGTCGATCCCCGATCCCGAGTTACTGCGCGCCTTTGTCGAAAAGGGGGATGAGACCGCCTTTCGAAAGCTCGTGGACCGTCGGTTGGATTTTGT
>JBBQEG010000399.1:0-5051 GCA_038320495.1 Opitutales bacterium | reverse complement strand
CGCGGCCATGAACCGATTCTGCGCCGCCTCGCGCAGCTCGGCCGTCATTCCCGCATGATACGCTTCGGCGGAAAACCCGGCTTCGGCCAGCGCGGTGGCCACCGTCTCGGCGGTCTTTTGCAGCGTTACATATACAATCGTGGGGCCGACCGGTCGCGACCTGAGTCCGTCGATTAATTCACGCAACCGCTGACGCGGAGTGCACGCGACGGCCCGCAGGTATAGATTAGGCCGGTAAAACCCGGTGTGGACATGCGCTTCCGGCGCGATGGCGAACTCCCGGCAGATGTCCTTCGCCACCGTCGGGGTGGCGGTTGCGGTCAGTGCGAGCACGCGGCCCACTTTCAGCTCCCGCGCGTAGCGCGCGAGTTTTAGATAATCAGGTCGAAAGTTGTGGCCCCATTCCGAAATGCAGTGCGCCTCGTCGATCACGAGCAAATCGATCGTCAGCGATTTCAACTTCGCGAGAAACCGTTCATTCGAGAAACGCTCGGGTGCGACGTAGAGCAGCTTCAGGTGACCCTCTCGCAGGGCGTTCTGAATGCCTTCAAACACCTCGCGGCTCACGCTCGAATCCAAGCGCGCCGCCTTCACGCCGCGCGCCTGCAGAAAGTCCACCTGATCCTTCATCAATGCGATCAGCGGCGACACCACCACCGTGAGCCCTTTCAAGAGTAACGCGGGGAGTTGATAGCACAGGCTCTTGCCGCTCCCCGTCGGAAACACCGCCAGAGCCGAATTCCCAGCGAGCAGCTGCGCAATGATCGCCTCTTGTCCGTCACGGAAATTTTGAAAGCCAAACGTGTCCCGCAAAAGGGTGGTGGCAGTGGCGGGCGCAGTTTTCATTTCGGATCGGTAAGGCCTAAACGTGCGCCGGGCGCTCGAAGCGTCAATGGCCGCAACGGCCCAACTTCAGCCGCATTTTAGGGTACCGGTGAAATCCTGCGCAACACACCATTTGTCATTAGCAGCCCGAGGGACGAGGGCATGGCAATCCATCCACTCAGATGGGCGTAATAACGGCGGTCCCAGCGGTCTCCGACCTACCTCCCCTGCGATCCGCGTTTATTGGGTTTTTCCGACTGTATGGATTGCCGCAGTCGCCAGGGGCTCCTTCGCAATGACAGCCGGGATTTTGGCGGTTGGCGCCGGGATGGTATTCGCTCCCACTTGACCACTCGCTTTTCCATGATAGATTCGGCTCTCATGAAACCCAAGACTGCTACTGTCGCCGACCTGCGAAATAATTTTCGGCGGGTGTCGGCGTGGCTGGAAAACGGCGAGTCAGTTGAAATCATCAAGCGTGGACGTAGGTTTGCCCGGCTGATACCTGCCGCTGCTCCTCCCCGCAAGCCGGTCAAAATCGACTTCACTGCCCAATTGGCCGCAGTTTGGGGCGACCGGGTGTTTTCGTCTGCGGAAGTGCGGGCCAGGCGCGATGCGGAATTGGGCGACCGGTCGTGATCGCGTATCCTGACACGTCCTTTCTCTGTGCGCTCTATGTGGCCCAGAGTACGTCAGTAGGTGCAATTGCCCACTATCGGCGGATGAAGGAGCCCTTGCACGTGTCGGCTTTGCTGCTTGGCGAATTTCGGCAGTCCGTCCGCTTCCAAATATTCCGGCACAGCCGCGATGTAACTCAAGGATACACTCGTCAGGAGGGCTTGCAGGCCTTGGCTGCGCTCCAGTCCAATCTCGACGTCGGGGCACTGTTGATCGTGCCGGCCGAGTGGGCCGACGTGATGGCAATCGCAGAGCGGGTTTCTGCGCAGCATACGATCGCTCGCGGGCACTGGTTCGTTGATGTGCTGCATCTGGCGACGGCACTGCATCTTGGCGCGACAGAGTTTCTTTCGTGCGACGCAAACCAGCGCAAACTCGCCGTCGCCGAGGGCCTGAAGGTCGAACCGTGACCGAGGGGGCAGATTGGGCACGACGCGCACTGTTGCGCAAAAACCCGCGTGGTTCGCGCAATCGATGATCGCATTTTCCGCGTTATTCGTCTACGTTTGTATCACCCCTATGAAGCTTCCCATTGCTTTTCTTCTTCTCGCTCTCGCTTCGGCGGGGGCTCAGGCCGCGAATGGATTCGTCTCGTTGTTCAACGGGAAGGATCTGACCCATTGGACGGTTCCTGCCGGTGACAACGGACACTGGAAGATTCTGAATGGTGTCATCGACTACGACGCGCGCAGTGAGGCCACCGGCGACAAGAACCTCTGGAGCCAAAAAGAATATAAGGATTTCGTCCTTAAGATTGATTGGAAGATCAAGGAGACGACCGGACTCTATAATGTCCCGACCGTGCTGCCCGATGGCACGCATAAGCAAGGCCCGGATGGCAAGGATATCGTGACGCCCACGCCGAATGCGGATTCGGGAATTTATTTGCGCGGGACATCCAAGGCGCAGCTCAGCATCTGGTGCTGGCCGATTGGTTCCGGCGAAGTGTATGGCTATCGCATGGACAAAAAGATGCCCCCGGAAGTGCGAGCGGGCGTCACGCCCAAGATGAGAGCCGATAAGCCGGTGGGGGAATGGAATACCTTCGAAATCACGATGAAGGGTGACCGCCTAACGGTTGTGCTCAACGGCAAGACCGTGATTCAAAACGCCCAGCTTCCCGGCGTCCCCGAAAAGGGTCGGCTGGCTTTGCAGCATCATGGCGGTTTTAAAGACGGTAAATACTCCCCGGCTTCGAGCCTGGTTCAGTTTCGTAATATCAGTATCAAGGAGCTGTAACTTGGAGGTGGCGGGCCAACCCGCCTTATCCGACCGGTTTACTCTATACCCGATCGATGACGGCCTTCGCCGCGAGGGTCGCCTTGCGGTCGGAAACGAGCACGCCTCCCCAAATGCGGAGACGCTCGAGTCCGAACAGACATAAGCCCACGGCGGCGACAGCGAGCACGATGCCGCCGATTCCAAGAGCGGCGCGCTCGTTATAACACGTCCATCCGAACTGGCCGACGCAGAGGACTGCGACCACGAGAAGGGTAGGCTTCCGTCCGATGAGTTCGACGACCAAGGCGCCAAGCGGTGCCCCAAGGGCGACGACGGGAGCGGCGGCCAGCCAGTTCTCGAAGACTCCCGGTTGGACGCCAGTAAAGAAATATTTCACCGTGATTCCCAGGACGGAGGTGAAGGCCATGATCACGACTGAAGTGGGGATCGCGATCTTCAGGTCAGCTCGGCAGAGGAGCACCAGAGTGGCATAGAGCACCATGTCGATACCGACGCCCGTGACGGCCGCAACACAGGCTCCGGCGAGTCCGCCGATCCACAATCCAACGCGGAAGTCCCAACGTTCGTCGAATTCCGTCATCCCGACGTGCGAGGCGATTTCGCCAATCCGGTAGAGGTGTAACACGCCAAAACTCGCCCACACGACGGCGAACACGAGCTTGATCCAGAGCTCGGGAATATAAGGAGCCACGAAGAAAATCCCCAGCGTCGTCCCAACCAGGGATCCGAGCATTGAGCCCTGCAACATCGACCACGCCAACGGCCGCCGCCGCGCCAGAATGAAGATGCTCGCGCTGGTCATGCCGATCGACTGCACCGCAAAACCGAAATCACGGCCCAGCGTCGCGGGCAGGTCAAACAGGAGCACGAGAATGGGAAATCCCACGGTCCCACCGCCCATCGGAGTTGAGCCTGCGATGTAGCCGCCGAACGCCATCGCAAGGGCGATGGGCCAGTGCCCTTTCACGACCTCCCAGCGGCCATGGCCAAACACGAGCCACACCCAGGCCGCATAGAATACGGCGAGCCAAAGTAACCAGACCCACACGTGTTGTCTGCGAGGGGGAAGAATCGACACAGTCCGGCGAGGGTTCCGGACAAGGGCTCGTCCGCAAGCAAGAAACCAACCGATCTGCGCAGGACGGAGTGGGCGCTGAGCTTAACGCGATGCAAATTTTGCACGCGGTTTTCGAACTCCTTTGATCAGGCTCTCCTAATTACCCCACAAACGCTTCATTGTCCGGCCCTGCGTCGAGACGCTCGACTACTTACAGCTGCAGGCACACGCCGCCGATCGCCGGTATCGACCTTGAAGGCGAGATAGGTTTGATCTTTGCCGCCCGCGGCGACCAGGACGCGATCACCCACCACCAGCGGTGAAGCGGCGTTGGCCGAGCAGCGTGGTCGTGACGCCGCAATCGCGCCGGAATGCGTTCTACTTGCTAATGCTATAGAGATGGGTCCCGGTCCGAATAACGATCTGGCCGTCAACAATGGCCGGAGTTGAAAGCGTATACGTACCGTCGAGTGTATTCTTCGCGATCAGGCGGAATTTCGGCCCGGCATCGACCACGGCGGTCTCCGCGGTTTCGCTGATGAGATAGAGTTTGCCGTCGGCCAGGACCGGCGAGGAACTCGTCCGGCCAATGCCCGTGTCTTCGGGACCATATATGAGTTCACCAGTCTTGGCATTCACGCACGTGATCGCGCCTTGATCGTCTGCCATGTAGAGACGTTCACCGTCGCTCACGGGCGTGGGAACATCCGGTGAGCCACGGGTGGTCCACTTCCACGCGAGATGGCTCGTAGTGATGTCGCCCGATCCACCGGCCTTGAAGGCGAGAAACGGGTTCACGCGCGTCGGCGCATAGATCATTCCGTCGCGGACGAGGGGGGACGAAATGACCCGATAGTTGCGCGCGTTGTTCGGGTTCAGGCCGCCGCCGCGCCAGAGTTCCTTGCCTGTCTCGGGATCGTGGCCGGTCACATAGCCGCCACCCGAAATCACGATCTGTTTCCTGCCCTCCACTTCGACGAACGTGGGCGTGGTATAGGCGTCGGGCGTTTCATGTAGCGCGTCGGTCGGCCGTTCGACTTTCCACACGGGCTTACCGGTGGTGGCGTCTAACGCAAAGAGGTAGGACGGCTCGTGTTTCTCCAAATCACGGCGGGTCATTCCCTGCAGGTTTTGCACGATCAGCTTGCCGTCGAGGAGGAGCGGCGAGGAGCCGTAGCCAAACTGGACGCCGAGGGCTCCGTAATTCTTCGGTATATCAAATTTCCACTTCTCATTTCCGTCGAAGTCG
>JBBQEG010000398.1:0-5107 GCA_038320495.1 Opitutales bacterium | reverse complement strand
CTCGGTCTCTTCGGGCCGCTCCTGCGCGCGCATCAGCACGTTGACCAGAAAACTATTTTCCCGGAACGCACCGCGCAGCTGACTCCGCAGGATGCCGCGCGCACCAATGAACTCCCCATTCTGTACACCGCGCTCGGCGAGCTCGGCGCCGATCTTTTCGATTAACGGCGCCACTTTGCTCGTATCGTTCGGGGCACAATCGATCTGCGTCTGCAACAGCGCGAAATTCGAAAAGCCATCGTAGGATCGGAACTCGGCGGACGGCGAATACGCCAAGCCCAACTTTTCGCGCACCTCGCCGCGCACGCGCAACTCGAGTACTTTGGCGAGTAGTTCCAACGCGGCCTGATCGCGGACATGCAGCGCAGCGGCCACCGGCCACGTGCCGACTACGAGGCCGACGTTCTGTTCGCCCACAAATTCGATTCGCGTGAAGCCCGGGGACGCCGTTACTTCAACGGGACCGGGAGGCGCGGCCGTGACTTTCCTTTCCGCGCGCGGCTTCAGCGCTCCCAAGGTCCGCGAGACGGCCTGCACCGCCTCCTGTTCCGTGAGGTCGCCCACCACGGTGGCCTCAATGTATCCACGCGCCAAAGAAGGCTCCATCCAACGGCGAACATCGAGCACGCTCATGGACAAATAATCCATCGGCGATCCCCAGGTGAAGCGGGCATCTCCGCGAAACAGATGATCCGTCAACCCGCGGAGGCCGTCGCCCATGCCGACACTCTGTGAAGCCCGCCCCATCGCCGCCCGCAGGCGCTCGTCACGGTGGACGTATCCGTTGAATTGCGGCGCGTGCAGGATATCCGCGACAATTCCGAGAAAGGTCTCCAGCTGCTCGACCGCCATCATTCCGCGGAAGGTAAACGCGTCGCGATCGGTCACATCGAAGCCAAAGTCGAGGAACCGTTCTTCGATCAACGCATTGAGCTGCTCCGGTCGAAAGTGGACCGCACCGCTCGCCATGAGCGTATTGAGCCCGAATTCCTTCAGCGCCGGTTTGTCTCCCGGCATTTCGAGCAGCCCGGTGCCGACCCGCACGATGACGTGGACCAGACCGGGCTCCTGGCGATTGGGGATGAAGTTCAACCGGGCGTTGTTGCCGAAGCGCATCAGCGAAGCTTTCAGCGAGGGCAACTCGCTGCGATCGACCACCTGGGTAGGCGTGGAGAAACGCGGAAGCCGGAAGGGCGTTTCCCGATGTGCGTACGGCATTACATGATCTAAACCGGTTCTCCGGCCTTTTTGAACTTCCTGGACGACCTTGGAGTCCGTCAAGTTGAGGTCCAAACCGCCGGAAAGATAAAACGCCATGGATGACGGGTTCCACATACTTCGGAACACTTGCTGCGCCTCGTTGGGCGAGAAACGTTCGAGCCACTCGCGCATCCAGGCAAACTTGCGGTCGACGCCAACAAACACGTCGTGGTTCGTGATCGAGTCGGTCAGCGCCTCACAAAACATCCCCGGGTCCATCGTTGGAAGCTGATCAATCATGTGACCCGCCATTTTCAACTGACGATGCCGGGCGGTCTCGATCGCTCGGGGATCCAAGCCGCGATCCAGGGTGAGTCGCACCATCTGATCGAGGCCCCGCACACTTTCCGCCCACGCTTGCGCAGGCAACTTCATCGACGCCATGGCGACACCGTAGCCGAGCAGTTCATCATAACCCGCCTCGGCGCCCATCGCACCGGGGAGCTGCGTGCGTAGTCGTTCGCCGAATACACCCATCACAAACTCGCGGCGCTGCTTATCAATCAACCCCTGGCGCGGATCCGGACGCGAGGGCGGCGGCACGACCGACGCCACTTCCGCGGAGGCGGAGCCCACGCCGCCAATTCGAAACAATCCCGCGCGCAGCGAGCGCGCGTCAAGGCGGCCTTCTTCGCGACCGGGGATCGGCTCACGTGGACGCTGCATGCTTCCGAAGACTTCCCTCACCTCGGCGGCGAGGAAGGCTGGGTCAAAATCACCAGCGCCCACCAGCACCATCAAGTCGGGCCGGTAGTTGCGCTGATAAAAACGGAGAAAGTCCTCGCGCGTGAACTTGGCAATCTGGGCCTCGCTGCCGCCCGGCGTCCGGTTCGGGAATTGCAGTCCGCGAAACACCACTGGAAGCGAGGCCTGCTGCTGCTGATCGGAGAGGCTGCTGCGATTGCGCAATTCCGCCAATACCACGCGGCGCTCCCGCTCGATCACCACCGGGTCGAAGGTCACCCCGTCGCCGAAGTCCCGGAACAGACGCAACCCCTCCTTGATCAAAGGCTGCGTGTTATCGCGAAAATCCAGCCGGTACGCCGTATAGTCGAACGTGGTCACCGCATTGACGTCGCTGCCGTACTCCACGCCCAAGCGCTGAAAGAGTGCGACCATGTCGTCGGCCTTGAAATTTTTCGAGCCGCCAAACGCCAAATGTTCGGTGAAATGGGCGATCCCGAGCTCATTCGGCTGTTCGTCGAGCGAGCCGGAAAGCACGACCAGCTGCAGGGCAACGCGTCCCGGCACACCATGATGGGGCAGCAACGCATAGCGGAAACCGTTATCGAGGCGCCCCCACACCACGCGGGCGTCTGGCTCCAGCTTCACGGTTTCATGCGCCCACTTTCCGGAGCGTGGGCCGGAGGGATCACCCGCACGGGCCGCGACGGCGACAGGGAATGACACCAATACGATGAGAAGCCCGAGCAAGGTGCCCCGGGAAGAGATGGGAAACGGCGAAACCATGCGCCCGAAAACCCTGTACTAACAAAGCGGAACTTCAACTCCGGCGTGCAGACTATTCCGAATTACCCGTCGCCGCGTTAAATTGCGAAATCGGCGCCGGGTTTTCGCAAACGCTTGCGCCACGCCTGCTCTTGGTGCGGAAATGCGACAGTACAAAGCGCCCGTGCGGGATTATTTTCTACGACGTCTCCTTCTGATCGTGCCGACACTGCTCGGCGTAACGCTTCTGGTGTTTGCGATCACCCGTATCGTGCCCGGAGGGCCCGTGGAGCGCGCGATCATGGAAGCGCAAATGGGCGCCGGGGGCGAGGCGACGCGCGGCGACATCGGTCGCGGGTCCATTTCGCAGGAGCAGCTGGCAGCGCTCAAAGCTTACTACGGTTTCGATAAACCCGTCTTTCAAGCGTACCTGTCGTGGCTGGGCAAAGTGGTACGGGGGGACTTGGGCACGTCCTACCGCTTCAACGAACCGGTGCTCACCATCATTCTCGATCGCCTGCCCGTCTCGCTCTTCTACGGCGGCATCACGCTCGTACTCATCTACAGTATCTGCGTGCCGCTCGGGATCGTGAAAGCCATGAAGCACCGGACGCTCTTCGATAACGCCACCTCGGTGTTGGTGTTTGTGGGCTATGCTGTTCCCGGCTACGCGCTGGGCGCCATTCTCGTCGTGTTCCTCGCGGCGCGCCTGGAATGGTTTCCGATGGGCGGGTTTGTGAGCCAGCAGTTCTCCGATCTGAGTCTCTGGGGCAAATTCCTCGATCTCGCCCATCACGCCGTGCTGCCTTTGCTGTGCTACGTGATCGGGAGTTTCGCCTTCGTGACGCTGCTCATGAAGAATCACTTGATGGATAGCCTCGCCGCCGACTTCGTGCGCACAGCCGTGGCCAAGGGCGTGTCGTTCCGGTCAGCCGTCCTCAAGCATGCCCTCCGGAATTCGCTCATCCCGATCGCCACGCATTTTGGACAAAACCTGTCGCTGCTGGTGACCGGCTCCTTCCTCATCGAGTTCATCTTCGACATTAATGGCATGGGGCTGCTCGGGCTCTCCTCGATCTTCGATCGCGATTATCCTACGGTAATGGGCGTGCTCGTGGTCTCCTCGTTCGTGCTGCTGATCGGCAACATTGTGTCGGACATCCTGGTCGCGCTCATCGACCCGCGCGTTCGCTTTAAATAACGCGCGCATGGCCTTTCGTTTCCCGCGTTTCCGATTGAATCCGCTCACGGCGAACAAACTGCGCCGATTCCGCGAAATCCGCCGCGGCTATGGCTCGTTTGTGCTCCTGATGGCGTTCGTGCTGCTGTCGCTGATCGCCGAGTTACTGGTGAACAGTCGAGCCCTCGTCGTGCGCTATGAAGGCAAATGGCATTTCCCGACGTACGGTGGGATCCATGTTGGCCGGGAGTTCGGCTTCGAATACGATTACGAGGTGAATTACCGCGAGTTGCAGGCGAGCTTCGCCAAGACTCCGGGGAGCGGGAATTTTGCGCTGCTGCCGCTGGTCCCCTATAATCCATACGAAAACTCGTATCCGCAGCAGTTCTACCTGCCGCGGCCGCCGAATGCGTCCGAGCGACATTTCCTCGGGACCGACCAGCTGAACCGCGACGTGCTCGCGCGGCTGGTATACGGGTTTCGCAATGCGCTGATCTTCGCCGGCGCGTTCATTTTGCTTACCTATCTGGTCGGCGTGTCACTGGGCTGTGCCATGGGCTATTTCGGTGGCTGGCTCGACCTCGTGGGCCAGCGCCTGATTGAGATCTGGTCACTGGTGCCGTTTCTCTTCGTCGTGATCATCGTCGCCTCGATCGTGTCGGCGTACGGGGGCATGAACCTAGGTTGGCTGCTCGCGATCGTGGTGATGTTTTCCTGGACAAGTATCACGTACTATATGCGCACGAACACATATCGCGAAAAGGCCCGCGATTATGTCCACGCCGCGCAGGTCCTCGGCGCCAGTACATCACGCATCATCTTCGTTCACGTGCTGCCCAATGTGCTCTCAACGCTGGTGACGTTCGCGCCGTTCACCGTGGCGAGCGCGATCTCGGCGCTCACGGCGCTCGATTTTCTTGGTTACGGCCTGCCACCGCCCACGCCGAGCTGGGGCGAACTGCTCCGCCAGGGAACCTCCAATCTTAACGCGCCCTGGATCGTCGCCTCCGCCTTTAGTGCCCTCGTCACCGTACTGGTGCTGGTCACGTTTATCGGCGAAGCCGTGCGTGAGGCGTTTGACCCGAAGAAATTCACGACCTACCGGTGACCTCCCTTTTATGAATCCGTTTCGTTCCCTCCCTCCTTTGATCGGTGTGATCCTGGCCTTGGTCCTGAGCGGGTGTAGCCGCGAGGGGACGCCGAAGGCGAGCGGTCCGG
>JBBQEG010000397.1:0-5108 GCA_038320495.1 Opitutales bacterium | reverse complement strand
GTGCGGAAACGTTCTCGTTCCAGGAAATGAAGGCAATGCCGATGGCATTGAAAATTCATGGCGACCGCCTCCACCTCTTCTCCGTGGGTTCAATCCCTCAAATTCGCGCAAACTCGTTGCGGTCGTTCGCGGAGACTCCTCAAGAATTCCCGAGGTCGCTCACCCCGTCTCGAGTCGACAGAATCGGCTCGCGAGTCGGGCGTCGACGTTCGATTCGCCGATTTAGTTGCGCCCGAGCAATGCGCGGACCCGCGCCTCAAGATCGTCCAGATGAAACGGCTTGGCCAGGTAGTCGGCACCATTACAAAGCGCCGAACAGTTCATGCTGCCCGACATCATGACGAAGGGTATCTTCTGCCAGCCGGGTTGTTCCTGCATCCAGCAGCAGAGCTCCCAGCCGGTGCCATCCGGGAGATGATAGTCGGCCAGCACCAACGTCCAGTTGCGGCGCCGGTGGCAGAAGGCCTTTGCTTCCACGATATTCGTCGCAGCGGCGACGTGAAATCCGCGGTTCTCAAAATAACAGACCAAGGTGCTTAGCATGTCCGCATCGCTGTCCACCACCAAAAGCGTGGGCCAGGCGGCAACGCTCGCGCCACCCGGAATCATGGCATGTTCGGGCAGGGATTCGCTGAGCAAACCGGGACGCATGGCAGAAGGCTAAAGCTGGAGAGCGGACAAGACGGAGCGGCGGATTCATGTGAGCGAATGTTAAACGTCCGTAAAGCCTGGATCGCGTTTTGCGGATAATACGGAGCCTCGGAGTGACGCCGACATTCCTGTCCGTAAGTTGCGGCGCACGGAAATCCGGACAGGCAGGAAAGCCTGTTTCGCCGGGGAAAGCCCGCCGCCCTCACGCCGGACGTTGCCTCAGCGAATCACGCGAACGCGATGCGTTTCGGTGTCGCCAATGAAGATCGCACCATCCGGATCCACAAAAACGCCATGCGGCCGATTCAACGCGCAAGTCAGTGGGTTGCCCTCGGGGCCGTCGCCTCGCGTTCCGCTGCCGGCGACCAAAGCGATCGTGCCGCGTTTCGGATCGATCACGCGGATCACTTGATTCTCGGTATCGACGACGAAGACGTTTCCGTCCGGTCCAATCGCCACTCCCTTCGGGCCATTCAGCGTCGCGGCCTTGGCCGGCCCGCCATCGCCTGAAAACCCTTTCTGACCATTGCCGGAGATGTGGTGAATCGTGCCGCGGCTCAGATCAAGTTTGTAGACCGCATGGCCTTCCCGCAGCGCGAGCCAGAGATTGCCGTCGCGATCAATATCCAGCGCCCGCGGACCCGCCACCGGGATCGTGGCCGCCAGGCGCGCGCCGTCTGGCGTGGGCTCGCGCGTCCCATTGCCAACGAGCGTGCTGATAATACCGGTCTTCGCATCAACCTTGCGCACGCGATGATTGCGGACATCGGCAATATAGAGGTGGCCGGCGCGATCAAACGCCAGACTATGCGGGTCGCTCAACTGCGCCTGCGTGGCGGGACCGCCGTCGCCGGAAAAGCCGGCCGTGCCCGTGCCCGCCAGCGTGCTGATCACTCCGGTCTTTACGTCGAGTTTGCGCACCGTGTGACTCAGCCGTTCCACCCAACAAACGTTTCCCGCCGCATCGAAACGCACTTCATACGGTTCGTTCAACCGGGCCGCGAGCGCGGGACCGCCATCGCCGCTATAGCCTTTTTCGCCATTGCCGGCGACGGTCGAGATGCGGCCATCACGGGTGACTTTGCGAATCCGGTGATTGGTCGTATCGCAAATATAGAGTGCACCGTCAGGACCGCGCGCGATCCCGTTTGGATCCGAAAGCTGCGCGGCCGAAGCCGGACCGCCATCGCCTGAGAATCCCTTGACGCCGGTGCCGGCGAAGGTGGAGATCGTACCGGCGACCACGGCGTTGGTCATGATAAGGGTAATTATAGCAAGAGAAGTGCGCATAAGATTTATTTCCAGGTTTCGTTGAAAAAGCCCGCCTCGACCACTTTCCCGGGCCAGCGTGGACCGGGTGGCGTGCGGAGGTCGATGATCGCCCAATCCGGGAGCTTGGCCGTTTGCAGGGCGTTGTTCCCATAGCCTTCCGTGCGGAAGGTGATGCCGCTGTTTAATACAATATAGCGACGCGGATTGAGAGGATTGGGAAACACCAGAATGGGCGCATGGGTTTTCGCGTCGTACGTTTGCCCTTGGAAGGTAAGCGATTTCGCGTCCCACGTCACCGGCAGTCGGGCGATCAGGCGCGCCAGCACTGCGTTGGACGATGGGTCGCCCCAGAGGATCAGATTCCGATTCGCGATATCAGCTTCGGTCACCTCGCGATCCGCCTTCACCGGAGCGTCGCCCCGGAAGACGTCACGCCAGAGCGTGCGCGCTGACGTGAGTTCGCTTTCCACCCACACCCCGAGCTCCGGATGCAGCGGCTTGCCCGTGGGCCGCACGAAGAGGAACGGCTCGACAAACGCGTCGTCCACCGGGCCGGTGAGTCCCGGGCGTTTTCGTAGTAACTCGGCTGGTTCGATCACCGCTGTCCGCCACGTTCCGTTCTGTTTGCTGAGATGCACGCGGTTGTCGGATGAACGCACGGCGGGCACGGTTTGTCCATCAATGCTGATCGCACGCGGAGAAAGTTCAAGGGTGAGTGCGCGAACGTTTTTGGTCTCGATGCTGACGGCGTTCTCGCCGGAGAGGCGGGCCTTCACGTCCGCGCGTTCCCAGTGCTGGTCCATGCCGTCGATGCGCAGCCAGCCAGACTCGGCGTATCGCAGCGTGTACGTGCTGAACCGGATTTCCCGCGGAACCCGGTCGCGGCCTTGCGTGATGAGCTCCTCGAAGCGCGACGTGAGCGCGGCTTTGGTCGCGTCGTGATATTTGTGTGCAGTTTGTGGGCCGATGAAACGTTCCAGTTTGAGGCCCGCCTCGGCCATGGCGGCCTCCATTAAATCAGACGCTTGTTTTTGTCCATCGAGTTCACCCGCATAAGCGAGGGTCGGCACATTGAAAAGATTGCCCGCAATCCCGGTCGACTCGAATTGCCGCCAGAGGGTCTGTTCCCATTTCGTCCGCGGTTCACGGCCGGGCGAAAGCGCCCGCGTGAAGATTGGCGTTTCGGCGAAACCGGCGCCGGGTGACGCCGCGCACCAAAGGCCGGGGAAATGGGTGGCCAGATGCCAGGCGCTGCCGCCGCCCATCGAGAATCCGCCGACCGCGATCCGGTCTTCGTCGACTTTATAATGCTCCAATACAGCCGCGAGGGCTTCGAAGACATCCGCCTCTCCGGCGAACTTGGTAGCGTTACAGAAACGTCCGTAGGGAACGAGCATCAGCGTGTCGCGAGGAGTGAGCTGGGGAGGGGCGGTCTCTCGCTCGGAGAGGAACGCGAGCTCGGTGCGCTTCTCGCCGCGTCCGAGTAGCCAGACCAGGAGGGGAGTGGCCCGTGTACGCTGCAGCGATTCGGGAACGACGAGGCCGTAAGGTTGAATCGAGCCATCGATCTTGGAGCGATACCCGCGCACGACCAGACCGGTGGCGGCGAGCCAGGGCGACTTTTTTTCGCGCAGCTGCGCGGCGCGTTCGCGGCCTTTAGTTAGGTACGCGCGGGCGGCTGCGATTTCCTTCGTCGACATGAACTCGTTATAGCGCAACGCCCAGTCGACTGCTTTGTGAAAAACTTCCACATCCGGCAGAAGGGCGAAAAAATCCGCATCGGCCGCGAGCTCCCGGGCGAGGACATCGATCTCGGACCGGAGCACCGCGGCACCGGAGGTGAGTTCAGCCCGCTCTGTATCCGTTAAAGTGATTCCTGGGATCGGGACGCGCTTGGGCGGCGCGGGCGCGACGGCCGAAGGGGCGGGCTGCGCCGACGCAACTGCGACGAGACCAAGAAAACAGAGAAGGGTAAGGCGATGCATGGGGCGGGAGTTGACCAGCTCTCTTCGTACACAGGTTCGGCGCGCGCGCGAAGCGAAGAATTTGATTATGTCCGATGTGAAACAGACATTCCTGTCTGTCTTCCGAATCCGACTTCGAATCGCAAAAGAGAACCGCGGAACGCAACCACCAGAGCAGGCAGTAATGCCTGTATTACCTTCAGGCCTTCAATCCATTCGGCATCAATGGCAGAGCGCGGGGTCGGTTTCGGCTGAGAGCGGCGAGGGGGAAAAGAGGGGGTGACCGAATGCGGGTGGGCCCGAAACGGGCCTGTTCCGCGAGCACGACGTTTGCAGCTAGCGAATGGTTGCCCGGCGGCAATGCAAGCGGTCGGTGGAACGTTCGCTTGCGTTCGGTCATGGGGCTGCACCCTCGAACGCATGATGGTACCCCGCCCGTACATGCTTCTTAGCTTGGCGTTTCTGATTGGTTTGCCGACGGCGCTGTCCGCTGCGGAACCCGGTTCCGTTCGCGCGAGTGAATGGGTGATCGAGAAACCCGATGGCGTGCCCGAGGGCGTGATGGCCTATCGCATCGATGAGCGCGGCAACTCGATTCCGGATTTCTCGCGAGCGGGGTATCGTGGGGGCGGCGTGCGTTTACCGGAGGTGCCGATTGTCGTAACGCTCACGCCCATGCCAGGCGGCGATGATGGGGCGCGGATTCAGGCGGCGATTGACGAGGCGGCCAAGCGGCCGGCCGATTCCGAAGGCCGGCGTGGGGCGGTGTGGTTGCGTCGCGGAACCTACCGCATTGAGGAATCACTGATGATTCGCACGGGTGGGGTCGTCCTCCGCGGCGAAGGGTCGGGTTTGGACGGCACGGTGATCGTCGCCACGGGAAAAAAACAGCGCACATTGATTGACGTCGGTGCGGCGCGCGCGACCCGCACCGAGGTCAAGGGGTCGCGTCACCAAGTCATGGATCCGTATGTGGGCTGGAGCAGCGACCGTCTCAGGTTGGACTCGGTTGCGGGGTTCTCCGTGGGCGATCGCGTCATCGTGCATCGGCCCTCCACCGCCGCTTGGATCAGTGCGCTGGGCATGGATCGGATCAAGCCACGACCTGGCTCCAAACCCGGCGAGACGCAGCAATGGAAAGCAGGCGATTACGATCTGCATTTCGAGCGTACGATTACCGCCATCGATGGCACGCGTTTGACCCTTGACGCGCCGGTCATG
>JBBQEG010000396.1:0-5116 GCA_038320495.1 Opitutales bacterium | reverse complement strand
CCGGTGAACTCATACCAGCGCTCGTTGTAGTAATCGATGTAGCCGTCCGGACGCGCCGCCCAGGCGATCTGCGGCATGGTGTTGGCGATTTGCCGGAACCTGGCTTCGCTCTCGCGCAAATTCGTTTCGGACTGCCTGCGTTCGGTGATGTCGTTAAAAACAATACCGACCCGGTGGCTATCCGGTATTTCCACGCGGAAGGCATAAACATCATACCAGCGGTGCAAGGCCGCCGCTTGATTTTCGTAGCGAATGGGTTCGCCGGTCAAAGCGACCTGGCCGTAAATATCGAACCAATGTTGCTCGTGCTGCGGAGCAAGCTCGCGCATCCTTTTGCCTTTCGGGTCGGCCAGTCCCGTTTGTTTCTCAAAGGCCGGATTGATTTCCAGGAAGCGGTAATCCAGCGGCTTTTTGTTTTCGTCGAAAATCATTTCGATGATGCAAAATCCTTCGTCGATCGAATTGAACAAAGTCCGGTAGCGTTCCTCGCTTTCGCGCAAGGCCGCATAAGCCTCGCGGCGGACTTGCGCGAGCTTCAGGTGCGCGCCGACCCGGGCCAGCAATTCCTGCGCGCTGAACGGTTTCACCAGATAATCGTCCGCGCCGGAATCCATCCCGGCGACGCGGCTTTCTTCTCCGGCGCGAGCGGACAGGAGCACCACCGGAATGCTGCGCGTGCGCGGGTCGGCGCGCAATTCGCGCAGCAGCCCGTAGCCGTCGAGTCGCGGCATCATCACGTCGCTGAGAATGAGGTCGGGTGGGTTGTCGCGCGCGGCAATCAGGGCCGCTTCGCCATCAGCCACGGCCTGGACGAGGTAACGTTCGCTCAAGAGTCGGCGGACGTAATCGCGCATGTCGGCATTGTCATCCGCGAGGAGAATGCGCGGGAGCGCGCGCGTTTCGGGTGCTCCGTCTTGCGACGCGCCGGAAGTGAACGAGGTTCCCAGCGAGACGCCTGCGCTCCCCTCTGGCAACCACCGCATCGCTTCCTCGACGTAATGACCCGCCGCCCGCGCCGTGGAAGCCAACGCGCTGCTCACCTCGATGCGCTCCGCCGGAAGATGCGCCGTGCCTTTGGGAACGGTGACGGTGAAGGTGCTGCCTTTTCCCAGAACACTGTCGAGGGCGACCGTGCCGCCGTGGAGGCTGACCAATTCCTGCACGAGCGCCAGGCCGATGCCGGTGCCTTCGTGCGAGCGCGATTGCGCGCCTTCGACCCGATGGAAGCGTTCAAAGATGCGCGGGAGTTCTGCGGCGGCAATGCCCGTGCCGGTGTCGCGCACGGACAATTGCACCGCGTGTCCGAGGTCTTTTTGCGTGACCTGGATTTCTCCAGCCAAGGTGAACTTGAAAGCGTTGGAGAGCAGGTTCAACACGACTTTCTCCCACATGTCGTGATCCACATAGACCGGCTCGGCGAGCGGCGGGCAATCCACGATGAGTTTCAGCCCGGCTTTCTCGACGGCGGAACGGAAGACGCTGGCGAGATCGCCCGTCAACACGGCGAGATCGGTCGGTTGATATGAGGCCTGCATGCGACCGGCTTCGAGCCGCGAAAAATCGAGCAACGTGTTGACGAGTTTCTGGAGCCGGAGGGAATTGCGATGGATGACGTCAAGTTGCCTCCGAACATCGGGCGCCAAGGAGTCTGGCGGCAACGCGAGCAAATCTTCGGTCGGCCCGAGCATCAAGGTGAGCGGCGTGCGAAACTCGTGGCTGACATTACTGAAGAACGTCGTTTTGGCGCGGTCGATCTCCGCGAGCTTTTCGGCCCGCTCGCGCGCTTCCTCAAGGGCGCGGGCATTGGCGACGGCGGTCGTGACGGCAGAAGCCAGCAGATCGTAGAACCCGCGATACATTTCGTTCGCCGAGAGACGCGGACTGATTCCCGCGACCACGATGGCAATCGGACGGCCCGCTCCGGGCGGCATGATCGGCAACAACACCGCCGCTTTGAGGAATTCAGGATATGGGCCGGAGCAAATTTTTCCGAAGCGTTGTTCCACGTCATCCACTTGCACCGCCGCGCCCGCGAGAGACACTTCGGCCAACGGCCACGAGGAACTTCCCAGCGCTGCCAAGTCCACGAGTTCGGGAGCCGCCGTCATCCCGGCGCTGAGTCCCGTCGCCGCGACCAGCCGCCCAACCTTTTTCATCTCGTCGAGCCGATAGATCAGGACGAACGGCAGATCGAATTCGTATTCCGCCAGCGTTTCCGTCGTGAGCGTGAAGGCTTCTTCGATGGATTTCGCATGGCCCGCGCGAGTGGCCAGGTCGCGCAACGTGCGGGTGCGGCGTTCGCCCATCATCTTGGATGTCATCTCGATCACCGGATGAAAAAGTCCGGCCATCCGCCCGGCCTCATCGAGAATCGGACTAAACGAGAGCGTAAAAAAACATTCCTCCGTATAACCGTGGCGTTCGAGGAAGATGTGCTGATTTTCCAGGAAGGCGGTGTTGCCCGCGAGCGCGGAATCGTGCGCCGCGCCGATGACTGGCCAGGCCTCGCGCCAACATTCAGGAAAGTTCTGCCCCATCGAGCGTGGGTGTTTGCCGCCGCAAATCACGCGGTATCCGTCGTTGTAGATTTGAACGAGTCCCTGCCCCCAAATAATGCAAATCGGCAAATCCGAGGCGAGGCAAATGTTGATCGTCGTGCGCAAACTCTGCGGCCAGGATTCCCTCGCGCCCAGAGGCGTGCGCGACCAATCCATCGAGCGGATCAACTGGCCCATCTCGCCGCCAGCGACAATCCAGTCTGTTCCCGGTTTTCGTTCAGAGATTTGATGTTTGCTCATGGAATATTTCTCGGGAAAGACATTTTAGATAGAGGAGGGGAGAGGGCGCGCATCCACCCACCCACCCAACGACGCGCAGACCATGATCGCCGGGTAGTAAGTGATGACGGTATAACCGGAACCCCACTACGGCGTCAGCGCCGCGCGCACCGCAGTCGCGACGGCGAGCGTGAGCGCTGTCCGGATGTAGGCATTCCAACGCCGCTGGTCAAGTGACGGGGTGCCGGATTCTTTTTTTATTTCCACAGCCAAAAATTTAGAAATTCCAAGGTAGCAGCAGCTCCGTCAGAAGCGCCATGTTAATGGCAAACGTCATCATAAAACAATCAGGGCGGCCTGATTCTTTTCCATGCGTTGTGTCCCTATCGTTCATCATTCTCCCGTAGCTGCGCTTGTTAAAGCGCGGTCCTGAATTCCTCGGAAAGTGGCGTTGAGATAGCCGTTGAGGCTGTCGATCACCACGAGTTTGCAGCCCGCGTCCACGCCACGCCCAATGTGGATCACAAATTCGCCGGGAGAAAGTTCAGCGGGATCAACTTGCCGCACCTGGATTGCGCCGCCCCCGATGCCTTTTTCCAACCCCAATCCCAGCCCATTGGCCCGGGCCAGGGCGGGGCACAACGGGGTCACGGCGTGTTTTGTTAGTTGGTCCGCGGTTCGCGTTAGGCCAGTGGAAGTGGCCTGCGGGTGAGAGTGTTCACCAAGGTAAACTTGGATATATACAAGCGGACGGGTGGCCCAGGAGAACGCCGAGTCGCAGAAGCGGGCCGTTTCTTCCGGGGCTCTTTCTACCACGGTCGTGTTGCGGTTTCGCGCTATACAGTCTCTTGGTTTTGGCGGCTCGTTCAGAGCGTGTCGACAAACTCGTTTGTGGAAACACCGGCTTGACGTAAGATGCCCGACAGGGTTCCAACCTTGACCTCACGATGCAGGGGTACCACGCAGCCAATTGAGCCACGCCTCATGATCACGTTGCTTCCCTTCTGACGTGAGAGAGCGAAGCCAAGCCGCTCCAGCGCGCGGACAATCTCCGAACCGGACAGATGGGGGAGCTTAGGCACGCTCGGCTATTTCGAACGTCGTCAGCAGCGAGCTGGCCTGTTTTGGAAGCGGAAATTCCTCAAGGTAAAGCTCCGTAGCCTCTCTCAGGTTCAGAAGCGCCTCCTCAACACTCTCACCTTGTGTCGTGGTGCCGGTTTCAGGATTTAGGGCGACAAAGCCACCTTCAGCCGCGGGCGTGAGAACTGCGCTCAGGATCATGACCCTACGATGATCGGTGCTAGGGTTGCGTCAACTGGGCTTTCTTCGCCGAACGCTAACGGGCAGCCCAATGGGGTCACGGCGTGTTTGTTTGTCTGTTGGTCCGCGGTTCGCGTTAGGCCAGTGGAAGTGGCCTTCGGGTGAAGTGAATCAGGGTCAGCGAGGTCAAAATTGTGATCAGCGTGACACCGGCTTCAGATACCCCACGCCGTAGTACGCGGGCTCGGGCAACACGTGGTTCGCGGCTGCCCACGTCTGCCTGGCGGAATCGAGGCGGCGGACGATGTCGGGGTGGGTGAGGGAGACATCGTGCAGTTCGGTGCGATCGGTTTCCACGTCGTAGAGCGCCCACGGGACGTTTTTCTCCGCGTTCAATTTCCACTATAAATGGCCTTGACGAGCCGATCCGACCGACGAGGCGTAACGCGCTGCCGTTTAAACAATGAAGCGGGGTTTCGTCGCTCCGGATGGGTTACCGGGCCGACGTGGTAACAAGCCAACGATATAATGTCTTCCGTGTCACGCCGAGTGCTTTGGCGGCAGCGCTCTTGTTGCCCTGTAATTCTGCCAACGTGGTCGTGGCACGCTCGTGGAGGGAACGCTGCGGAGAAGTCGCTGCGGAAGCCGATAGCGGCATCCGATGGGTGGTGGAAGGCTGGAAGTTGTGACCGCTCAGCGTACGCTCGTCTTCCAACAGGATGGTCTGCCCGATCGCATGCTGAAGCTCGCGGACATTTCCGGGCCAGGAATGGGCAACCAGTCGCGTCAGAAATGCGGGCGAAACCCGCTTCTGCGGCAGATTCCACTGTATACAAAAATGCTGCAAGGTTGCTTCCACCAGCGCGGGAATGTCGTCCGGCCGATCGCGTAGAGGCGGGACCTGAAGCGTCATACCATTTAAACGATAATATAGGTCAGCCCGAAACAGGCCGGCGGCAACGCGATCCGCGAGATCCTGGTGCGATGCCGAGACGATTCTGACGTCCACCGGGATGGACTGTTCACCGCCGACGCGAGTGATCTCGAGTTGTTGGAGTACACGCAAGAGCGACACTTGG
>JBBQEG010000395.1:0-5133 GCA_038320495.1 Opitutales bacterium | reverse complement strand
GCAGGGAGGCGAGTTCCACGCGTTTACCCATCCAGTCGAGTTGCAATCGTTCGAAGTCGAGGGCGGTGCGTTGTTGCCCGATCACCGGATCGAGCGTCGCACGCATGAGTTTGATCTCCGCCCGGATAACGGCGAGCGAAGCTTCCCGCACCTCGGGACGGCTGACAAAAACGTAGCCGAGAGTCTGGCCGGCCGAGACCGGTTGCAGCATATCCACGTCAAGCTGAGCGAGCGTGCCGGGTTGCACGGAGCGAACCTCGGTCCGAATCGCCTCGGCCTCGCCGACCATGGTCGGAGGGGCGACCCACTGCGTCCAAAGGGTGGCGGCGGCAAGGAGCGCGACTAGGAAGGTCGCTCCGGGCAGGTACTGCTGACGCGCCAGTCGCCAACGTTGCGCGGGCGGAGTGGGGATGGACGGGAGACGGTCGTTCATGGTCAGACCTCGGATTCGTCCTCGGCGTTCATGCTCGAAACGTGGGCGACACCCGGTAGCAGAGTGAGCTCCCGCAACAAATCGGGGACCCGATCCGGATCGCGTAACAGCAAGCGATACGAAAGATCGGCGCTCTCATCGGACCCGATCTGGCGATTTGCGCAGTGGCTCCGGACCGCATGGCGCTGCAGCAAGCGCTCCAACGCCGGCAATTCGGCGATCCGGCGCGACCACTGGAGATTGAGAATCAGATCGTACCGGTGGCGGCTGCCGAAGGACGTGAACCAAAGGTAGATCATCAAGCCGCTGATTACGACGGTGCCGACGATTGCGGTGGAAAATTTCTGGGTGCCGCAGGCCATGCCGAGCACGATCACCGCGAGCACATACGACGTGTCGAGCGTATCGCGAAGGATGTTACGGAAACGCACAATCGCGAACACGGCCATGAGCCCGAATGCGGTTACAAGGTTGTTGGAGAGCACCATCAAGACCAGCGCCACGATCACGGGCATCAGAATCAAGGATACGACGAAGGATCGGGAGTAAGAGATTCCGGAATGAGTAAACATGTAGACCCACGCGATCAGTTGTCCCATGAGAAAGGCCAGCAGCATGGCTAGCAGGACGGTGTGAAAGCTGGTTGGGACGATGCCGTAGTCGCCCTGGAGAAGTGAGTTCATCCGGAATGGAGGAATGCAGGGGAAGGGTCAGGCCACCGCTGCGATCGCGGGAAAGTCGACCAATGGGTTGACTGGAACGAAGCAGGACGGGGCAAGCGGGCCAGGCCGTTTCGCGACGCGGTCCTCGCCTAAAAGGAGAACTCCCTGGGCGTATTTCGGTGCGCCGCCACGAACCAGTCCGAACACGCGAATCATTTCGTTGCACCAAGTCGGCAGGCGGTCGACGAACTTGAGTTCGAGCACCACCTTGTTGCCAAAAGGAATCACCGCTTGGTCCAGGCGCGTGTGCAGGCCGGCTTCAAATTCCGGAGAGCACTGGACCTGCCGGTCAAACGTGATGCGGATGGAGTTGTTTGTCGGGCTCATCCACGCCTCTCTTGAATACGCGACATGGGAGCGCGGCGTGGCGTCGAGTTTGTGCAGTAAACGGCAAAATTCCCGCAAAGCGACCAGCTGTTTCCCGTTGGGTTTGGCGAGATGGAGAAGCTGCGGCGGCTCGCCGTTCAACAATGGACGCACGGCCGAACGGAGAACATTCGCGCGCAGCTTGGTGATCGAGTCGTTCATCCGCCGCTTGATCTCGAAGAAGACGACCTCGTCTGTAGTGCTATAATATCGAATGCGGAGCTTGAAACGGTTTTTCTCCCCACATTGCACAGCTTGGTAGGTCGTCAGGGCGGGCGAATCCAAATAAAGCGAGTGAACGGGGTAGCAGTAGCCCGGCAACGTTGCGGCGAAGTCGTCCGGCTTGAGATAGCACCGGACGAACTGCTGAACGGCACGAGCTGTACTCTCGGTGACGAGGTACTTTAGTTCGAATCGCTGGGTTTGGAGCCGATCGGTGGGCATGATTTGCTGGTGACGCTTTATCGTCACAATAGTTTCTCAGGTCGGATTTACGCACCGCCGGGAAACGGAATAAACATCGACCGCTGAGTAGCTTCGTGCGTTAAGGCATGTCGTTAACGGTCTGATTTAAAGCGGTTTGGGGTATGAAAATGCGTGATTGTGCCCTCCCACAAGCCGCGGATTTTCCGCAGTTTGCCTCTATTTTCCCAAGCAATTTACAGGTCCGCCTCCGTTCCCAAACTGGATTCCCGAAGCGGGACTTGTCGATTAAGGCACCAAGCTGTGCTTGCTTGGCGGAGCGACCCATCGATGCTCCGATTCCCCCGCAACGAGGCGTCGCGCAATCATCATCCCGGTGCACGCGACGCGGACCAGCCGGGCCGTGTTACTTCCTTGAATACACGATGCCGGCAAAAATAATCTGGGTGCGGGTGGTGAGGGAAGCGTCTTCGGACAGAAAGGCGATGCGGCGGAAGATTCGGCCTTCGGAGTCCACCAGCACCAGGGTGTAACCCTTGGCGTGCCAGCGCCCGGCGCTATCCCGACCATTGCTGGCGGCCTCGATGCGGGTGGGATTGCTTGCGCTCGTTTGGAGGGAAACGCCGGTCCAGTGGAAGGTGCCATCGGCTCGAAGCTCCAAGGTGCGAGCAAGGGGAGCGCGGTTAAAGGAAAGGGTTTCGCCGCCCTCGTAGGCGCCGCTCAGGGACGTGTCCCCGGGAAGCGGGCGGGCGGGAACAAAGGTGCCTCGGTCCCATTTGAAGCCGCCGCGGGTGCGCTGAATGACTCCGCTCGATTTCCGACGGTCGGACCAGGTTACTTCCAAGGATTTTCCGGCGAGGCGGCACGTTCCTTTGGGTCCCGAGTGCGCCGCAAGATCTGCCGGGGCAAAGCCGTGTTCAAGGTTCTGATACACGGTTCCGTCCGGCGCGAAGTACCAAACCAGCTTGTCCTCGGCGCTGGTTTGCGCCCACGTGCGGCTCATGAGAAACAAGCCGACGGGCAGTCCGCGGGCAAACGAAGCCGGCACCGGGGATGCGACATCGACCAGCGCGCCCAAGTCGATGGGCCGGGCGAGTCCGGGTTGGAGCAGGGGTGGGGCGAGCTCGGAACGGGCAAGCGCCTCTCGCTCGGCGGCGGGAACGTCGGACCCGGTCGCTTCGGGCCGGGCCGGCCGGCGGGCATTCCGGACAACGCGTTGGAGGATGGGGGCAAAGCGGGGATCATTCCGGATGGCGGTGAGATCCGGGTCCTCCATGAGGGCGAGAGGGTCGATGAAGCCGAGTTCCGCGGCGCGTTCCAAGGCATCAAACGCCCAGCTCCGTCGCGCAACCCCCGCCCGGGATTCGATGCAGGCCAGATTGTACGGGTGCACGAAGTTCTCGGGCTCCCACAAGATGGCCTGGTCGCAAATGTTGCGCGCCTGCCCGAAACGCCCGGCTTCGAGCGCCTTCACCATTACTGGGTAAATCATCTCGATCGCCAGGCGGCGGGATGCGGCGGTTTCTTGCGCCACGACCGGATGAGCGAGAACGAAGGCGCAGGTCAGCACGAGCAGGACAGTGCGACGAAGCATCCCGGGACCCTATGGGTTTCTCGACGCGGAGCGCAATCCCTGCCTCGCTTGCAGAGCAGTCGGCGGTGGGCTCGTCGCCACGCGGCTTACAGCGCAGCTCGCCAAAGCGGACCCGCGCCTCCGGTTTGCGGGGAGCTACTTAACTGGCGACGGCCAGCGGTTCCGCGACACTCAGCAAACGCCCAGTCTGGGCGTCAAGCCGGACGGTGAGCCCGCCAACCGAAAGGGCGACCAAGGTCTCTTCTTCCAGGCCGACGATCGCCGCACACGGGTCCGACGAATCGGGCCACTCCGCGAGCCACTGCAGGCGAAAGGCGCCATCCAGACAGTAGAGATTGGAGATTCCAGGCAAAAGGCCGTACGGGTGCTCCCGCACGTAGAAGCACATCGGACCGGGATGGAATTCAACCACGGCCGTCGCCAGCGGGGCGTGGCCCGCGGCCCGGGAGCCATCGCGGGCAAGTTGGCAAAGCGTGCCGTCAATCACGGCGAGAGCAGGAGTCGAAGGTGTCACGGGCAGAGTTGACACAGCAACATCTTGCCTCGCGCACGGCGATAAAATTTTTTGAAAGCTCAACCGGGCACTTTGCCTTGATGGTTGGGCCGCACTCCCCGGGTTGGAGCGGAGACCCGTTCACTTCGTTAATGAAAGGCCGATAATGTTTATTCCCGGGCTTGCACCGCGCGCTCCCGGCTAAATAAATTCACCTCAATTGCATGAAGAAAGCACTCATCACCGGTATCACGGGCCAGGACGGCTCCTATCTCGCCGAGCTCCTGCTCAGCAAAGGCTATGAAGTTCACGGAGTAATTCGCCGTGCTTCGACGTTTAACACGAGCCGGATCGATCACTTGTACCGCGATCCACATGTAAACGGAGTCCGCTTATTTTTGCATTATGGCGATTTGGCTGACTCGGTGCAGATGGTGAAGTTGCTGTATGCGTTGCAGCCCGATGAAATCTATAATTTGGGCGCGCAATCGCACGTCCGCGTGTCGTTCGACATCCCGGAGTATACCGGCGATGTCGACGGTCTCGGTGCCCAACGCATTCTGGAAGCGATCCGCGAGGCGGGCTTGGTGAAGAAGTGCCGTTACTACCAAGCGTCTTCCTCGGAAATGTTCGGCAAGGTGCAGCAGGTGCCGCAGGTGGAGACGACCCCATTCTGGCCCCGTTCCCCGTATGGGTGCGCCAAGGTCTATGCTTACTGGCTCACCGTCAATTATCGGGAAAGCTATGCCCTGCATGCTTCCAACGGGATTCTCTTCAACCACGAGAGTCCGCGCCGCGGAGAGACGTTTGTCACCCGCAAGATCACGCGGGCGGCGACGCGCATCAAGATGGGTCTGCAGGAGTCGCTTTATCTCGGCAATCTCGACGCCCAGCGCGACTGGGGCTATGCGAAAGAATACGTGGAGATGATGTGGCTGATGCTGCAGCAGGATAACCCGGATGATTATGTCGTCGCCACCAATGAGACGCACAGCGTAAAGCGCTTCTGCGAAGAGGCGTTTGGCCTGCTCGATTTGGACTGGGCCAAATACGTCAAGTATGATGATCGCTACGAACGTCCCGCCGAGGTCGAATTGCTGAT
>JBBQEG010000394.1:0-5151 GCA_038320495.1 Opitutales bacterium | reverse complement strand
AGCTTGGCATCACCGATTGGATTTCCGAGGAAGAGGAAACGGCGGGCGTGGGACTGCCCGGCGAGGTCGTGACGTGGCCGGAGGTATTGCAGGCTGCCGGCTGGAAAACTGCGTTGATCGGCAAGTGGCATCTTGGTCGTCCGGCGTCATCCCGCCAGGCGATATGTTTGCGACGGTTCTGACAATGCTCGGGGTTGAGATTCCTCGTGGTGTCCGGCACGAAGACGTGGACTTCACCCCACTGTTGCGAGGCGAGAAGATGCCGGCCCGTGACGCTCTCTTCGCCCAATACGACTTGCATAACACGGCATCAGCCCGCCTGCGCTCGGTGCGAACCGAGCGATGGAAGCTGGTACGCCGCTTCGATGCCAGCCGGCTTGACGAGCTCTACGATCTCGCCAGCGATCCAGACGAAACGCGGAATCTCGTACCAACCACTCCGGCGCGCCGTATGACCTCTGAGCAGGAGACCGCGCGAATGGAACTTGAGCGTACACTTTTGCAATGGATGCGCTCAATCGACGATCCGCTCCTGCGATAGCGACCTCATTCCATTCGATTTTCCCCAAGCAAATCCTGATCACCGTTCGGTCCTTCAACCTTCCCCTCTCGATGATGAAACCGTTCACCCGCTTCACTCTGTTCGCGCTCGCACTGTCCGGCCTCGGTCCGGCTTCGCTGCTTGGAGCCGAAGGAGCAGCCCGGACCAAGGCGGCTGCTCCGGCCAAGGCGTCGCCTCCGGCCAACGCCGACTTGAACGCCATCGCTGGCTGGATGCATTTCAAGTCCGCACCCGATTCGCTCTATCGCCATCTTTCCGGTGAGGCTTATGCGTTGCTCGAGGAACGTAATCACAGCGTCCGCCAGATCGACTCCGCTGCCGCTTGGAAAGCACAGCAGGAGCAGGTGAAGAGAACGCTCCTCGATATTGTCGGGCCATTCCCTGAGCGCACGCCGCTTAACGCCCGGATTGTGCGCACAGTCGAGAAGGCGGATTACAAGATCGAGCATATCGTCTTCGAATCGCAGCCGGGGTTTTATGTGACCTCCTCGCTGTTTGTTCCGCGATCGCTTTCGGGCAAGGCCCCCGTGGTTCTCTATTGCAGTGGACATTCGGATGCCGGTTATCGCGGTGGTTATACCCGGATAATTCTCAACCTGGTAAAGAAAGGTTTTATCGTGTTCGCATGGGATCCGATCGGGCAGGGCGAGCGCCTGCAGTATCTCAATCGCTCCGGCAAGTCCGCCGTTGGCGTGGGCACGCGCGAGCATGCCTACATGACTCTACAGGCCATGCTCACTGGAGCGTCCCTTGCGCGCCATGTGATATGGGACGGCATCCGCGCAGTGGATTATCTTCTGACCAGGCCGGAAGTGGATGCGCAGCGCATCGGTGCGACTGGCCGATCCGGCGGGGGATTTCAGTCCCTGTATATTCCCGCATTTGACGATCGGATTTACGCCACTGCTCCCGAGAATCATGTCACCAACAGCACACGAATCCTGCAGAAAATCGGGCCGCGTGACGGCGAGCAGAACCTGTTTCACATGTTCGCTCGCGGGATTGATCATCCCGACCTGCTCATGGTGCGCGCGCCCAAGCCGACGCTGATTATTGCGACCGCGAATGATATTTTCAACATCGACGGCACGCGTGAAACCGTCCGCGAAGTCGCGATGCCGTATCGCGCGCTGGGGGGCGCGGACAACCTCGTATTGATTGAAGACATCGCGGGCCATACCTCGACCACACAGAACAATGAGACGATGTATGCATTTTTTCAGCGGCACCTGAAGAATCCCGGATCGGCCGCGACCGAAGAGGTGGAGATGCCGACGGACGAGGAGATGCGTGTGACGGAAACCGGCCAGGTCGGCTCCGCGTTCAACGGAGAAACGGTGGCAAGCTTGAGTCGTCGCGAAGGCGTCGCGCTCGCGGAAAAGCTGAACGCAGCCGCATTGGCGGGGCGACTGCCGGCAGAGCGCGTGGTTGACGCCGCGAAGCGCCAGAGCGGATTTCGGGCGCCCAATACCACCGATCGGCCCGTACTCACCGGCAGCGCGCGACGAGAAGGATATATTGTCGAACGTTACTTCGTGAAGGGTGAGGGCGATTATCCGGTTCCATTCGTACTGATGGTGCCGTCGCAACCCAACGGGAAGGCGGTGCTTTACCTTCACCCTGATGGCAAAGCGGCGGAGGGAGGGAAGGGCGGGGAGATCGAGTGGTTTGTGCAGCAGGGATACATGGTGCTTGCGCCTGATCTCATTGGCACCGGCGAAGCAGGCCCGGGCGATTCCGCCGGCGCGAAAGACTTCTTCCATCGGGTGAACACCGGCGTCAGCTATCGCACATGGTATGCCGGGATGTTTATTGGTCGCAGCATTCTTGGCGTGCGGGCGGCGGATGTCGTGAAGCTAGCCGCAATTCTCAAGGCGCGCAGTTCTGGAACTGTGGTTGCCGTCGCCCGCGGTGCCATGGGCCCGGTGCTGTTGCATGCCGCGGCGTTTACGCCCGACATCGGACGCATCGCGGTGCTCGAGTCCCCGGTCTCATACCGCTCGCTTGTCGCCACGCAGATGTATTCGACCCCTTATATTGAAACCTTCGTCCCCGGCGTGCTCCGCTCGTACGATCTGCCGCACCTCGTAGGTACGTTGGCCCCTCGGCGTGTCATCGTGCACAACAGCGTGGATGGAGCCGCGCAGCCGATGTCTGAAAAAGCAGCACACGAGGACCATGCGCCTTCCGTCGCGGCTTACGAGACCCGCCGGGCGTTGGATCAGTTCTCGGTGAGCATCGGCGACGATCCAAAAAAGCCGCTGACCCTGCTGCTACGCGACTAATCTCAGGTGCGTCCGCATTGCCGGATGGGTTCCCTTAGAAGCGCTCACCAGCGCGTCAGTTTGATGGAAACCCGGATCAGCGGTTCGCGAGGGAGTTGGCGAGAAACTGAAACCCGATGAAGCCGAGCTTGAACCCGTTCATGGTGTTCATGCCGGCTTCATCGCCGCCCCAGAGTTGGAAGCCGCCATAGGTCGCGATGAGTGCCAGGGCGGCGGTGGCGCCACCGAGCAGCAGGCGCGGGCGGCCACCGGGACTGCGAAACGTCGCAGCCACGCAGATCGAGAGTGCCGCCAGCACGATCATTGCAAACCGCGCGGCGTCGCTCCCGGTCACAAGCCACATTCCCGCGCTGCCGAGTGCCAGCCCAAAGGTGGCGCCAAACCAATTCGTGGTGAGGCGCTGCTGGCGCGAGAGTACATGGCGGCCGAAACGATCAAAACGCAGCAGCAGGTCGAACATCGGCTGGGCGGTCCACGTCAGATACACGAAACCGTAAAGCGTCCCGAGCAGCGCCCACCAGAGCCCGTTGAATTGGGGCTGAGCGTGCGCGAGGGCGCCGATGACACCCGTGCAGAAAAACACCGCGAGAATCAGCAGCCATTGAAGTCGTCCGCTCTGGCGGCCCATCCAAAGAAAATACGCGAGCATTCCGCGATACAGGGGGTTGCGTGCGCGCAGCGCTTCGAGCATGCCCTCGCGTGCGTAGTCGAGTTCCGGATCAAGCCGCAGCGCCTCCCGAAAATGCTCCTGCGCCGGCTTCGGTTGATTCCGATGCAGGTAATTCCAGCCCTGGTTGGCGTGAGAAAACGCATCCTCCGGCGCCCGATCGAGGGCGTAGTCGACTGCGGCCATGGCTTCGGCTTTGCGGCCGAGTCGGACGAGGGCAATCGAGCGCAGATTGAGGGCCGCGACGTGTTCGGCATTCAGGGCGAGAGCCGTTTCGGCGGCCTCCAACGCGGCAGGCCAGCGGCGCCGCGCGAGTTCAATCGAGGCCAGCAAGGCGAAGTTATCCGCCTCGGCCGGGTCCAGCCGCAAGGCATCCTGCACCGCGCGAAACGCGTCGTCTTCGCGATGCGTGCGGTGCAGCACGTGTCCGTATACAAAATGATAATACGACACGTCGGGCATCAGGCCGATCGCTTCCTGCGCGGCTTCCACGGCCGATTTCTGTTTCCCCTGCTCGATTCGGCTCAGCGCCAGCAGCGCGAGCGCCCGGGCATTGGTGGGCTCCGAGGCGAGGGCGCGCATTGCCTCCTGCTCGGCGTCGACAGCGCGCGACTGGGCGAGGAGGAGCTGCGCCCGTTCGAGATGAATGCTCATCGCGACATCGGCCGAGCGGCCGGGGCGAAACGTGGAAGGGCAAGGCGAGGCGTACTCGCGGCTGAACGGGTCATGGGGAGATCTTCAGGTAGGTGAGGATCTCGTCGTAGAGGCCGCTCTGATTGGCGTAGAGCGCATGGTTGCGCGCGGTTTTAAACCAGTCGCGCACGCTGGGCTTGTGCTGTTTGGCGGCGAGGAACAGGTCGCGTTCATTAAGAGGCTGCACCGTGCCGGCACGCATGGCGGCGCGCAGCTTTTCTTCGACTGCAAGATCGATCACGGCTTTCAGATCAGCGCCGGAAAAATCCTCGGTCTTCTTTGCCACCGCATCAAAATCGATGTCCGAGACCGGCTTTCCCTTCAGCAGCAGGCGGAGGATGGCGGCACGCGCGCCAACGTCGGGCGGCGGCACGAAAAGGATGCGGTCAAATCGTCCCGGACGCCGGAACGCGGGATCGAGGTGCCAGGGGGCGTTCGTGGCCGCCAGGATGAGCACGCCCTCGTTGGAGGAGGCAACGCCGTCGAGTTCCGAGAGAAACTGGTTGATCATCTGCCGGCCACCGCTCTTGAGCATGTCGGTGCGGTTGGCCCCGAGCGCGTCGACTTCATCGAAGAATAACACGCACGGCCGATGCGCCCGCGCCTGCTCGAAAATCGTGTGGAGGTTTTTTTCGCTCTGCCCGATCCACATGTCGAGGACGTCGCTGATTCCCACGGCGACGAACGCGGCGTTGACCTCGCCGGCCGTCGCGCGCGCGAGATACGTTTTGCCGCATCCCGGCGGGCCATACAGCAGAATGCCGCCCCCGATTTTCTTCCCGTAGGCGCGGAACAGGTCCGGGTTTTGCAGAGGAAGGATGATCTTCATCCGGATCTCCTCCTTGATCTTTTCCATGCCACCGACATCGGCAAACCCGATCAAGGGCTGCTCGGACGGTTCAGGGAGCGGATCGTTGGGGAGCTCGCCAACCGGCGGTCGCGCT
>JBBQEG010000393.1:0-5157 GCA_038320495.1 Opitutales bacterium | reverse complement strand
CCAGTTCGAAAATCTGCCGTGCGGAGGCGGCGGGAGAGCGGAACGGTGTAAGCTACCGGGCTCGGAGCCAGCCGAGAGAAACCAGGAACCTGTCCATATCCGCGACGGTTTCATCGTAGGACTTGACGTTGAAAAAGCCGTGCCCCTGGCCCTCGTACCCTACCAGGTCACAACGGTTCCCGGCCTCCTTCATCAAGCGATCGAAGACTTCGGCGGTGGCATACGGCACCTGATCGTCCGCCTTGCCGTGGATGATGATCGTGGGCGGAACACCGGGTTTCACGTGGTGCGCCGGCGACAGATTGCGGGGTGCCGTGCCCATGCGCTCTTCGGGCAGCCGAGCGGCGAAGGCCTCCGGGGGAATCGGCAGCTGGTCGATTGGCGCGAGGACAAGGCCAGGATTGAACAAAACCATGGCATTCGGCACCGAACTTATTTTCAGATCTTCCCCCGCGTCTTCGAAGCCCGGAACCGTGCCGGTGGCAGCGGCAAGATGACCGCCCGCGGAGCCGCCGCCCGCCGCGATCCGGTGCGGATCAATTCCCAGGCGCAAAGCGTTCGCTCGAACCCAGCGAATGGCGGACTTGGCGTCGGTCACACAAACGTCAACGTTAACCTGGTGGCGGGAACGAACACGATAATCAGCCGTAATCGCCACCATGCCGCGCCGGGCGAGATAGCGGCACTGGTTCGCGAACTGAAGTGGCGAGCCTCCGCTCCACCCTCCGCCAAAGAAGAGTACTATAGCAGGACGATTTGTTTTCGGGCCCGACTCGGGTTCAAACACGTGGAGCGACAACGACAAATCCCCCACCGTTTTATAAACCTCGGTCCGGGCCCCTTCGATCGTTTGCGCATAGTCCCACTTTTTGTACAACTCCAGGATCGGCTCAGCCTCGGCTGCGGGTGGAGGGTTTCGCCCCAGCAGGGCGCCTGAAATCGCGATCGTTGCGACGACGAAACCGGGCAGATTGCGGTAATACATAGTAAGTATAAAGTGAGGTTGGCGCCGTTGCTCCCCAAGCCTTTCGCGTTCTGGGGAAAGGCTCTTTACTACGGGGCTCGGAGCCAGCCGAGAGAAACCAGGAACTTGTCCATATCCGCAATGGTTTTATCGAGGAACTCGAAGTTGAAGAAAGCATGCCCCTGGCCCTCGTACCCCACCAAGTCACAACGGTTTCCGGCCTCCTGCATCAGACGTTGGAAGGCCTCGGCGGTGGCATAGGGCACGGACTCGTCCTCCTTGCCGTGGATGATGATCGTGGGCGGAGTACCGGGTTTCACGTGGTGCGCTGGCGAGAGATTGCGGGGCGCCGTGCCCCAGCGCTCCTCCGGCGCCCGAGCGATGAAGCCTTCGAGTGGGACCGGCAGCAGGTCGATCGGCGCAAGGACGAGGGCCGGGTTAAAAAGGACCATGGCGTTCGGCACCGAACTTATCTTCAGATCCTCCCCTGCTTCCTCGAAACCCGGAACGGTGCCGGTGGCAGCGGCAAGATGACCGCCCGCGGAGCCGCCACCCGCCGCGATCCGCTGCGGATCGATTCCCAGGCGTGAAGCGTTCGCTCGAACCCAGCGAATGGCGGACTTGGCGTCGGTGACGCACACGTCGGCGGTGACCTTGTGGCGGGAGCGAACGCGATAATCGGCCGCAATTGCCACCATGCCGCGCCGGGCAAGATAGCGGCACTGCTTCTCAAACTGTAGTGGCGAGCCGCCGCCCCAGCCACCGCCATAGAAGAGTACAATGGCGGGGCGATTGGTTTTGGGACCGGACTCGGGTTCGAACACGTGAAGCAACACCGAGACATCCCCCACGGTTTTATAGACCTCGGCCCGAGCCCCTTCGATCTTTTGCGTATAGTCCCACTTCCTCGCTTCGAACGAGGTCGGCGCGGCTTCGACAACCCCGGCGGCGGGCGGCGGGGTCTGCGCCAGCAGGGCGCCCACGAGAGTGACAGCTAAGACGAAGAAACAGGGCAGGTAGCGGGATTGCATCGGAAGTATATGGTGAGAGAATTGGACTAGAAGGAATAGGTCGTCGTGAATCGGATCTCACGCGGCGCCACGAGATCGTACCGACTGTAAGCGATGCCTCGATTCCCCGGCAGAACAAATCCATCGGGTGCGGCCGCTGAAAGCGAATAGCGCACCGGAATGATTTCGGTCTCGTCGAAGAGATTCGAAACGTTGACTTGAAAACGCACAACACCTCGCAGGGCCGAGAATCGCCGGGTATAGGCCATCATCATATCCGCGGCGGAAAGCGCACGGCCCCGGAGTTCGCGGCCGCTGGAATCGGAGCCGATGACATTCGCGCTTCGCCAGCGCCATCCGCCGCCGACGGTGAAGCCCTTCAGCCCGCCTTCCTTGAAATCATACGCCGTGAACAAACTCACCTTGTGTGCTCGTAGGCCCCAACGCTTTTCCTGCTCCTCCTTCGTGGCATTGAGCACATCGACGAGGTTGAAGATCTCCTCTGCGACCGTAACGCCTCCGGTAGTGGAGTTGAGCGTCGAAAGATCTGCCCCGGGATGCCGCGCGCCCAATTCGATCCATTTCGCAACGGTCCCGTCGGTTTCGTAGGCGGCGGGTTCCACCACAAAACGTCCGGTCGTATCCTGACGAACACCCTGGACCAATAGATTGTTATCCGCGGTTCTCAGCCCGTACCAATCGATCAATTCCGACGCCAGTTTCGACCGCCCTGAATCGGTATAGGAGTAGTTCGCAACCAGCCGCCAGTTTCGCGTTAGGTTGGCGGTAATGCGCGCCTCGTACCCCTCGGATTCAAAATCAGACGAGACCGAATTCACCGGCGGCGTATACGCCCGGTAGATCTCGGCCCATTCACCCGAAGGAATCGGACCGCCGGAGCCTGCCAGCACGCCGGCGAATGCAGTCATGACGCGTGCATTGCGCCCGGGTGCATCGCCAAGGAACCCACTCGTGATGCGGCCTTTCTCGTCGGCTTGGAAATAAACGAGCCGAGCGCTGATCCGACTGTCGAGGAGATTGAGTCCGATACCGTAATCTTGACCATTACCCTCGGAGAGCGGTGCGAGGTTGCCAAACGGAAACACCGTTCGCGCCAGCGGCGGCACCCCGAGATTCGATGAGCGGTTCGCGATGAGTGAAAACCAGTCGGTCACGTGATACACCGCCCCGATCGTCTCCGTTCGGGCCGTGAGTTTGGTCACAGTACTCTTGGCGGGGTCGGCATCGACCACGTCACCCACGATGGAGTCTCTAGAGTATCCAAATTCTGTGACTGTGACCTTGTCTTCCCTATATCCCAAGGTCGTGACGAGCCGGTCCGAGAAGAAGTAACTTTGCACGACGGCGAGGAGAGAGTTCATCCCCTGCTTGACGCCGCTGTTGTTGGCTCCGGCGTCGTCGTTTACGAAGGCCATGTCGTAGCTCTGACCGCCAAAGTTCAATCGCGCCGGAAGCGAGCGCCAGTCACCGGCGCGGTAGGTTCCGAATTCACCCTCGGTGACGTAATTGCGAACCGCCACGCGGTTGTTCGGATGGTTGGGCATGGGATTGAACGGACTGCCCACGAGCGAGAGCCACGACAGCGCGTTGATGCCTGTCTGCTTGGAGTGGGACCAGGACGACGCTACCCGATGATGACCGAACCGCTGACGCTTCGGCTTGATCGCGTAGGAAGTCGAGACTCGTGACTCGCGATAATCCCCGTAGTGAAGACCGCCCCGCCAAGCACCGTCGAAATACAGCTGGCCTGCAAAGGGATTGGCCGGCCCATTGAGCCCCAATGTGCGGTTGGGATCACCTCGCATCATGGGAAATGCATTCACAAGGACGCGGCTGGTAAGAGTCGTTTTCTGATAGTGATGCGCGGCGTTGAAGACGAGATTGCTGGTCGGCTGCCAGTCAGCGGTGAAAGTATAATTCACCAGATGCTGATGGCGTCGCATGCCCGATCCTCCGGCGTTGGCCCAGCGCGGATAAAATTGCGGGTCGCTCAAGACCAGGTTGGAAGCCGTCATTCCGGGAGTGCCATCCGGCCCGCGCACGGCGGCATTGTTGTAGGTGCCTGTCAGATACGTACCGATGGCATCGAAGACCGTGCCATTGTTTTCGATGAAGACGGGACGGCGGTTTAGTCCGCCCAGAGCGCCGTCGCGCCCCACGATTCCCAATGCCGCCAACGCGGCGGAAGGCGCGGCGGTCGTCGGCGTGACAGTGACGGCGTTTATGCCGCGGGCCTCGCGATTATCATACCACGCGAGGACTTGGTCGGTGGGAGGCATGGTCTTCATAACCGCACTGGTATCTCGTCCCGTCTCGCCCATGGCCTTGATCGTGAGCGTGCGTGTCGGCTTGAAGGTGATGGCCCCGAAGATCCGCTCCTTGTCGTCGAAATCGAATTGTCGCCAGCCTCCGTTCTCTTGGTGCAACGCTGCGACGAGGATAGCCAGTTTATCTTTCACCAGCACCCGGTTCGCGTCGAACTCGGTGCGGCTACGATCGGAGGAGCCGAAACTATAGCGTAGGGTACCGCTGTGACCGTGGGTCGCAGCTTCCTTGGACGATTGGTTGAGCAAGCCTCCGGGCGCACTGATGCCGAACAGGATGCTGTTGGGACCGCGGGTGTCTTCGAATCGCGCCACGCGATACGGGTCGGGATTGGTGATGCTGGGAAAGTAATCGATACCCTGGCTCGCAGCCAGGCCGCGGACCAAGGTGCGGTTTAACAGGTTTTCGCCGGTGATCATTACGTTCTGATTCGTGCCGGCGGAATTCGAATCATTCGTGTCCATCTCGGAGTTGACCGTGTACGCGAGCAACTGTGAGAGATCCGTAATCGCGAGGTCATCGATGAACTCCTTGGTGAACACAGAAACCGATCCGGCGGTGTCGCGCAGCCGGGTGTTGAGGCGGCTACCGGCGAGGGTATTCTCGGCGAGGTAGCCGAGGTCGCGTGACGTGTTAACCTCAAAGGGCGACAGTTGGATCGCGCCGTCCGCCGCATCGGCAATGGCGCGCGCTCCCGGGGCGGTCCCTTGCGCCGTGGCAGGTACTATTCCGAAAAGTGTTGTCGCAATACTTAGCCAGAGGAGGCGGACCAAGAAAGCTGGATTGGTGCGGAAGGGCACGAGTGTACGCATAGGGTTGGTGCAGGGGTGGGTGGGG
>JBBQEG010000392.1:0-5158 GCA_038320495.1 Opitutales bacterium | reverse complement strand
CCATTTCTCGCTTCGGCGATCTCGTAACCATCCAAGCGCAGTAATTCCACGTAATGTTCCCGCAGCCGCGCGTCGTCATCGATGACCAGAATCCTTTTCACGCGATCGAGCGTGCGCGCCGCTTGTCGGATGTAAAGCGTCGCCTGGCTGTCAGGGACTTAAACGCGCAACTGGGCCAACCGGCCCACATCCGACCGGCCCATACCGCAAACGGATTTTCGCGATACAATGGCCGCAATTAATCGATCCAACACCATGAAAACGTTTCCTCTTCCCGCCCTCATCGCCGCCCTGGCCGCCCTCATTGCGGTGCCATTCAGTGCCGCCGCCGCGAGCATGCTGCTCCTCACCGCCGGCCTGGGATTTATCATCCATGTCGACTACGTGCTTCGGACCCGGCGCGTCCGCCTGCCCCGGCGGAGCCCGGTGCCCACGACCACCGTTCCGGTCCAGCCGCAAACCACGGGCAACGAGCGCCATCAACTCGCGGCCTGAACGATCCGTCCCGCTCCGTTTCGCTTCGTCGGCCCCCCCTTCATCCTTCTCTCATGACCTCTACCGAAATTGCGCTCGTGCAGGAATCATTCCGGCGGGTCATTCCGATTGCGGATGAGGTGGCCAGTCTCTTCTACGCACGAATCTTCGAACTCGACCCACACCTGCGCACCCGGTTCTCCGGCGACATGGCCGAGCAAGGCCGCAAACTCGTGAATCTGATCGCCGATGTGGCGGCGAACCTTGAGCAACCCGCCGCGATTGTGGCGACGTTCCAACAACTCGGCCCGGCCAACCTCCGCGATGCGGTGAAAGCCGACCACTGTCCCAAAGTCGAAACCGCACTGCTGTGGACATTGGGGAAAAGGCTCGGACCCAAATTCACGCCGCAGGTCCGGGCCGCGTGGCATGCCGCCTTCACCTTCGTCTCCCATACGGTACTCGCAGCTCTCCGTGACTCCGAAGCCGCCTGATCCATCATTCTTATGCAACGCTCCGCTCTAAGCCCTGTTCGTCGGACTCAACGATTGACTCCCGCATCCACTGCACGCTCTGGCCGTACCCCGCGGACTCCCGCCGCGACGCCGGAGCGATCTGGAATCCGCCCCGCGTCCGACCTGCAAGCCCCCCTTGCACCCATGAAACTGAAAACCCGAAAAACCCTCGGCGCCATTGGCGCCATCTGGCTCGCTTTTGCAGCCAGCGCGACAAGTCTGGCCACCCCAGTCGATTCCGCTCCGCCTCTTAGCGCCGCGCAAAAAAAAGATCCCGTCCTCGTTCGCGGCCAATACCTGGTGGAACAGGTTGGTCTCTGCGCCGACTGCCATACTCCGCGAAATGAGAAGGGCCAGTTCGCGCAGTGGTCGCCTACTTGAAGTCGCTCGGGCCAAAATTGGTCAAAGCCATGGCAACCTCGCGCTAGAAGCGCTGGGTGGATCCCAGCACGTTGCCCTTGCGCGATCGGCTGCGCCGGCCCTCACCACGGCCGGCGCTTTCCGCCGTTGCGTGTGTCTCATCCGTTCCCATCGTGATGAGTCGCACAGCGATGATTCCGCCTCCCAGCACCGAACCCTCAAACGTTTTCGTGGGGCTAGCGAACCCGGACGATCAACTCGCCCGAGTCCAAGAGGCGCTGCGACAAAGCGAACTGCTCCGTCAGGAATCGCAGTCGTATTTCGAGAAGAGCTTCAACTCGAGCCCGGCCCTCATGGCGATCGCCCGGGCAAGCGATAATGTGGTGTTGGAAATTAATCCCGCCTTCCTGACCGTGTCCGGATACACGCGGAACGAGGTAGTGGGTCGCACCACCCTCGATCTTGGCATCTGGGTCCATCGATCGCAGCGCGACGAGTTTCTCGAGCGCATGCATCGCGATCGATTGGTGCGGGATTTCGAGGTCCACCTCCGGACGAAGACCGGCCGGACGCGCTCGCTCATCCTGAACGCAGATCTCATGGAGCTCAGCGGGACGTTGTGCATGCTGACAGTCGGCATCGATGTCACCGAGCGGCGCCTGCATGAGCGCACGCAAACCGCGGTGCATCAAATTTCCCAAGTCGTGCTGAGCGGCGGCGACTTGCCTGCCCTGTTCGCCGAAGTCCACCGCTGCATGGGGGAGTTGATGCCGGCCCAGAACTTTTACGTCGCCCTGCTCAGCCCCGACCGGGCGGTGTTGTCGTTTCCCTATTTCGTCAACGAACACACGCAACCTCCGCCCGCTCGCGCGCCGAGAAACCGGGTGGCGGAGTTCGTGATCAACTCCGGCCAACCCCTGCTCGCCTCGTTCCCGGAGGTCGAGACGGTGCTCGCCGCCAGTGGACCGTATCACCCGGATGGTGACACCTTCAAACAATGGCTTGGCGCGCCCCTGATTGTGGAAGGCCGGAGCATCGGCGTCATCGCGGTGCAGGATTACACGAGCGAGAATGCATTTACCGATGCCGACGAGCGCCTGCTCACGTTCATCGCCGAACAAACGGCCGAGGCGATTCAGCGACAGAAAGCCGAAGCGGCCCAGCGGGAATCGCGACTGTATTTCGAGAAGAGCTTCCATTCCAATCCGGCCTTGATGTCGATCAGCCGCCTGCGCGACGGCCGCATGATCGAGGTGAATCCCGCGTTCATTCGGAACTGCGGTTACTCCCGCGAGGAAATCATCGGGTGCACCACCCAAGAGCTCGGTCTGTGGGTCGAACCTTCGCAACGTGATACGTTCCGCCACCGACTCGCAACCGTTGGTACGGTGCACGACATGCAGGCCGACTTCCGGGCGAAGGATGGCCGCATCACCAGTATCCTGGTTAACGCCGACATCCTCGAACTGGACGGCGAGGCGTGTGTCCTGGCGGTGGGAATCGATATCACGGAACGCCGCCGCAGCGATCGGGTTCAGGCCGCGACGTTTCAAATCTCGCGCGCCGTAATCGCCGGCGGCGATCTCACCACGCTCTTCGCGGAACTCCACAGCATCATCGGCGGATTGATGTCGGCGAAGAATTTCTACGTCGCCCTGATCAATCCGGAAGGGACCGTTCTCTCCTTCCCCTACTTCGTCGACGAGTATGTCGATTCCGCTCCGCCCCGCGCCCCGGTGAATCGATTTACCGAGTATATCATTGCGACCCGCCGGCCGTTGTTAGTCAACGCACCCGAATTGAGTCTGCTGCTCGCCAACCGCGGGGAGTACCCGTCCCTGGAACGGCCGGCGGCGCAGCGGCTCGGCGCTCCCCTCATTGCCGGTGGCCGCGTGCTGGGCGTGATTGCACTCCAGGATTATGATCGGGAGGACGCGTACGGAGAATACGACCTGCGACTTTTGAACTTCGTGGCCGAGCAGGCAGCGGGAGCCGTCCAGCAGCGGCAGGCCGAGATTGCCTTGGGCCGAGCCGAACAGCGCTACCGCAGCATCTTCGAAAACGCCTTGGAAGGCCTGTACGTAAGCACGCCGGAAGGCCGCTTCGTCAGCGTCAACCCCGCGCTGGTGCGCATGCTCGGCTATGATTCAACGGACGAGTTGATGGAGGCCGTGAACGATATCGGGCGGCAGATTTACGTTGACCAAGGCAGGCGTGAAGAATTTTTCCGCCGCATCGTACACTGCGACGAAGTCATTGATTTCGAGTCTGAAATTTACCGGCGGGACGGCAGCAGCTGCTGGGTTTCGGAATCGGCCCGCGTCGTCAGGGATGCCGCCGGCAAGGTTGATCATTTTGAAGGAGTCGCGACGAACGTCACGCAACGTCGCGAAGCAGAGCGGACGTTGCGCGAGGCCAAGGATACCGCGGATGCGGCAAGCCGGGCCAAGAGTTACTTCCTCGCGAGCGTCAGCCATGAGTTGCGCACGCCCCTCAACGGCATTCTGGGGTACACTCAGATCCTCCGCCGCGATTCGACGCTCGGCACCAAGCAGCGCAACGGCGTACGCGTGATTCACGAATCGGCCGACCACCTCCTGGCATTGATCAATGACGTACTCGATCTCTCGAAAATCGAAGCCGGACGCATCGAACTCCATCCGGCGGAATTCGATCTGCAGGAATTTGCCAGCGGCATCGAGCGGGTGTTCGCGCTGCGGGCCAAGGAGAAGGGCATTCTCTTCGAAACGGCGGTCGCGAGCGAGTTGCCCCGCTGGGTGCGCGGCGATGAACAACGCCTGCGGCAGATCGCCTTCAATCTCATCTCCAACGCCGTGAAATTCACCCGGACCGGCGGCGTGGTGTTCTCCATTCAACGGGCTGATCCGGCCGATGGCTCGCCCTTGCGGTTTTCCGTCAGCGATACCGGGATCGGCATTTCACCGGAAGACATCGGAAAACTCTTTCAGCCGTTTTCGCAGGTAGGACACACGGCGGGAGCTGCGGCCACGGGGACGGGACTCGGGCTCGCGATTAGTCGCAGCCTGGTTGAACGGATGGGCGGACAGCTGCAGATCGAGAGCAAACCCGGCTGGGGTAGCCGGTTTTGGTTCGACGTGGCGCTACCGGAAGCGACCGCGACCGAGCCCGCTCCCCTCCGCACCACCCGGAGAATTGTCGGCTATGCCGGCGCCCCGCAGCGCATCCTGATCGTTGATGATATTGCCGCCAATCGTGCTGTGATGGTGGACATGCTGTCACCGCTTGGCTTCGACGTCGCGGAAGCTGCGGACGGCGAAGCGGCCGTGCTCATGGCGGAGAAATTTCAGCCGCACCTTGTCTTGATGGACGTGCGATTGCCGGGCGCGATGGACGGCCTCGCAGCCGTCCGCGAAGTCAGGGCCTCGGTGTACGGCACCACGATTCGGTTTATCGCGGTATCCGCGAGCGCGTACGACCTCGACCGGGAGGAAGGCTTTGCCGCGGGTTGCGACGACTTCCTCGCCAAGCCATTCCGGGAAGAGGAGCTCTGGAATGCGGTCGCCCGCACGCTCCAGCTCACTTGGCTCTACGCGGAGGCGGAGGAAAGCCAGTCGCTCTTCCCGCTCCCTCTGTATCCGCCGTCACCCACTGAAGCCAAAGCGATCTACGAACTCGCCGCGAAAGGAGACGTCGTTGCGATTCGGGACCTCGCCCAAGCGCTGATCGCGCAAGACCCTCGATTCACGCCCTTCGCCCAGAGCGTGCTTGAGCTTGCCGGCCGTTTTAAAATGAAGGCCATCCGGCAATACGTGGCACGCTATATAGGC
>JBBQEG010000391.1:0-5164 GCA_038320495.1 Opitutales bacterium | reverse complement strand
CAAGTCGCCGAGGAAGTCTGTCCGGTTCGGGGCGACCAACGCGTGGCGCAGACGTTGATAATGCACCAAACTCGCGTAGAGCTGAAGCACCGAGCGCTGGAACGGCGTGCGCAGGGCGGACTCGATGGGGTTGGCGAGTCGCGCCTGATCCTGGATCACCTTGATGTGCGGAGTGAGCTCCTGGAGCGAAAAACGACGGTGACGACTGGGGACGAAACCCACCACGGAAAGGACCTTTAGGGCCGTGCTGTCGTAGGCGATTTTGAGGTTGTCTTCCGTCTTGCCGATGAGAGCGAGCAAGTCGGGATTATCGATCGCGAAGGTGGGAAATGTATCCGCCTTTTCAGGACGAAATACCACCTCGAGCAGCCATTCGGTAGGGGAGGAAACGAGCTCGCCGGTGAGCGGGGAACTCACGCGCTGGCGCTCCTGGAGTTGGAGCAGGGAGCTGCGCGCGACTGTATCCAAGGGCTTGATGCGGCCATTGACGAGGACCGGCAGTTCGCCGAATCCCTTGATATTGAAGTCCCCGGGGTTTTTCGAGGGAATGAGCGTGCGCGCCACGAACCCGAGGGCGGCCACCAAGGCAAGAATCGGGAGGAGCTTTTTCATGCGAGAGAGGGTCGGAGGACGCGGCGCTTGGCGAAGAACGCGAACAAATGGATGCCGAACTGCACAAGGAGTCCCAACGTCATCATCCCGCAAGCGACATAGGGGATGAGCCAGCTGGGGTTTCGCACCACCTGAAGGATGGTAACGCGGTCATTGCCGGGCTCGAAACTGGCCTGATAGAACGTAAATCCGGCGTAGCGCAGTGGATTGTTCATGTAGATGAGAACATCGCGGTCGTCCTGACCATCGGGTGTTTTTAGGCGGATGTTGCTCGAGAAGTTCTTCGGGATTTCGGTGCCGGCATAGCGGTCGTGGCTGAACTTTTGGAGCGTCAACTCGAACGGCTTGTACGAGCGGGTGAATCGCATCGCGACGGTGTAGGTCCGGCCGCCGTAGTCGACGCGTTGCGGGTCGAGCCGGGGATCCGCGGAAACGAGCCAGGTGCCGATGGAGCCTTCGGTGCCGACCAACTCGATGAAGGCGGCGGGAATATTACGTTCGTTCTGCTTGTACGTGATGGGCAGAGGCATCGCGATCACCCGCGGGCCAATCCCCTGGGTCGCCTTGGACGGAGGTTCGGCGGCCTTGGTCGCCGACGTGTCACTTTCGGGTGTGCGCGGGCGAAGGGCGGAGTTTGGAAAATACTCCCGCATGACTACGCGGAAAGGCAGCTTGGGGTGCTGGACCGTTTCGCCCCGCGCGACGACTTCTTCGGGGATCGCGACCACGTCGTCCAATTGAGCATCGGTCGTATCGACAATTGCGATTTCGTTTTCACGAAAACTCTCCGAGTAGTTCTTCGGCTTTCCCTGTTCGAGTCGCATGCTGAAGTCCTCCTGCCACAAGCCGGTGAACAGCTCGCCAATCAGCAACAGGATCAGTCCCACGTGGGTAAGAAAAATCCCCGCCTTCTTCCACGACAGCTTGAATCGATAGATGTGGGCCGCGACCAGGTTGATGATGAACAACGCGCCGAGGAAATAGCCGCCGGGATAAACCGGGACGGGAACGTCGCCGACCCGCCACAGCACGAACAGCGTGCGGAAGTATTTTTCCTGCACGGCCCAGATGCCCAGGTTCACCTGGTCGAGCGTGGCGGCAAAGACCAAAATAATCCCGAGGACGAGTAGTGCCACGGTAAGCTTCAGCGAAACGAAGAAATCGCGGAACTGACGGAGAGTCTCGTTCATGAGGTAAGATCCTTGCGCCGAGGCAAGGGGGTGGCAGAGCGGCGTGAGAACATGAAAGGCGCATTACTCGCCTCAATCGAGCACAAGTTCAAATCAAACCGGATGGACTTTTCAGGAGAAATTCCGATGCGTTTAGACCTTCGAAGGGCGGTGCTGCGGCGGGCGGAGGGCGCCGCGACTAACGGTCTTCTGAACACGGCATCTCCGCGGCGAAGTGACGGTTGGCTCTGTTCGTCACTTCTTTTCGTGAACAAACGTTCATGGCAGTCTGCTCAATTCCAACCAAATCGTTACGGTTCAAAACGTGCCCCGCCCACGGACTCGGTTTACGGTCCCTGACCCTTATGAAAATCGCCCTGCACGGTGGATTGATGTTGGTCGGCGCGATCTGCGCCTGGATTGCCCCTGTCTCTGCTCAAGTCATTGAACTGCGCGCGACGCTCAGTCCAACGCAGGAAGTCCCGGCGACTTCCTCGCCGGCGCGAGGCAGCGCCATCATGCTCTATGATTTGGCCAGCAATACCTTTGATCTGGTCGTCTCGATCGACAGCATGGTCAATCTCGCCACCGGCTCGCATCTGCATGAGGCGCCCGCCGGGACGAATGGCCCCGTCGTGACGAACTTGGGTGGCGAGGCCGTTTACACCCGCACCGGTTCGAACCTCCGGGCTACCTTTCGCGGCCTCGCCCATGGTGGCGACCGGATCAAGCTGCTTCAAAGTGGCGCTTATTATAACATTCACTCGGCGCAGTTTCCGGGTGGAGAAATTCGCGGTCAGCTGATTGCGCAGCCGAAACGACTGGTGGCGAATATGGACGTGGCGCAGGAACAGGCGGCGTTTCCCAACGTGAATTTTTCGGCTCTGAACGATTTCGGCGCCGCGGTCATGTACTACAATCCGGCGACTCATTCGGTGCGCTTGCGGATGTCCCTGTTCAATTTCAACAACCCGTTCAGCAATTCACATCTCCACGTTGGCGCTCCCGGCGTGAGTGGTCCGGTGTCCGTGAATCTCGGCAATAACGCCAATGCTGGCGGTTATACGAGTGCCAACGGGCATATCTCCGGCAGCTTCGATATTCCCATGGGCAATGCCGAGCCGATCGCGCTGTTGAGCGGTAATTTGTACCTCAACTTCCACAGCACGGCGTTCCCCGGCGGCGAACTTCGCGGCCAGGTACGCGCCTCGGATGAGATTCCGGGCACGCGTCTCGCCAATCTCTCGGTTCGTGGCTTCGCCGGTACTGGCGATCAAGTGTTGATCCAAGGCCTGACCGTCAACGGCCCCGACCCGATCCGCGTTTTAATCGCCGCCAAGGGGCCTTCGCTGGCGGCGTTCGGAGTCAGCGGGGTTCTCGCCAATCCTCGGGTCCAGCTCTTTGATGCCAAAGGCCTGCAGATCGCGATCAACGAGGACGTCGGCGCAATCGCTGCGGGATCTGAGCTGGCGTCGATTCCAGGCGTGCCGACGAACCCCGTGGAAGCGGCGCTGGTGCTGGTGCTGCCTCCGGGAAACTACACCGCGATTGTTTCCTCCACGAGTGGCACCGGGATTGCCCTGCTCGAAATCAGTGATCTGCGGAACTTGGGCGGCACCGTTGTACCCGCTTCGGCCATGCCAGGAGAAGTCGTGGTGGCCGCACCCGTCCGTGCGTTGCCCGGCGCTGCCAAAGCCGCCCTTGAGCTTTGCGTCGGGGTGCCGCTTTTGGCCACCGTCGCCATCCGCTGACTGAATCCGGCTCCACGGCTCGTTCGGTAAATAGGATGCACGTTGCCCGGGCGTTAAGACGCGCCCGGGTTTTTTGTTTTGCGGAGTCTCCGGGCTTCAGGACATTGGCCGTATGCTGATTTCTCCCCTGGGTGATTCGGCGGTCATGATCCGTTTGGGCGAGAGCGCGGATGCGAAAACGTCCGCGGTGGTGCGGACCGTGGTTCGTGAACTCGAACGTAATCCCCCGTTGGGGATGGCGGATGTGGTCCCCGCGTATGCCAGTGTGGCGGTTTATTTCCAGGCGCCGCGGGAGCGCTTTGCCGAAGTGCAGCGCGAGCTTGAGGTCCGCGTGCGGCGTGTAACGGGTGGCGGGGAGGCTGCGATGCCGGCGGGGCCCGGGCGAAACGTCGAAATTCCCGTCTGTTATGACGGAGCGTTTGGGCCGGATTTGGAGGCGGTGGCTCAGCACACCAGCTTGACCTCGGACCAAGTGATCGCGGCCCACCGGGGAGGCAATTACCTCGTGCACGCGATTGGTTTTTTGCCGGGCTTTCCGTATTTGGGCGGTTTGCCGCCCCAGCTGGCTACGCCGCGACGCTCGACGCCGCGGGAAAATGTACCCGCGGGTGCGGTGGGAATCGGCGGCGCGCAGACGGGCGTGTATCCGATCGCGAGTCCTGGCGGATGGAATCTCATTGGGCAGACCCCGGTGCGCCTCTTCGACGTGGCTCGGGCGGAGCCAGCGCTGTTGCGGGCGGGCGACCGAGTGACGTTTCGCGAGATTTCGACGGAGGACTTCGCGCGGCTCAGAGTGGAAGCACAGACGATTCCGGCGGAGTTGTCGATGGATGCCGGGGAGCGCGCGGCAGTGGCGGACGGCATCGACGTTATCAAAGCAGGCATGATGACCACGGTGCAGGATTTGGGTCGGGTGGGGCATCGCCGGGAAGGAGTGCCGTTGAGTGGCGCGGTTGATTCACTCGCGATGCGGGTGGCGAATCTGCTGGTCGGCAATGAGGAGAACGCGGCCGGGATTGAGTTCACGCTGGTCGGGCCGGAGCTGACCTTTCGGACCGATACGCTGGTGGCGTTGGGCGGGGCGGATTTCGGGGCTCCACGGTGGAAGCCCCTTCGTATTCGAGCTGGAGATACGCTTTCCTTGGGCCCGGCGCGGTCGGGCTGTCGTGGATACCTGGCCGTCGCCGGTGGAATCAACGTCGAGCCCGTGCTGGGCAGTCGGAGTACCTATGTTCGGGCGCAGCTCGGCGGTTGGGACGGGCGGGCTCTGCGGGCCGGCGATGTCTTGCCGGTGGCACGTGTGACGCGGCATGTCCATGGTCGCTGGCGCATTGATCCGCGGATTATCCCGGCGTACGGGGCGGATGTGGTTTTGCGGGTGAGTGCGGGCGCGCATGCGGCCGAGTTTGATCCGGCGTGGCAAACGAAGGCTTTTCGAGTGAGCCCGCAATCGGATCGAATGGGAATGCGTCTGCAAGGGGGGGGAGGCCTTGTCCGAGCGGGAGGAGCTGAGTTGATTTCGATGCCCATCGCGCCCGGGACCGTGCAAGTGCCTCCCGATGGGCAGCCGATCGTCCTGTTGGCGGATGCGCAGACGATTGGAGGGTATCCGCAGCTGGCGCACGTTGCCAC
>JBBQEG010000390.1:0-5180 GCA_038320495.1 Opitutales bacterium | reverse complement strand
TTTAGACCATTACCCATTTCCCCGGGCCTGCACGCCCGGAGGAATCAGCTGCCGGTTTGGTTCAGCCCCGCGGAGATGTGTTTACAACGTCCACACTCTCACGCCCGCTTTATGTGGGCCCAGCGCGAAGCCCTCGCCCGCAACTGACCGCCTCCTTCCGCCTCCACATCTCCGATCCTCCCCATGAAAATAAAAACCAAACTCCCCGCTCTTATCCTCCTCGCGCTCACGGCCACCGCCGCTTCGCTTCGCGCCGCCGATCCTTCCGGTTGGATCACGCTCTTCGACGGCAAAACCCTCGCCGGCTGGCACGTCAGCGCCAAGAGCGGCCACAGCAAGGTCAGCAAACACACCACGGGCGGTGACTGGAAGATCGTCGACGGCGCCATCACCGGCACGCAGGACCAGCCCGGCAACGGCGGCCTCATCATCACCGACCAAAAATTCGGCGACTTCGAGATCGTCCTCGAAATGCGTAACGACTTCGGCCCCGACAGCGGCCTCTTCCTCCGCAGCACCGAGGAAGGCAAAGCCTACCAAGCCATGATCGACTATCACGCCGATGGCAACCTCATGGGCATCTACGGCGAGGGCCTCGGCGGCAAACCTCACCTCCGCAACTACAGTTTCACCAAAGTCGTCACCGAGATCGACCCCAAGCTCACCGGCGCCCCCACGGTAGCGCTCCCCGTCCTCCCCGAAGCGTGGCCTTATTTCTGGCGCCACGGCCAGTGGAACGAACTCCGCGCCCGCATCGTCGGCGGCGACAAACCCACCATCACCACTTGGATTAACGGCGTGAAAATCATGGAGTGGACCGAGACCGAGGTCCGCCTCCCCGCCGCCAACGGCATCGCCCTCCAAGTCCACGGCGGCGGCAAACCCGAGAACTACCTCGGAAAATACGTCCGCTACCGGAATATCCGCGTGAAGCCGCTCGGCCCCGTTCCCGCCGCCAAGTGAGCGCCCCCGCGTCGACGGTGTTCTCCCGCAGCCGTGCGCTCGCGGCGTGCGGTCGCGCTGCCCGCGGAGGGCGCACGGGGATCCTGCCCGCGATTCCATCGCACGCACCCATCTGCGAGCATTCCCGCGGCGATTCAGGGTAGTGTCAGCGACCCCGCCGCGACCCGCTACCCCGGCGGCGGCGGGCCCTGCTGCTCGTTTTGGCAACGCGCCGATAGGAAAAAGTAAGCTGCCTGAAGCCCTCCGCCGAAAAGTCGGCTATGCTGACCGTCGTTGTCGCACCGTCGGCCAGATAAATCCCCCGATTCCTGTGTCCCTCGCCACTCACGAATGCCGGCTTCGCCGCGGTGTGGTTGGCGGTGCCCGGTTTGCTGTTCCTTTTCGTCCTCTCGATCCACATCGGCTGATCGCCGCCGTTCGCGTTTCCGACTTCACCCACGACCCCGCCGACCAATTCCCATCATGCATAAAGCTCGTCTCCTTCACGCACTGCCCGCCTTCGTCCTCGGCAGTTCGCTCGCGAATGCGCTGGTTCGCCTTGCACCGCCGAGGCTCCACCAATCCGCAGATGCGCCCACTTCAGCGAGGTTTCGCTCAAGTTTGACCCGCCGGAAGTGACCGAATGTTGTTGGGGGATGATTTCACCTGGAACCAAATTGAATTTAGAATTCCCGGTTAAGGTCTGGAGCAAGGGTGAGGCCCGGGAGGTTCGCTTCGGCGAACTGTTAACCCGCCGCACCATCGTGTCCGTGTACATGAAAAATAACACCCCCAGCTGCGACCGGCAAAACGAGAGCCTGGTCGAGCACGCCGCGCGTTTCGCCGCCGCTGGTTATGATCTTATCGCGGTGAGTCGGGATACCTGCGGTTCGCACGGACGCTACGCCGCGGCGAAGTCCATTCCGTATCTGCTGGTGAGCGATCCCAAGGATCAATTTGCCGTAGCCGCTGATTCCCTCGTCGCGAAATCCATGTACGGCCGATCCTATATAGGCCCGGCGCGGGCGGCGTTTGTATTGGATTCGGATGGCACCGTCGTCGCCGTCGCGGAGAAGGTGGATACCTCCGATCACGCGGGGCAGCTGCTCACCCTCATCGCAGGACTCCGGCCCTGATTCGCTCGCTCCGTCGCCAAGGTAAATTTCGGCGCTTATCCCGTTCAGGCGGGGCTGCTCAAGCAGGCCGGGAATTCAGCCTGTTGGAGCTACACCGGCTTTTTTAAGGGAGGGCGAGAACGACAAGAATGGAGGAGTCAGGAGGTCTATACCATGTGCTGAACCGTGGGAACTACCCGGGCAACGGATCTTTGGGGAGGAAGGGGCGAAGGATGCGTTCGAGGCGACGTTGAGGGAGGCCTCTGAGAGAGCGAGTTGGGTACTGCACGGATTTTGTGTGATGGGGAACCACTATCATCTGGCGCTGGAGACGCTGGAAGGGAACTTGAGCGAGGGGATGAGGAGGCTGCAGAGCGTGTACACGAATAGGGTTGCTGTTGGGTGTCGCTTTTAGGGAACCCGGGGTCGACGTCATCCATCGAGAAAGACTTTGCCGAAATCGCCGAACGCCCTGCAATGCAGAAGCCAACGTCAGACCACCCCAACTCGTAGTAGTGTGGCCGGCGGCTCCCGATTTTCCGTTATTGCGACACTCCGGTGTCGGTGAATAACACTGTCGGTCAAAGAAAGATGACCATTTTCAACTCCGAGGCCGAGTTGCTGGAGCTGTTGGCCCGCATGGATGCCATCATAGCGGCGTGTGCAGACGGCTCGCTGGAGTTTCGCGCGTTTCACCAAGAGCTCGGGCATCTTCACGGTCATTATGCGCTCGATGGTCACGAGTCGGACGAAGAAGAAAGAATGATTTTGGACCGGCACCGCGAGCGCGCGTCGCTTGGATCGAGCGTGTGCTTGAAGAAATAGGAGCTGTTTGCGCTGACGACGACGCACCAAAAGAAGCTTACATCAAAGCAGGACGATTTGGCTCTGCGGAAGCGATGCGCCGCTTGCGGACTCTCGTCGCCAACGGAACGGAATTATTTTTGATCGTGGACGAACCGCGTCCGCATTTTGGTGCCGACGGTCTCGTCTATACCGCGACCAGCACCTCGGGGTGCCGGCGCGCAATATCCAAGAGTCGAAGCGCCGCGCCCGTCGGCTGACGCCGGCCTCGCTCCCAACTCGCGGCGGTCACGGTCGGAATGTTCATCAGCGCAGCAAACACTGGCTGACTCACGTTGAGCCGTCGGCGAATTGCCTTCACGTGGGCCGGAGTCATTGGCTTCGCGCGAGGCGGCAACAGCAAGGTCTTGGTGCGCAGCGTGAGCTTTCGGTTACCTTTCAGGTGCTCAGCAAATGCCTCGACGCTGCCCACCAAGTCTTCGGGGTTCAATTCAATGGCTTTGGATTTCATATCTGAATTCTCGTTTGATAGTTCCGACGGCTACGCCGAGCCGGCGTTCCTGCTCCGGCGTCAGGTTTTCCGATCTCGATTTCTAGACGACGTCACTGCGGGAGTGTGGCTGGCGCTACGGCTCGTCCGCGCCGGAGTGCGCGCCGCTTGAACTTTCAGTCGCAGACTTGAGTACGCCAACACTTCCACGTCTCGTATTCGATGCCCACTGCCGGGAAAGGCCTAATTACCCGGCGAAGATAACTCCAAGTGCCACTATTATATGAGTCGCCGCGCATCCTTCAAGAGCAGACAAAGATGAAGCGGATGTCCCGGCAATGGCTCGAAAGCGTAGCGCTCGTAGAATGCCTTTGCCGCGGTGTCCTTCGCATGAACGAGCAGCGCACGAATTCCCACCGTCTCTGACGCAACAAGCGTGCGCAAAATGGCGTCTTTCAGGAGGGCGGAGCCCAATCCTTGTCCCTGACGTGAGCGATCGACGGCCAGTCGCGCCAAGAGTACGACTGGAATCGAATGGCGCGGCGATCCTTTCTGCAGACGGACCGGTGCATCTGTAAAAATCACCTGAGCCGCGGCGAGACTGTAGAAGCCGACGACGAAGTGACTGTCGGTCGTCGCAACGAATGTCCGCGCGGTGCCTGCTTGGCTGTTAGCGAGAGCGTGCTTGACCAAGTACTCGTCGAGCGCCGGTGATCCCGACGCAAACCCCGCAACTTGGTGATGAGGCCCGATGGACTCAGGCCTGTTTAGCGGAGCGGTCGAAGACATCCGGAGAGGAGAGGAGAGCGCGGAGTCGGGATAGTTCGCGCGGCTTCATATCGAGGCGCTTGTTGAACTCCAGCCAGTCGGCTTTCCCCATCGCGAATGTCTGCTGGCTCATCAAGTCCTGCTGCGCACGCTCAATTGCAGCGCGCAGAATGTAGTCGGTCAGATTGCCGGTTCCCGCAACCTCAGCCGCCCTCTGCAGCAGAGACTTCGTGCCCGGGGGTGTACGGAGATGGATTTGGGCCGTGGCGGTGCTCATCGTTGTCAACACAACTGCTACACAGGGCCCTGGAAGTCAACTCCAAAGCAAGGTGGGGCCTTGGGCCGAAAAATAGACTCAGCCCTACGCGTCGTGGGGTCGCTCCTGCGATCCCAGCGAGGAAGGATCTCCGGTAAGGACCGGAATCTGCGATCGCGTGTGCTAGGAGCGCTCACCCAGGAACTCTGCCAACTGTCGGATGGCATGGGATACGCGGTGTCCGGGGGGATCCAAGGAATCAAACTTTGTACTTTGCACTCCTAGTGCCGCTATAGACGTGGCGCCGCGAAAGGGGAAGCGCCAACGGGGTCAAGTCCGTGAATTGCTTGTCCCCCGACACCACAACGCTGGCACGGACCGGGTTGAGATGGATGTAATCGCACACGCGGGCGAGATGAGCGTCGTCTTGAATCAAGGGCGACTTGTAGCGGCCCTGAAAGACATGGCCGTGTTGTCCGTGAAACCGCAACAACCGCGCCGCGAAGGTTGATTCGAGCCAGTGCATCCCTGCAACCAAGTTTGGCTCCAGGGTATCGAGGGCGATATGGAAATGATTTCGCATGATAATGTACGCGTGGATCCGCCAACCGAATTTTCCGCACGCTTCGGCTGTGACGCCGGCAAACGAACGGCGCGCCCGCTTGTGGCAAAGATGTCGTGCTGCAGATTGCCGCGGTTGATCACGTGATACCGAGCGCCGGGAAACTGAATGCGGAGTCGTCGAGCGATGCCGACAGGGCGGCGTGCCCACGGCGAGAAAGCGAGCGCGCTCGAACCCCAAATT
>JBBQEG010000389.1:0-5207 GCA_038320495.1 Opitutales bacterium | reverse complement strand
GGCAGCTCCCGTCAGAGTTACCGCTTCACCCAGTCAGGGATAACGTCCAGCTCGATGCCGAACACGAGCGGTCCCAGTATCCACAAAATGAGCACGATGATGGGCACCAGGAGAATGTTCAACAGCAGGCCGGCCTTCGCCATGTCGGGCAGCCGCACCAAACCGCTGCCAAAGACGATCGCATTGGGGGGCGTTCCAACCGGCAACATGTAGGAACAGTTGGCCGCCAACGCCGCCGGAATTACGAACAACAACGGGTTTTGGCCCATGCTGATTCCGACCGCCGCCGCAATGGGCAGAAAGGTGGCGGCCGTGGCTGTATTACTCGTCAGTTCAGTGAGGAGCAAAATCCCGAAGCACATCAGGCCGACCGCCGCAATCATCGGCATGCCATCAAACCCTTGCGCAAGCGCACCGAGGTACTTCGACAATCCGTGTTTCTCGATGTGATGCGCCAGACTGAGCCCGCCGCCGAACAGCAGTAGCACGTCCCACGGCATGTTCTTGGCCGCGTTCCAGGTCATCACGAACTCGCCCTTGCGGGCATTGATCGGGATCAGGAACAGAAGGATCGCGCCGGCCATCGCGATCGTCGTGTCCGAGACCAGCGGCAGCACCTTGGCAAGGAGCGGCTGAAACACCCAACCGGCCGCCGTGAGAATAAACACCACCGCCACGATCGCTTCCCCGCGCGAAAAACGCCCGAGCTGTTGCCGCTCCGCCGCGAGCAGCGCCGACATCCCAGGAACTTCGTCGTGCCCGAGGCGAAAGGAGATCCGGGTCAGTACCAGGAAAACGATCGGAAGCGTGACGAGCACCACGGGAACGCCCAATAGCATCCACTGACCGAACCCGATTTTGATTTGATAAACACTATCGAGATATCCCGCGAGCAGCGCGTTCGGCGGAGTTCCGATCAGCGTTGCCATGCCTCCGGTAGTGGCGCCGTACGCGACCGACAACATCAGCGCGAGGCCGAACGCCCGCGCCTTCGGATCATCCCGCATTCCAGGCGGGATCAGTTGCACCACCGACATCGCAATCGGGAGCATCATGAGGGCCGTCGCCGTGTTGCTCACCCACATGCTGACCAAGGCGGAGGCGAGAAGAAATCCAGCGACAATTCGCGTCGGCTTCGTACCCATCGCGCCGATCAGTCGAATGGCCACGCGACGGTGTAAATTCCAACGCTGCATCGCCAGGGCGATGATGAATCCCCCCAGGAAAAGAAAGATTAGCGGATTGGCGTACGGTGTAGCGGTCTCGCGAATATCGCTGAGCTGCAGCAACGGAAACAACACCAGCGGCAGGAGCGCTGTCACCGGAATCGGAAGAGCTTCCGACATCCAAAGCACCGCCATCAAAGCCGCCGCACCCGCAGTGCGCCAACCCGGTTCGCTCAAGCCTTCCGGCGGGGAGGTCAGACAGGTGAACAACAACAAGGCCGGACCGATGATCCAACCCGACCACTGGCGCAGTCCGTAGTCGGCGGGATGCTCAATCGCTTCCTTGACGGTGTGGGCGGCCTCTTCGATGCCGGACGAGGGGGAAGGAGCAGACATGGGGAAGGCGGAACACTGACACGCGTGAGGCCGGACGAAACTCTATAATGGGAAATTTGCAGGACGGGGATTCGCCGTTTTCTCGACCTCAGGACCCTCCCCTGGCGCGTGGCCACAGGCAGGGCGCAGACGCAGAACGGCCAGACGCAAGCGCCTGCACCAGCCAACCGAACCCCGAGCAAGCGCAGGTGCTACGGCGGAACCCCGCCTGATTCAGAACCGCCACTCGATTCCCCCGAAGGCGCCGAATCCAAGAGCTGGATACCCGTTTACCTCCTCGTAGTTTTCGTCCAGCAGGTTTTCCAGCCGCGCTTTCACGCTCAGTCGGTCACTCACCTGCCAGCTGCCGTAGATCCGCACCACCGCGAAATCCTCGCCATCAATCCGGGCGAAGGTGCGCGCATGGATATCCTCCCGTTGCGCGGTCCAGGCCACCCCAGCACCCGCCACCCAGCGCGGCCCGAAATCACGCGAGACGTCGGCACTCACCCGATGACGCGGACGACGCAGGAGCCGCGTGCCTGCCGTCAGGTTCTCGGCTTCAAGGTACGTATAGCTTCCGCTGAGGTAGGTCGCGCCCGGGAGCACCCATTTCGCCGAGACTTCCCCACCCCGCGTCCGCGCACGCTGAATGTTCTCCACGCTGCGGAAGTCCGGAGTGCTCGCAATCAAGTCCCGGAACCCCATCTCGAACCAAGTCGCACTCACCGTACCACGTTGAGCGGCAAAGGTGTAATCCACCCCCGCATCCCAGCCGCGCGCCCGTTCCGGACGCAGGTTGGGGTTGCCGTTGTAGAACGCGCTCTCGCCGTAGAGATCGAGAAAACTCGGCGAACGGAAAGCGGTGCCATAACTCGCCCGCAGCTTCACTCCCGACGCGATCCGCCATGCCGCCGTGCCGCGACCGGTCGTGGCCCGGCCGAACGTATCGAAATCATCGTTACGAAGGCCGGCCGTAAGCGACAGGTGCTCGTGCGGCGCGAACTCATCCTGGGCAAACACGGCCAGCAACGTCTGCCGGCGGTTAATATTACCGAAGCCTGTGTTGCGCGTGTGATTCGCCTCCGCGGTGAGCCCTCCGGTGAGGCGATGACGTTCGAGGCCGCTGAACGTCGTCTGCGCATCGAGCACCCCGCGGCGATTCTTCACCACCGTGACCGCGGTCGCTCGTCCGGCCCGGGGGCTCTCTGCCACGAAGCGGCGATCCTGCCCGCCAAGCACCGCGTGCGCGGTCCAGTCCGGCGCCAGCGTGAGGGTCGCAAAGGTCGTCACCAGCAGATTGGACTCGCGGGACTGGTTGTCGGGATCGTTCGTGTAGCGATCGCCCGGATCACCATAAATTCCCTGAAACCAACGCAAGGTGCTGCCGACGTTCAGTCCTTCACGCGCCTTGTGATCGAAACGGAAGGTCGCGTTGGCCGAGTCAAAGGCATTGTTGGCCCGATCATTGTCGGTGTGGCCGCCCTGCACGGCAAAATTCCACGCACTGGCACCGCGTTCACCTTGGCCGGAGAAGGCGCCCTGGATCGTGCCGAAGCTGCCCGCCTCGACGAAAGCACGACCGCTCGGTTCCCCGCCGCCACGTTGTGCCCGAAGTGACACCACTCCACCCACCGCTTCGCCGCCATAGAGGGTGCTCTGCGGGCCGTGCGCGATCTCCAGGCTGTCGCAGGCACTCACACACGAGCCGCCAAGGAAGACCTCGTAGTTCGTATTTGGATCGCTGATACGAAGTCCATCGACCAGAAACAACGTTTGATTGGAGTTGGCTCCGCGGAGGAACACCGAGGTGGTGGCGCCCGCCGCTCCCGAGGCAAACAAGGGCGCTCCGGCGGCGGATCCCAGTGCCTGGGCGAGGGAGGTGACTTGCCGCCGCGCGAGTTCCGCGGCGGTCAGATAATCCACCGCCGATCCCAGCGTCTGCGGATCGTTTGGCGTCCGCGTGGCGGTGGTGATATACGGAGTGAGTTGCGCCGGCGTTGATGCCGGAAGCAAACTCTGTCCGCGCACGACGACTCCGAGCGTGACGCCAGCCAGAACGGCACGGGCGATGACGCTGCGGCGGCGCGCATGAGGCGCGGCGAAGAAGGATACTTTCATGATTTTACTGCTACCTGTCGCGACAAGAGCAGTTCCTGCTGGTTCACAGAGGTGCCACTCTCACGCTTCATTTTTGCGATGAAGATTTGCCTGTGAACCGCGCAATCGGGCCGCAGGCGTGAGCTGTTTCGAGGCAGATGTTCGGACTCCGCATATGTCCCGGACGGTTCTCGTCCGGATCCTCGCCCCCGCCTTCACCCGCAACCGAAGTCGAAGATTGGCTCTGCTCCCGCTCGTGCAGGATGGAGGTCTGTGATGCGTTACCGCAGCGCAACTGTGGCCGGATTTCACGGCCTTCCCTGATTCCCAAAACAAAGAAAGAACAACGAGCAAATTGAGGTCAGGCCCTCACCTCATCTCCAGCAAGCCCAATCTCTGGCATAACGCATCAACGGATTCGAATGCGTCGATATGTGTTCTTGCCAACCCGCCTTCTCCACCTACAATTTTTCCCGCATGAGCCTGAGTACTGCCGCAGCCCGCCAACCGTCCGAAGCACGCGCGGATGCCTTTCGCATGATGTTTGCCCAGCGGATTGTCGTCCTGGATGGCGCGATGGGATCGATGATTCAGACCTACGACTTGAGCGAAGCGGATTTTCGCGGTGAACGCTTGAAGGATCATCCGCACGACCTGAAGGGGAACAACGATTTGCTTGCGCTCACGCGGCCGGACGTGATCGAAAAAATTCACGGTGATTACTTCGCCGCCGGGGCGGACATCGTGGAAACCAACACCTTTAGCAGTACGTCGATCGCGATGGCGGATTATAAATGTGAGCCGCTCGTCCGCGAAATCAATCTGGCCGCCGTCGCCTGCGCGCGACGGGCCGCGGATCGCACCGAAGCCGCGGCACCTGGTCGCCGTTGTTTTGTCGCCGGAGCCATCGGGCCGCTGAACCGCACGTTGTCGATGTCACCGGATGTGAATCGACCCGACTACCGTGCCGTCACGTGGGACGAGGTCGTCGGCGCCTATTCGGAGCAGATCAACGCGTTACTCGATGGCGGGGTGGACGCGCTGCTCGTGGAAACGATTTTCGATACGCTGAATTCCAAGGCGGCGCTGTTCGCCATCGAGGGGGTGTTTGACCAACGCGGGCCAAGCGCACGCGTGCCCGTGATGATCAGTGTAACGATCACCGATGCGTCCGGCCGCACCTTGTCCGGTCAAACAATCAGCGCGTTTTATCAAAGCGTGGCCCATGCGAAACCGTTTTCTGTCGGCATCAATTGCGCCCTCGGCGGCGCCGCCATGCGTCCGTACGTGGAGGAGCTCTCCCAGATCGCGAACTGTTACACCTCGTGTTATCCGAATGCCGGCTTGCCGAATGCCTTTGGTGGATACGACGAAACGCCGGAGGACATGGCGCAGGTCTTGGGCGAGTTTGCCGCCAATGGCTGGGTGAATCTCGTGGGCGGTTGCTGCGGTTCCACTCCGGCGCACATCGGGGCGATCGCCCGGGCGGTCAAAGGCCGCGCCCCGCGCATGTTGCCACAAGCGATCCGCGCCCTTCGGTTGAGCGGGTTGGAACCGCTCGCGGTC
>JBBQEG010000388.1:0-5231 GCA_038320495.1 Opitutales bacterium | reverse complement strand
CCGCGTCTAGCGGGCAAAATGCGGGAACGCAATGTTCACAAATGTGCGCCGCAACGTGGATACCTTCATCGATCCTAATTTGATACAGTCAAAAGCGGGGCTGGGTCCCATGAAGCATCGGCCCGTGGCCGTCGGATTGAGTATGTCGAAAATTTCAATTCCGACTTTGTCGCTCATTCAGCATGTCTTCCCGACCTTGCTACTTGGCGCGTGCGTCCGCCCGGGCGGTTCCAACCAGACCCTGTATGAGGCCCGAAGAAAGTGTGACCTACTGTATCCAAATATCAGTTACGCAAAGAGGGCAAGCAGGCAGCGACCAGTTTCATGTCGCATATGCGACATGAAACTGGTCGCTGTCTGTCGAAACCGAGCTCCACGCCCATGGGTTGACGCCCGGGTTTTCATCGTGGGCAACAGCAGCGCTGGGCTCACGAGCGACCGGAACGAGGACGGCAACGGATGGTTGTCGGTTGCCCTGAGACTGCCTCGAATTGTATACGTTCTTTCAGCATCGAATTCGAGGCCACCGGGCCGTCTGAATGTCCCTATAAAATTTTATCCGATGCATTTTTCGATTCTGGATATGCACAAGGGTAATCGATGGCAGGAGAACTCTTCAAAAAAGGAACGCCGCTCCATAACGAATCCGTTTTGGCGCGGCGTGGTCGGAAGTGGGCGCAGGGTTTACTTTTTGCGGTATTTTCCGCTGTCGCGCAGGCTTCGCACGTGATCGTGCGCCGCCTTGACTGTGGTGGCTTGTGACGCGATCAACTCGCGCGTTTTGGGATCCAGGTCTCGAGTGTCCAGCGCTTTTCTGTACGCGGCCACGGCCGCATCTTCGCCGCGCTCCGCCTCATCCAAGACGGCCTGCGGTTCATTGGTGGAGAGAGCGGCTTTCAAGTTGATCCAACCGCGGTGCATGCTGCCGGCGATGCTGCCCGACTTCTCGACATCGGCGCCGAGGGCGGAGACATGAGCCTGAAGGGTGGCGGCGAACTCGCCGCGTTGCTTGGCATAGCCTTGGAATACTTGCGCCAGATCCGGCGCTTTTACGTCCTTGGCGGCAGTTTGGAAACCCTGCTGACCATCTTTTAGGGATTCGATGAGATCGTTAAGCGTCTGAATCGTAGCGTTAATCGTGGAATTCATATTGGATTTGGGTGGAGCCGAGGGTGGGCAGCGCGTGCAACTGAAAGGGTAAGGACACCTGTTGCCGCGCTCCGTGCCCGTCCCGCGCTCACTTATGAAATCCCTATGCCATACGATGGAGAATCTGCCGGCACCAATCAGGGAAATCTCCCACGAGAAGAAAGGGCTGTAACGCTGGCCAAGCGATTCCGAGCGTCCGCGTATGATGGAGCGGTTCCTCTCGGACTGTGGCCCGGCGGATGTATCGGGTTGATGGCGCTTGGTACATGTGTGTCAGCAGATGCGGATAGAGAGTGGCACCACGGTCGTCGGCGGGCGTTGATAGCTGCATGAATGTCAAACAGATCAAAGCCGGCCGCGAGGGCATGCACGTGTTGATTTTCGCCACCGGCGACGAAGTCATGTCGACGCTGCGGGAGTATGCCGAAAAACAGTGGATTCAAGCCGCCCGCTTCACGGGCATTGGCGCATTTCAGTCCGCTACCTTGGCGTATTTCGATTGAGAGACGAAGAAGTATGAGGAAATAGCGGTCGAAGATCAGGTGGAAGTGCTGGTGCTTGCCGGTGACATCGCGATGAAGGATGGCAAGCCCGAGCCCCATGTCCACGTGGTGCTCGGTCGGCGCGACGGATCGACGCGCGGCGGCCATCTGTGTCGTGCGATCGTGCGACCGACCCTCGAGCTCATGATTGAAGCCGGCGGCGCTTTGGTCCGGCGCTTTGATCCCGGCAGTGGGCTCGCCTTGATTGCGCCCGAAACCTAAAGGGACGCATTTCTCGCCTCGCTCAAATTCGGTCCCTCGAGCCGTTTATCGCGCACGTAAAACCACAACGCCGCTCTCGCGTTGTGCTCGCCGGTGGTCACTCCGCCGGGACTTGTCAAACGCGTGCCGGTGACGTGAGATCAGCCGCTGAAGCGCTATGACTACCGCATTCGAAGGTCCTGATGGAAAACCGCGCTGCCGCTGGTGCGGCGCCGCCCCGGAGTTTCTCGTTTATCACGACACGGAATGGGGATTTCCGGTCAGTGATGATCATCGCTTGTTTGAGAAATTGAGCCTGGAGGCGTTTCAATGCGGGTTGAGCTGGCGCACCATTTTGACGAAGCGGGAGAACTTCCGCGCGGCGTTTCATCATTTCGATTTCGATCGGATCGCGCGCTTCACGTTGCGCGACGTGGAGCGTCTGCTGCAGGATGCCGGGATCGTTCGCCATCGGGGCAAAATCGAAGCTGTTATCAACAATGCGCAGCGAGCTCAGGAATTGGTGAAACGGGAAGGATCCCTGGCCGCGTTCATCTGGGCTTACGAACCTGACTCCGGGCAGCAGGCAAAACCGCAAACGGCGTCGACCTCCGCGGCATCGATTTCCCTTTCCAAGGACCTCAAGAAACAAGGCTGGAAATTCGTCGGACCGACCACGGTTTATGCCTTCATGCAGGCCGTGGGGCTGATGAATGATCACGTGGAGGAGTGCATCATAAGAATCAAAGTCGAGCGGGCGCGGGCGAAATTCAAACGGCCCACGGCTTCACCGTTTTGACGCGCTTGGCGCCTTCTGCGATGTTTCGGGCCGGAGGGAGGAGTGAGCGTTCGCAGCTTGCTAAGGATAAATCGTTACGTAACGATTTATTGTGCCTTACGAAGCCCTCAGTCGCGCTCACATTACCCAAGCGCTTCGTCGCTTGGGAGAACTTGCCCGGGAGCAAGGGGTCATTTTAGAAGTGTCGCTCTATGGAGGGGCCGTTTTTACGCTCGTCTACGGTTCGCGCGACGCGACGAAAGACGTCGATGCGGTGGTTCGGCAAAGTGCGGTCGCGAAGACGTTGTCCGGGCAGGTGGCAACTGAACTTGGCTTGCCTGAAGACTGGCTGAACGACGACGTGAAGCAGTTCCTGGCGGAAAAGGAAGCCAAGCGGCAGCTGACCGGGAGTGAGTTTGGTGATGGTCTGCGTATCTCCGTTCCAACTGCACAGTATCTGCTCGCAATGAAACTCCGCGCCTGCCGGCCCCCCTTGCCAGGTTACGCGGGCGATTACGGCGACATTCGCTTTCTGGTGCAGAAATTGGAGATCACGTCGGTCCGTGCAGCTGAAAAGATTCACGATCGGTTCTTTCCTCATGACGAGCTCCCGGATGACGCGAGAGCAGTTGTGAGATCAGCGATCGCTTCGTCCCAGACATGAAACCCCGCCCGCTCTCGCTCAAAGACGTTGCCGACCAAGCCGAATCGCTCGGTGACTTTGGGCGCACTCTTCGCGACTGGCTACACGCATTGCGAAGGTTCACTTCGCGCCAACAGGCCGCGGCCGCGATTGCCCGGGAACCCCGACCGCTGCACGATAAATTCGCCGGCGGGAATGTCGCCGACGCCTGGTTGGCGGCTTATGCGGAACATCTGGCGAGCAAGCTTGGCCTTCCGCCACCGCAGTGGGCGTTCAAGCCCTGGCGCATCGCCGCTGAGCCTGCCTTCGACGAGGAAACCCGGAATCCAGAACTCCGCGCGCTCGCGCTGGCCCGCTCACCGCTCGCCTTCCAGCGACGGAATATCTTCACGCCGTCCGTCGATCTGCCCCTCGCGCTCCGAGCCGGTCGTCCGCGAAAATCCGCCGACGAAAAGCGGCAGACCAACGCCAATCGGCAACGGCGTTTCCGGGAAGCGCGCGCGGCCGAGCTGAAGCGCCTGCGCAAAGCGCCGTGAGCTGAACCCTTCGTATCCGAAAAATCGTGACGGGCGCGGATAGAAGCAGCCGATGCGTTGCTCGCGGATGGACTGAAAGATTAGCAGCCCGACTCCGTTGGCCGAAGGCTGGACTTACGCCCCATGACGTCCGTTGCGGTCGCCCCGTAGCTGATGCGGGCTGCGCAAAGCACCCGCCGCATGAGCGAAGTGTTTAGACCCCAAGGGTGGTCGCATGCTCTAGCTTCGCTAAGCTAGCGGGAACCATCGAAACCTGGCGGCAGGAGCGCGTGGACCGTGCGCACGATGCGCTCTTCGACATCGGGCGCGAGTCGGCTGGGCAGCCCGTAGTAATCCATCGCGAGTTCGGCCTCATAACCCCCTTCCGCGAGCACGCGCGTCGACGGGATGTAGCACGGAACATGATTCGCGTAGGCATTGACCCATACCCGCGACGCGCCGAGTTCGCGCTTCAGGCGGAGCGCGTAGTCCGCGACCACTTCACCGCCGAGAAACACCATCGCCAGCTCGTCGCCAAATGCCCAAACCTGCACCGGTAGCCGAATCCCGGTGGGCAGCGGCCGCCCCGCGTCGAGTTCTTGGAGAAACTTCATGGCGGCGTAGGCTATTTGCGGTTTGTTCTTGAGCCGCTCTTCCAGCTCGGCTCGCGGGACGGAGCGCGCCAGCGGGATCTCAACGGCCTGGAACTTTGCGCTCGTGACGCGGCCCAGTGGCTGCATTTCGCCGGCAAACAACCGCGCGACCTCGCCCGCCACGGTCTTTCCGTGGGTCGCGACCTCAGGCAACCCGCGCGGTTGCGGATCGGAGTCGGCGCCGCATCCGATCGCCACCAGCGCGACCGCCCCCGGGTGCGCGGCTTCGATGCGGGTAGCCGCGTCGCCCGCCCAATCCGAATGCACGAAATTCTCACCGCCTTTCAACACCGTGCAATGACACGCGTAGTTTACCAGCGCCGCGCGCACCGCGCCGTTCGCATCCACTGCCCGCAACACCGGCAATGCATGATCCACGGGCCCACCGGGCGTCGATTTATAGCCGGTGTACTTGCCATCGACGATCAGGCGACGGTTCACGGCGAAGTCTGCCGTGCCTTGGGCCCACGAGAGTTGTGCCGGCCGCCGGTCTGCCAGGGCGGCGAGTGCGACGGCAATCATTTGTTCGCGCAGCCGAAGGGTAAATTTTTCCAGCCGGCCCGACACTTCGTCGGGCAGCTCTCGTGAAAACATGAACGGAATCGTACCGGCGATCGCGGGCCCGTTGTGCTGATGCGTTGCGCAGATGGCGATGCGCTCACGCGTGATCATCGGATACTGCATCTGCACCGCCCGGGCGACCGCATCGCTGAGCGCTTCGCTCACCGCGATCACTTCCGCCGTTACGAT
>JBBQEG010000387.1:0-5236 GCA_038320495.1 Opitutales bacterium | reverse complement strand
TGAATTGTCACGAATCCCAAACGCTCCTTTTCGAGGAGCGCGACCGGCCGCTGGACCCGAATGAGCACACCGCCGTCGAGGCGCATCTGGCTGGCTGCGCCGAATGCCTACGAGTACGAGCGGGGCTGCAAAACGCGTTTGCGCTGTGGCGAAAACAACAGACGGCCGTAACCGTCCCCAACGCCGAACGCGAATGGCACGCGGTGCGACGGCGGATCCGGGGCGGCATGCCCCTTGAGTTGACCGCCACTCCCCACCGTCGTCCGCGCACTTGGTTTCCTTGGATCGCGTTTCCACTCAGCGCCGCAGCCGCGATTGCGATTGCCTTGTATGTCGATCCTCTCGGCCTCATCGACCCAAACCCCGGCCAACCGCGGACACAATCCGTCCGAGTGGATGGCGCCGCCGGGTCCGGCGAGGCCTCAACGATGGTGTTTGTCGATGACAAGAGTGGCTGGCTGGTCGTCTGGGCCAACGACGCAGGAGCAAGGCGGCTCTAAGCAATCGCGTAAGTTAGAGCTTCCTCAAAATCAAAAAAAACGGGCTCCGCTCGGGCCGCGGACTGCGGGTTTTCGAATTTTGATTTCGTTTCTTGGTTCCGACTCCGCGGGGTTGGGGCGAGCCAAGCCGCCATTTTCCGTCTCTGCGCCGGCTTTATCCGGCTCGGATCGGTGCAATCTGTGGTAAAACCGGATTGGGTCGATCCAGCCGCCGGGAGCTGCCATTGGGAAGGCGATGGCGAAATTACATCGGAATCGAATTTCCTGTCTTGGTCCCGGCTGATCTGGATTGGGTCAGAGGTCCCGACATTCGCGAGCCGCGGTCGAACCGTTACCGCAGTTTAACCCGGAGCACCGCTGTCTCATTAATCCGGCTCACCAACATTACGAACTCCGGTTTCGTGTCGTCGCGCTCGATTTCGGTGAGCTTCGCAACGGCATCGGCAAAGGTTTTGATGACCACGCCGTCGATCTCCTGAATCCAGTCATCAAAGCGCAAACCCGCGATCGCGACCGGACTGCTGGGCTTCACGTAATGGACAATTGCCCCGGAGGGCTCGGCGGCCTTGACGCGTCGCTCAATGGCGTCGCCGTAGACAAACTCCCGCGCGGTCAGCCCCATTCGGTCGAAATACTTTCGTTCCGCCTCACGAATCAATTTGGGCTCTTCCCCGAGCACCGCCCGCAAATCCAGACGCTCCGTGCCGCGGAGCACCGTCAACGTCATCACGTCGCCGGGCGCCCGACGATCGATCTCCCGCTCGATATAGCGAACCACCATCGTGTCAGGTTTAAGCTGCGGCAGCGGAGCACCATCGATTGCGAGAATGATATCCCGCGGCTGCACCCCCGCTTTCTCCGCCGGACTTCCTTCGAGCACTTCACTCACGACCGCACCCGATTGCGCCGAAAGATTCAAAAACTTCGCCACGTCCCGATCCATCGGTTCGAGCCCAAACGCCCCCAGCCACGCGAGGGGCCGCCCCGAAACCGTCTTGGGCACCCGATTCAGAAAAGGCAAAACTTCGTCCGCCAGCAGGATCGCACTGCTCTCCTCGACGTTAATCAACAGCACCGCCGTACTGCGTGCGCCCCGCGAGAGCTGCAGAAACGTCTGGCCAAACGACGACAACGCCAGCCCCACGAAATGTCCTTGCCGATTGAATACGGGCAATCCCGGCGCCGCCACTTCCTGTTGCGCAATGCCCGTCCGCTGCGGCAGCGATTGGATAAACGCGATGTGACTCTGCAAAATATACGGGCTGAAGTCCTCGTCTTTTCCCCGTAAGCCAATACCCCAGACGAAATCCGCCAGCGCGATTTTCCGCGACTCCATGGGCGCCGCATATGTTGTCACGGGCGTCAGGCGTGCCCGGGTCGCCGCATCCGCCCGGACAAAGTGCCAGCCGGTAAACGCGTCCTGCCCGATGTATTCTCCGGGCGTGCTCGTCGCCTCGCCCGGAAGATAGACTTTGAACTCTTTCAGCTGCCACGTCGCCGCGCGCGGATCAATCGAACCCGCCGGGATGATAATGGTGCCCTTCGCATCGATGACCGTGCCCATGGTCGCCGTCGGCCGCCGATCGACCTCCGTCTCCGTGACGTACTCCACAGCCACCACGCTTTTCAAGCGCTCCGCCCAGAGAGCAGGTAAATCGCCCGTGTCGGCTGCGGGGGCGCGCGAATAAAGCAGCGCCACCGCGAAAAACAAGAGCATACGACGAGTCAGAACGGGGATCATGGTTGGAGAATAAACAATGACACGCGGCGGTTTCGCTGCGTCTCGAGCAAAGTCGGCGCCGGTTTGGCCTCATAGGCAGCATGCGCCTCTTTTACAATTTCGACCGAGCTGATCGGCTGTTGGTTCACTTTGGTGATGATATCGCCGCGCGACACCCCGGCCACGGCCCCGGGAAATCCTGGCTGCACGCCAATCACCAGCACGCCCAATTCGTTATCGAGCTGGTTCTCGCGCGCAAAGGTTCGCGACACCTTGCGAACGCTCAGCCCCCAACGCTCAAGGGCGACCTCCTCGCCCACGCGGCTTTCGAGCTTCTCGGTCACCACGTAGTAGTCACGCATCTCGCCATTGCGCCTGGCTGACACCTTCAGCGTTGAACCCACTGGGCGGGTCGCGATCAGGTTTTGAATCGGCGGCAATTGCTCGGGAAAGCGACCGTCGACCTTCACGCCATCGATCAACAAAATGATATCGCCGCCGCGCAACCCGGCTTTGGCCGCGGGCGATCCGGGATCGACGCTATTGACGAGGACGCCGCCGGAACTGAGTTCGAGCGAGTAAAAATTCTCCAGGTCCTGCAGCGCGCCCGGCACCACGCCAATGTAGCTGCGCACGATCTCACCGTTCTTGGCGAGCTGCGCCATGACGGTCTTGGCCGTCGCTGACGGAATCGCGAACCCAAGGTTGTTGGCGCCCATATAACCGCGGGAGGAAATGCCGACGACCTCGCCATCGGAGGTGACCAGGGGTCCGCCCGAGTTACCGGGATTGATCGCCGCATCCGTTTGCAGCCAGGTATTGAACGCACCCGTTTCGTAGCCGTTTACACCGCGGGAATCTTCGAAGTAGCGATTCTTGTTCGAAACAATTCCGCGCGTCACCGTACGGGTGAGTCCATGGGGCGTGCCCACGGCAAACACCTCTTGCCCCGGGAAAAGTTTCTCGCTCTCGCCAAACCCGGCATAGGCCACCTTCCAACCGCGCCGTTTCACGTCTTCCATATCAAGGCGGAGGACCGCCAGATCGGTCCAGTGATCCCAGCCCACGAGAGTCGCACTAACGCGCTCGAGATTCGCCAGGGTGATATTGATCTCGACCGCGCGCGGGCTGACGACGTGTGCGTTGGTGAGAATCAGGCCATCGGCCGAAAGAATCACGCCTGAGCCGAGGCTCGCCGTGTAGCGCCGCGTGCCGGCTTCATAGGCGACTTCACGCACATCGATCCGCACGACAGCATCAAGCAAGCGGTTGAATCCGCGGCTCATGGCCGCGCGGCCGGGCACGTTTAGAAGAATCCCAAGGGAAAAGAGAGTTACGAGGGCGGAGATTGACCGGGCAGGGAAAGATTTCACAGTGGCGGATTTCACACGATGGCACCCAAGAGCACAGACTACAACTTCCATGAAATCGAGCCGTACTGGCAATCGTTCTGGGAGGAAAATCGCTCGTTTCGCGCGGAGAATAACTCGCCGAAACCGAAGTACTACGTGCTCGACATGTTTCCGTATCCCTCCGGCGCCGGTCTGCACATCGGTCATCCGGAAGGGTACACGGGAACCGATATCATGGCCCGTTACAAACGCGCCAAGGGCTTCAATGTCCTCCACCCCATCGGCTGGGACGCCTTCGGACTGCCCGCCGAACAGCATGCGGTTAAAACCGGGACCCATCCCGCGTCCAACACCCAGAACAACATCGTCAATTTCCGCCGGCAGATCAAAGCGCTCGGCTTCTCGTACGACTGGGAACGCGAAATCGACACGACCGATCCCAAGTACTTTCGCTGGACGCAGTGGATTTTCCTCCAGCTCTTCCAACGCGGTCTGGCGTACGTCGACGAGCGTCCCGTCTGGTGGTGTCCGGAACTGCGCACCGTACTGGCGAACGAAGAAGTTGTGGACGGAAAGAGCGAAGTCGGCGGGTTTCCCGTCGAGCGTCGCAACCTTCGCCAATGGGTTCTGCGCATCACGGCTTACGCCGAGCGGCTGCTGGCGGACCTGAAGGACGTCGATTGGCCGGAATCCACCAAACGAATGCAGGAAGCCTGGATCGGACGCAGCGAAGGCGCGGAGATCCGCTTTGAGCTCGAAACCCCGAGCCTCGGCCAGCTAAAGGTTTTCACCACGCGGCCCGATACCTTGTTCGGCTGCACCTACATGGTGCTCGCCCCGGAGCATCCGCTCGTCGATGCGCTCACCACGGCTGAGCACAAAGATGCCGTTGAAGCCTACCGCAAGAAGGCCGCGGCCAAAAGCGATCTCGAGCGCACCGACCTTGCCAAGGACAAATCCGGCGTGTTCAGCGGCGCGTATGCGATCAACCCGGTCAACCACGCCCGCGTTCCCATCTGGATCGCGGACTATGTACTCATGGGCTACGGCACCGGCGCAATCATGGCCGTGCCCGCGCACGATGAGCGCGATTACGAATTCGCCGTGCAGTTCAAGCTGCCGATCGTGCAGGTCATCGCGAAGTCCGACAGCGACGGCGAAACCAAACTGCCCTACGTGGGCGGCGGCAACATCGTCAACTCACCCGGCTACGACGGATTGCCGTGGCCGGAAGCGAAACAGAAAATCACCGCTGATCTGGCGAGCCGCGATGTCGCCAAGGCCACGATCAATTACAAGCTGCGCGACTGGCTGTTTTCCCGCCAACGCTACTGGGGCGAACCGTTCCCGATCGTCTGGGTCAACGCGACCGACTACGCGCGAGCTCAAACCGTGCGCCAGGATCTGCCGGCCGACACGGTGACATTTGTCCAGGACGGCGAGACGCACTTCGCACTGCCGCTGCCCGCGCAGGCCCCACCGCTCGAGTTGCCCAGTGTGCAATCGTATCTGCCGAGCGGCACGGGCGAAAGTCCGCTGGCCAATGAAACCCGCTGGATGGATATCTGGCTGAACGTTGAAACCGGCGCGGCCGTCCCCGCCTCCGAACCGCAGCCTAGTTCCGCCGGTATTTGGGTGCATGGACGCCGGGAGACCAACACGAT
>JBBQEG010000386.1:0-5239 GCA_038320495.1 Opitutales bacterium | reverse complement strand
GGGTATTTCTAAAGGGCCGCTCACTTGTGCCGCCCGTGCCGGATAATATCCCAGATCACATAAAACCCGAGCACGGCCGAAAGCAGATATCCGATGATACCCAGTGCCGGATAACCGAAAAGGTGCGGCTGGATGCCGGTGGTGACGATCAGCGATGAGCCCACGATCAATGAACCGATGACGACACCGAGGGCGATGCGATTGGCCGCGACGCGCACCGTATCGTCGTGCCGGTCGAGACCGCGGAGATGGATATTGATGGAGAGGTTGTCGTGCTCCAGACGGCGAACCAGACGTCGCAACTCGAAAGGAAGCTCCTGCATCCCGATCCACGTATGGCGCAGCATTTCCCGCGTGCGGCGTGCCATCTCGCGCGGGTGCGAGCGTTCGCGCTTGAGTTCGCGCAAGACAGGCTCCGTGTGTTTGCGCAGGTCGAAATACGGGTCGAGCGCGCGGCCGACTTCCTCGATTGAGAGGACGGCCTTCGCCATCAGTGAATAGTCGCGTGACAGCGAGATCCCATGCTGACCAAAGATGAAAAGCAGCCGGAGCATCGCGCGCCCGATCGCCTGGCGGCCGATGGAAAAATTGAGTTCGTCCCGCAGCGCCAGCGTCACTTCCCGCTCCATCTCGCGCAGATCGGGCCGGGCATCGGCGGTCGCCAACTCGGCGGCGATTCGCACCACCTGCTCGCTATCCTGCTCGATGGCGGCCACCCAGAAATCCGCCAGCGCCATCCGCAAGCGCGGAGTCAAGTGGCCCACTTGTCCCCAGTCCAAAAAACACAGACGACTGTCGCTCGTGACAAAAAGATTTCCCGCATGCGGATCGCCGTGAAAGAAGCCCGCCAGAAAAACCTGCCGGATCAGGGACTCGGCGCCCCAGCCGGCGAGACGGATCCGATCGGCGGCGGACAACGTCGCGGTCTGGCTGACGGACGCCCCGACCACGTGTTCCATGACGAGTACGTGTTCGCTGGAAAACTCGGAGTGCACGCCAGGCGCGAAGACGCGCTCCGGATGGGCGTTGAGTCGGTTAAAAAACTCCTGATTGCGCGCCTCATGGCGGAAATCAAGCTCGCGCAGGATCGCCTCGCGCGCCTCGTCGATCACGCCCGGCAGATCCATCCCGTGCAGCGTGGCCACGCGATCGTGCAGCTGGCCCGCGAGCCAGCGCGCGAGTTCAAAGTCCGTTTCAATCCGGCGCCGCAACTCCGGCTTCTGAATCTTTACCGCGACGGGTCGTCCCGTCCGCAACCGCGCGAAGTAGACTTGGGCAAGGGAGGCCGAGGCCGCGGGGGTTTCATCGAAGGCTTCGAATACTTCCGCGGGATCGCGTTCCAGCGCCGCGGCCAACACCGGCTGCATCACCGCAAACGGCAACGGCTGTACACTGTCCTGTAATTTCCGCAGCTCGAGAATGATATCGGGAGGCACGATATCCGGACGCATCGACAACAGCTGCCCGAATTTGACGAACGTCGGTCCGAGCTCCTCGGCCGCGAGCCGGAGGCGTTCGCCCATGCTGCGTCTCACGGGCGGATGCGGGAGCAGGCGCTTCCAGAATCCTGCAGGCAGATCGATCTGGCTCAGCAGATCCGCGAATCCATGCCGGGCGAGCACCGCGAGAATTTCCTTCGCGCGGACGGCATTACTGAGAGCGTCGTACGCTCTCACGCTCCAGAACTCGGAACCGGAGGCGAAGCCGGTGGTACCGCCGCCGAAGTTCCGGGCTCAGGGGCAATCCCTGCGGCTTTTTCGAGCACCGCAATTCGCGCCTCGAGAAAATCGATCCGCTGTTGCGCGATCCGATCATAGCCCGTGAAACGCTCCCGAAGTTTCTCACTCAGTTCATGGCTCATGGTATCGAATTCGCGACGACCTTGGTCCGCGATTTTCTCCGCCATGGCGCGCGCCTCAGTCGAGCTGACCTTCCCCTGCTGCACGAACTCGTTGAGCGCGGATTCCACCTTGTCTTTAGTGATCACCGCCGCGCCGACTCCGGCGAGCAGGGTCTTCTTGATAACATCGATCATAACGGAATGGGTTTAACGCGAGCGGGCAGCCGACGCAAGTCGGGGCCGACTTTCTCTTGTGGGACAACACCCTTGCGGGGCAGGCCGAATCACACACGCAGCATGATACTTGGAAACGCCCGCCAGCAGGGAAACCGGATGGAACTTCGCCCATTCATCCCGGTGCGATGCAGCGTATTCCGCGCAATCGATCGTCGGGACTGGCACTATTGGAAACCTGAGGAACATTACGTTACCTATGATCGGAAATCTCCTGATTCTTTTCGCGGCCGCCGGCTCCTTGGCGCTCGGGGCTCTCCAACTTGATTCATTCCGTCAACCCGAACCGGTGCGTGTGCGCGATGACGACGAGGTCCTCCCCGCGGATCCTGACGCCGAAGCAAACTGATACTCTCGTTCGTATCCACACTTCCTTACGTAGAGCCCGAGTTCGCTCGCGGCCGGTTGTCGTTGGCCGATGTGCCGCACCGAGGCCGGGCCCCCCCCACGTCAAAGAATTGCCGCTCAATGTGGCGCAGCGCCCGCCGTCACTTCACCGGGACGTTCGGTCGGCGGCTTGAAGAAGAACGCCAGCATTAGAATTCCGAGGATCGCAAGACCCGTGGGAATGAGGAACAGCTGATGATAATCGACGGTCGCGGGCGTGCCGGTGGTGCCGCCGCCCGTAGTGAACGCGGCCATTAACCGCGGGAAGATCTGGCTCGCGAGCACCATGCCGACCCCGAGGATCAAAAGGTTCGCCAATCCTTGCGCGCTCGTCCGAACGTCCTTCGGGAACACCGCATCCACGAAGATATAGACGGTTGCGAAGAAGAATGCATAGCAGATGCCGTGCAATAATTGGACCGCAACAATCAGCCAGGCAAAGTTCGCCTCGCCGAACATCGCGAAAACGCCGTAGCGCGCCGCGTGACCCAGGATGCCGACGATCATCGTCCACTTCCAACCGATCTTCTTCAGCACCACGCCCAGCACGAGCATGGTCACGATCTCCGCCACTTGCCCGATACTGCTGACCACCATCGTCATCTTCGGGGAAATGCCAACATGCGTCAAAAAGCTGTCGATGACCACGAAGTAACCGTTGTGAATTACGGCATCGATCAGCGTCACCGCGAAAAGCACGGCCACATACGGAGTCGCCAGTAATCGCGCGGCCCGCAGCCAGGCGAGACGGTCGACGCCGGTGACATCGCGCTTCGGCGGCGTGTGCGGCAGCGTCAGGCTGAACGCCGCCAACGCGAACGAGATGATCGCGGCGACAATAAACACCCAACGCGTCTGATGCGCGTCGGCGTGATCACCGAGGAGGAAAATGAACGGCCAGCTTACGACAATCCAACCCACGGTACCGCCCATGCGAACGAAGCCAAAGTCCTTCGCGGGATCTTTCAGATTCGCGAACGCGAGTGAGTTCGTGACCGAGAGCGTCGGAACATAGAAGAGATTATAGATCAGGAAGAACGTGAAGAAGACCGGAAAGGTCGTCGCAAAGGAGGTCGCAATCAGCGCGCAGCCGCCAACCACGTGACTGAACGCGAGGAATCGTTCCGCGGAAAAATTCCGATCCGCGAACTGATTGCTGAAAAACATCCCCACGAGTGCGGCGATGCCGAACAGACTGCCCACCCACGCCTGCTGTCCGGCGGTGAAGCCGAGCATGCCCATGTAGGGGAAAATCTTGATTTGCCACGCGCCCCAAATGGCAATCTCGAGCGCCATCATGATGAAAAGCGAGGCGCGCGAGGATTGGGCTGGAATTGGGGTCATGGAGGATAGACCGGGTGAGACTTTGACACTCATAGTTGAAGAGGCGGGGACGAAAGCAGGGACGCTGAAAGTTGACGTTCGGTGTGAAACAGGCCATCTGGACTGTCCATGCCGAATCGGACTACAGACAGGAATGTCTGTATCACTACGGGCATCACGGTTTCCACGTGCCTTGCGCCACGGCCGGCACGAATTTTTCCAGATCCGCTGGTTTCCAATCGATCGTGCGACCTTGCTCCGCACTCATATAGGCGGTCATCAACAATTCGACGACTTCGAGTCCGTCATGGAAATTCAACTCCGGCTGCACGCCCCGCCGGAAGCAATCGATGAAATGCCGGTTCTCGTTCTCGTATCCGTATTCCGCGGCTTCATTGCCGACGATCGGCATCAGACCCTGTTCGGCGTTCTGTTTCTCCACGAGATCCTCACCCGCTTTGCCCACGATGCGCCGACTCAGGAACAGTTGCGCGCTCGCGTTGAGTGAATTGTAGGAAAACGAATATTCCGGCCCGAGCAGTTCGGTGCTGAGCCGCAAGCCGGCGCCGACAAAACTCCACGAGGTCGTCACCTCGCCGATGAGCGGCCGACCGGCGTCATCCACGTATTCCAGCGTGGCGCGGGCAAAATCCTCCGACGGACGTTTCGCGTAATCGACCTCGGGCCCCATCGTCTCCCGCAACACTTGGACGTATTCCGGCCGCGACCATTTCAAGCTATGAATATGACCGGTAACGCGCTTGAGCCGGATACTATTGCGGGGCTTGCCGGGATCGCTGAGCAGAAAGCGCACGACCTCGACGCTGTGACACATCATGTCATTGAGCACGCCACCGCCCTGATGTTGCCCCTGCCAGAACCACGGCATGTGCGGTCCACTGTGTTCTTCCGCCGCTCGCGCCAGATACGGACGACCGGCCAGGGCGGCGCCTCGCGCCCAAGCCAGCGCCCGACCTTTCATCAGGGCGGGCGTAAATAATTGATCCTCCAAGTAACCATGCAGCACGCCGGCGCGCTCGATCAATTCGACGCAACGCCGCGCCTCCGCGACATTGCGCGCCAGGGGCTTTTCACAGGCAACACCGAGGATCCGGCCCTTGCCAGACTCCAGCGCGGCGACGATCTCTTCGAGGTTCTCGACGCGGCGGTGATTCGGTCCGCAGATCCACAGGACATCGATCGCGGGATCCGCAATCATCTCGGTGATCGACGAATATACTTGGGCGTCGCCCACGTTGAGCGAGCGGGCCAGCGCGGCTGCTTCCGCGGCGTTTTTCCCATTCGGACTCCAGATCCCCAGCACGTCGCCATCGCGGACTGCGGTCCACGATTGAATATGAAAGCGGGTGATAAAACCGCTACCGATGAAGCCGACGCCAAGACGCTTGGTACTACTGGACATAAACGGGTGCGGCGATTGATGAACAGCGCCGC
>JBBQEG010000385.1:0-5297 GCA_038320495.1 Opitutales bacterium | reverse complement strand
CAGCAATTTCAAGTGGAAGAGTGTCGACCGCGTGATCGCGGCCGCGCGGCCCGTTTATCAATTGCATGGCGTGTCCGAACGGCTCGCGGTCGAGCATCCCGACTGTGCGCACGACTTCCCGACCGAGATGCGCGAGCGGGCTTATGGGTTTCTCGCGCGGGCTCTCGGTAAACCCGAATAGGGCGAACGCGGGGCGCTCGGCGCGGCTCCGTATCCGCGCGGCCTCACGGCGCCTTCGCGGTGATCCGGCCCGGTTCCCGGGCGCCGCTGCCCTTGCGCTCGGTCAGGGAATCGCCCAGGTCAGCACGGCACTTTTCCGCAAAGGCGAGGAGGCGTTTCACTTCGTTCGGGTTGGCGGCCGACACGTCGGTCGTCTCGGCGGGGTCCGAGCGCAAATCATAAAGGGCCGCGCGCTCCAGCGTCACCTGCTCGTACTTTACCGGGATACCATCCTTCCCGCCGGGTCGTCCCGCGAGGGTGCGGTAGCGATGCGGGAGCACGAGCTTCCAGCGTCCATCGCCGGTGACGACCGCTTGAAGTTCGTTTTGAGCAAACCACATGCCGTATCCTTCATGTGGATTCGTCGCGCCGGGCTGGCCGACGACAAGCGGCCAGACGTCGCGCCCATCGATCGGCCGGTTGGGCAGGGGCGCGCCGACCCGGCCGGCGAGCGTCGGCAATAGGTCGATTGTCATGAAGCGTTTATCCCGGACCGCGTTTGCCGGAATTGTCCCCGGCCACTGCATGATACAGGGCACCCGCGTGCCGCCTTCCCAGGCGGTTCCCTTGCCTTCCCGGAACGGAACGGCACTTCCGGCATGTTCGCCGTAGCTGAGCCAGGGGCCGTTGTCGCTGGTGAAGATGACGAGCGTGTCGCGCTCCAGATTATGTTTTTTCAACGCGCCCAGCACTTCGCCGACGGACCAGTCGATCTCCATGATGACATCACCGTAGAGGCCTTTTTTTGATTTTCCCTTGAACTTGTCGCTCACGAACAATGGCACATGCGGCATGGAGTGGGCGAGATAGAAGAAGAAAGGCCGCTCGCGGTTACGCTCAATAAACGTTACCGCGCGCTCCGTATAACGCGTGGTGAGGTCGCGCTGTTTGTCTGGCGTGATCTCGGGATCGATGATGCGACCGTTCTCGTAAAGGGGAAGCTTGGGGTAGGTGCCGGCTTTGGCCTCCGGATGATAAGGCCACATGTCATTCGAGTAGGGGAGGCCGAAGGATTCGTCGAAGCCGTGGCGGTTCGGGAGAAACGGCTCGCGATGTCCGAGATGCCACTTGCCCGCCATGCCGGTGGCGTAGCCGCGCTGTTTCAACATTTCGGCGATCGTCGTTTCCGCGTCGTGGAGTCCGTGATTGGAGCTGGGTCCGAGGGCGCCACTGATACCGATGCGGTTGGGATAACAGCCGGTCAAAAGGGCGGCTCGGGAGGCGGAACAAACCGCCTGTGCCACGTGAAAATTAGTGAAGCGCGTGCCGGCGCGGGCCATGGCGTCGAGGTGGGGCGTCTCGTATCCTTTTGCTCCATACACGCCGACATCGGCGTAGCCTTGGTCGTCGGTGAAAATGAGGACAATGTTTGGCAAGCGGTCCGCGGCCGAAGCCAGCGGAGCGAGAACTGCGAAAACGGCGAGCGTAAGGATGGAGCGCATGGGGTGAGGGTAGCGTTGACGATCCGGCGTTGCCGGCAAGCACGGATGAAAGGTTCGCCATGAACGGACGAGGCACCCTCCAGCCGTTGATCGGAGCGGATTGATCGCGGAGCGGCGGGTCCCGCTTGCCGTCGGAGGCGGCGGGCGTATCCATTACCGTCGGTTCAAGCCAACGCCCGATTCTCCCTGTCCTGCTTTGAGCGAACCGAATCTGTCGTTTTATAACCTCCTTTCTGCGATGCTCCCCGCCCGCACCCGCACTCTTCTCATTTCTCTCATCGCCGGTCTGTTGTTCAGCGCTATCCGGCTGCACGCTGGCGATTGGCCGCATTGGAGGGGGCCGACCTACGATGGAATCTCGACCGAGCGCATTCCCGCTGAGCTTCCATCCGCGCTTCCCGTCCTCTGGCAGACGAATGTGGGCATTGGTTTCTCCACGGTCTCGGTCAAGGACGGGCGGGTCCTCACGATGGGCAATCGCGCCGATATCGATACAGTTTATTGCCTCGATGCGGATACAGGCGCGGTACTCTGGCAACATAGCTATGCATGTCCCCTCGATCCCCTCTATTACGAGGGAGGTCCGTTGGCGACGCCGACGATCCACGAGAATTCCGTCTACACCCTGAGTAAGAAGGGGCACGTTTTTCGTCTCGATCTGGCGACCGGCAATGTCATCTGGCGTCGCGACCTCGTGGCCGATCATGGGGTCGCTTTGCCGGAGTGGAGCTTCGCGAGTTCGCCATTTGTGTTGGGTGATCAGGTGGTGTTGAATGTTGGGCGGGGTGGCCTCGCGCTCTCATTTGAAACCGGGGAAACCCGATGGCTCGGCGGAACCGAAACCTCGGGTTACGCCACGGTGGTGCCTTTCCCGGGTGATCCGACGGCGGCGACGCACCTGCTTTTCTCGGCGCGCGCAGTCCTCGGTTTTGAGGCCGGCACGGGACGACAAATCTGGGAGTTTCCGGCGCGGGCCGGTCGCGACGTCAATGCCGCCGACCCAATCGTGCGCGGAAACCGGGTTTTGATCTCCTCGTCATCGGGCACGAAACTCATCGAACTCGGTCCGGACGGCGTGCCGAAAGTGGCTTGGGAGCAGCGCGACATGAAGTGGTATTTCAATGCCGGCGTGCTGATCGACGATCACGTTTACTCGATTACCGGCACCACTCACCGCCCCACTGACCTGATCTGCACGAAGTTCGATACGGGCGAGATCGTTTGGACGGCGGAAGGCTTCCGCAGTGGCGCGTTGATGGCGGCTGGGAAAACCGTAATCCTCTTTGACTCCGGTCAGTTGGCCCTATTCGACGCCTCGCCCGACGGCTTTCGGCCGCGCCTGCAACAGCGGGTGCTCGAGGGCAAGTGCTGGACGGTTCCCGTGCTCGCCAACGGACGCATCTATGTTCGCAACGCGGCCGGCGATCTCGCGTGCCTCCAACTTGTCTCCCATGAAGACGCCCGGCTGAAAGTTTCACTTAATAAGTGCCACTCTCGGGAGTGGCAGGCGGATTGTCGGTTTAACGCCGGGAGGCGTCACTCGGCCGTGATGCCTTTGCGGCGCAGGGCGGGGAGGAGTAAGCCGCGCAGATTGTCGCGCAAGATGAGTCGTTTGTCGGCTTCGGAGATATCTGCGCCGACCACCCGGCCGAGCTGCGAGGCGAAACTCCGTCCGCTGACATCGCTGCCGTACAGAACGCGGTGTGCACCCAATTCGCGGACGGCCATTTCAACTTCACCGTATACGGGATCACCGCCGCCGAGATCCGCGTACAGATCAGGGCGAGCGCGGATCGCCCGGATCCCAAGCGCCCAATCGCCGCCTCCGGTGTGGCCACAGACAATCGGCACCCCGGGATGGCGGCCGGAGAGTTCGGCGAGCTCCATCGGGGTGGACTCGTAGGGCAGGTTTCCCTTGCCGCGTTGCTTGATCCACGTGTGCTGCAGGATCAATGCCTTCAGCTCGGCGGCGCGTTTGACAATGGGATCGAGTACCGGCGCGTTGGCCCGTGTCCCGACCCACAACTTGATCCCGATCATCGGCCCGTCCGCCACGCAGCGCTCGAGCTCGTCGAGACTTTCGCGGGTATGCGTAGGATTCAGATACACGAAGCCAAAGGCCCGCGAACTCCACTCTTTTAGAATCGCGAGTACATCGTCGTTGCTCTGGCGAAACTGCTCCGGGGTGGGTTCGTACTTCCAGGGTGGGCTCATGCAGATGCACAGGCGCTCGACGCCGACGCGATCCGCGATCTTCACGAGCGCTTCCATGCGCTTCGCCGGATTGGGGCCCGGCGTTCCGACGTGACTGTGAATGTCCCACGCGCCGAGTTTCCGCAGGTCGCGGCCCGGCCAGGCCGACGCTGCCGGATCGGTGGGCGGATTGACGACCGACAACGGACTCGCCGCGTGCGATCGCACCGGAGCAGTGACGGCTGCGAGCGTGGACGAAGTCAGAAACGTGCGGCGGTTCATGAGCGCAGCAGGTTGCGAGCGTTGCCGGATCGAACGGCTTCGAGATCAGCTTGGGAAAGTGCCGACTCCTGAAGCTTCAACAAGGCGGACTCGAAGTAGAAATACGGCGAATGCGAACCGAAGGTGGTGCGGACACCGGGTGCTCGTCGGAGCAAATTCTCGATTCCCGCCACGCCCTCGAGCGTGGCGATCTCGAACGTGACGCCGGCAGCCACGAGCCCTTGCAGCAGCGAAACATTTCCTCCCAGAACGCGTGAGCCCCCGTTCAGCAACATTACCCGAGCGCCGGTTATCTTTGGCATCAGTTCAACCAGCGGACCGGCTTGGACGGGGAGCGCGGTCAACATTGGGTTTTGAGAGCGATCGTCTTCAATCGAGAGCATGATTTGTACGAGCAGCCGTCGTCGGGTGGCAGCAGCGAGCAGCCGCGTAAAGCGGGGATCGTCGAGCGCGTAGCCGTGATAGTTCGGGTAGAGTCGCAGCCCGCTCATCCTGTGAAGCTCATGACAGCGGCGCACGTCGTCCTCCCAATCGGGGAACATGGGATTGACCGTACCCATCGGAATCAAGATGCCGGCGCCTTCGCTGCGGCAGCTCTCGGCCAGGCGTGCGTTGGCGCCGGACATGTCGGTGTGCAGCACGCCCTCAAAACTTCCGGTCCAAGCCGAAGTGACGCCGTGTCGCTTTAAACGCTCCACCAACGCGGCTGGTGTCGGCGCCCACGAATGGCGAATCGGCCACTGGGACAGACTGACATTAGTATCGATCAGCGAGCCGTTGATCAGCGTGCCGATCGCCGGGGCCGGCTGCGCGGACAAAGGGGAGGCCCCGGTTACCGCGACTGCGCTGGCGGCGGCAGTTAAAAACGTGCGTCGTTTCATGGGCGCATCGAGAGTCACGTGACGGTTCCTAGGGAACGCAACCCCGTTTCTTGAGTCGCGGTTTCTCGAGTCGCGTCGGCCGATCGCATCCGTCCAGGCGCAAGATCGTTCCTTCCCAGTCGGTTCGGACGGGCATTGTTTTTCAGCTTGACCCGACGTAGAATCAGTAACTTTGCAGTTACATCGGCATTCCGCCTGCTTAAACCCCACCCACCATGACACCGTTTCCTCGATGGCTTAGTTTTCGCGCGACCTTGCAGAGGCTGGCGCTTTTTTTCCT
>JBBQEG010000384.1:0-5332 GCA_038320495.1 Opitutales bacterium | reverse complement strand
CAGGGGCGATCCCTCCGGAAGCAATGCCGGGAACCGGCGTATCGAACGAATGAGTACGTATTCATCGAGTTCAATCGCTTCGAAATCGACCATGACGGATTCGGGGCCTTTGCCCCGATTCGTTGCGTGTGCGATGGCCGGCATAAACTCGCGATCAATTTATTGGATACGGACGAGCTCTATGACCTGACGCATGATCCGCTCGAGCTTCGTAATCTCATCGCCGATCCTGTCTGCGGCGATGTGCGTGAGCGGCTGCACGCGACGTTAATCGGCTGGATGAACCGCACCCGGGATCCGATGCGTGGCCCGCACTGGAGTCGGCGAAACTGGCGGGATCCCGGGACCGCCTCGACCTGGGGCGGACCAACCCGGCCACGGCCTTCTGACGACGCCTGGTTTCCGCGATCACGGCTTTACGATACCGGGGAGGAAGTCGATCGCTACAAATACGATAAAGGCTGAAGCGCGAACGGTGCGACTGGGGGAAAGGGATGAACGCGGGGAACGTCGGGGGTTGAACTTGTGCCCGGGAGCCGACTTGCCTCATGTTGCCCCCATGACTCGATTTAAATCCCGTTTCCTTCTGCTCGTGTTGGGGCTGCTGCTTGGACTTGCCAGTGTAACGCGGGCGGCGGATGCGGCGCGGCCGAACATCGTGTTTATCATGGCAGACGATTCCGGCCTGGGAGAATTCGGCTGTTATGGCGGCACGGCGATCCCGACGCCGAACGTGGATCGTTTGGCCAAAGAGGGCATGCGCTTTACGCGCGCGTACAGCGGAAGCGCGGTGTGTGCGCCGACGCGGAATGTGGTCATGGGCGGACAGCACCCGGGGCACATGTTGCGCCGTGCGAATCAGAGCAAGCACGGCCTGCTGGCGTTGCCCACGGGCACCGTGACCGTGGCGAAGATGCTCCATGACGCCGGCTATGCGACGGGTGGTTTTGGCAAGTGGGGGCTGGGCAACGAAGGTACGACCGGCGCGGCCGAGAAACAGGGATTCGATTTGTTTTACGGCTATTATGATCAAGTCCACGCGCACAGCTACTTTCCTGAAGACCTCACGCGCAACGGCGTGCGGGAAAAATTGCCGGGTAACGCCGAGGGCAAGCGCGGCCAATACTCGCACGATCTCATTGAGGCGGAAACGCTGACATTCATCGAGACGCAGGCAAAAAGCGGGAAACCGTTTTTCTGTTATGCGGCCTGGACGCTCCCGCACGGCAAATTCGAGATCCCGTCCCATGCGGCTTTTGCCGATCGCCCCTGGCCGGAGCCGGTGCAGATCCACGCGGCGATGATTTCGCGACTGGATGAAGGGGTGGGCCGCGTAATGGCCAAGCTCCGCGAACTCGGGATCGATCGTGATACGCTGGTGATATTCTCGAGTGACAACGGAGCGGCCGGCCCGGGCGTCGCGACGTTCAACGCCACCGCCGGTTTGCGCGGAGCGAAGCGGGATCTCTATGAGGGTGGGATCCGCATGCCGATGATTGCTCGCTGGCCGGGCCGGATTGCTGCCGGAAGTACATCGGACGTGATGACGACTCATGTTGATTTCTTGGCGACGGCCGCGGAACTTGCCGGCACGAAGGCGCCGAAGACGGATGGCATTTCCATCGTCCCGACCCTTCTCGGGCGGACGCAAACGGCCAGGCACGAAGCGCTCTATTGGGAGATTTACGAAGGCCCGTTGCCTTTTCAGCAGGCGGTTCGGATGGGACCGTGGAAAGGATTTCGCACGGGCACCAAGGCGCCGCTCGAGTTGTATAATCTCGAGCAGGATCCAGCGGAGAGAAACAATCTTGCGGCGCGGCAACCCCGGGAGGTGAAGGCCATCGAAGCCATCATGGCGCGCGAGCATGTGCCTTCGCCGAATTACGATGCTCCAGAGCTGCCGCGGAAGAAGGGCGAGGGCGGTGGCAAGAAAAAGTCCGACGCAAAGGAATAAGCGCGCTCTAATGGTGTTCGAGCATCGCGGGTCAGCGGCTGTCGTGTCGTTGCAGGACCCTTCCGGTCGCTGATATAATTGCTTCGCTATATACAAATTTGAGAGGGGAAACGCGCGGGTCAAACTCGCGTCGCAGTCTGACGAAGTGGGTCATTGCATGCGGCCTTGCTCCCCGCCTCTTATGATAAGCGCTGCCGTTCTCCGAAGCGATTAACCGTAGGATGAATCCGGGTCGGCCGTGTCCGGGCTGATGATGCTCCGCCCCGTCGTGGCCAACGATCGACCAGAAAGATGTCGCATATGCGACATCTTTCTGGTCGGCCGACCAAGGGTACGCGCAACTCGATCGACCAAGGGCACGCGAGATTCGGTTGATTTCGGAGCGCGTAATTCAAATCACAGAGCGCCGTGACTCGATGCCGGAGCTGATTTCCGTAACAGACATTAGAATCTATATGCACATAAACCTTGCACTCGACGTTGATCCGTTGAACCCCATTTCCTCGTCTCGCCCATTCGATGAAATACCCAACTTACACGCTCTTATCTGCGTTCACATTTGCCACGACCCTGGTCGCTCAGTCGGTACCGCCGCAGCCGTCCGCGGCCCCGGCCGACCCGGACACTCCAGTCCAACTCGAAGCCTTCACGGTAACCGGATCCAACATTCGCCGGGTTGATGCCGAGACCGCGCTGCCCGTCACGGTCATTGAGCGGGCGGACCTCGACGCCCGCGGGGCGGCGACCATGAGTGAATTGTTCGAAACACTCGGCGCGGCTGAGCCCAGCGCGATAACGGAGGTCAACAACGGTCCGCAGCTGGCACGCGGCGATGTCGCCTCGATCGATCTGCGCGGAATCGGCTCGGGTAGCACGCTGACGTTGATCAATGGGCGCCGGATGGCGCCTCATCCGATCTCGATGGCGGAGAACGGGGTGCCGTCACTGGCCGCCAATATCAATTCGATCCCAAGGGCGTTGGTGAATCGGGTGGAAATCTTGCGCGACGGTGCCTCCGCCATCTACGGCGCGGACGCGGCGGCGGGTGTCATCAATAATCATATTTCCCGCACCTACGTGGGGCGGAATCTCACCGTCAAGGGTTCGATGACTCAGCATGGCGGCGGCAACGAGTTCGGGGCGACGCTTTCCGAGGGCTTCAATCTCGGCAAAGCGCATCTTTCCGTTTCCTTTGATTACTTCCACCGGGATGCTCTGGCGGCGTCACAGCGGAAGTGGGCGAGTCATGCTGATCAACGGCAAAGCCGGGCTTTGCCCGCACCATGGAATGGGCTGCCGATCATCGACGCCAACGGGACGACGGTGCGGGACAACGATTTTGATAATCGCAATAATGTGAACCAGTGGGGCCAGTGGCAGCGCGGGTTCATCCAGCCGGATTACCTGACTTTCATCGGGTCGCGCCCGGAAGGTAATCGCGGTATCACCACCAGCACGACGCCGCCCGCTGGCGTCGCGACGATGGCCGCGACCGGCATGTTTTATCTTTGGCCGGGACCGACCGGCTCGGTCAATTTCAAGCAGACGGTCCCTTCGGCGAATCTCGACAGTGTCGAGAACGCCACCCGCTCGAACTGGAACAAGTGGAAGATCCTGGTTCCGCGCACCGATCGGATCCAGTTCGCCACGTTCCTCGATCGTCCAATCAATGATACATTGAGCGCGTTTGGCGACGTGATGTTCTATCACGCTCATAGTTATAGCGGTCGTGAGCCGGTCAATTTCAAGAACACCGATGACCAGGGTATATATATGCCAGCGACAAATCCATGGAATCCGTTTGGCGTGCGGTTTTATCACCCGACTGGCGCAGCGAACGCCGATGGGACGCCTCGGGTCGTTGGAGCTCCGGCTGACGTCTCGCTGTGGACCGGGATTTCCCCTGGGCAGAACGCAGACATCGCCAGTGGCTTTAAACCCCGCGTGACCGAGGTACACAGCTATTCATGGCGCATCCTTGGTGGCCTACGCGGGAAAATTAGTCGCAGTTGGGAATGGGAATCCGGCCTCCTCGCCTCCGGTGCGCAGACGCACGAGTATGAACATTTCCAAGTGCGGGAATCGCAGCTGCGGCGAGCGCTTAGCCGGACAGATTCGACGGCATTCAATCCGTTTCCCGTCACCTTCAAGATCGTCAATAGTCAGCTTGTGACCGATCAGCCGTTCGCCAACCCGGCATCTGTCCTAAATCCGTTGTATGATGCCGAAGACCGGTTTGGCCGCACCAATCTTTTCATGTGGGATGTGAAGGCCACGGGCCAACTCTGGCGCCTGTTCAATGGCGGCAACATGGGCCTCGCGACCGGGGTCGAAGTGCGTTATGAAACCTACGATGACAAGCGCGCCGCGTATTCCGGTTTGAATCCTCCTGGCGCGGGCGCTGATTTTCCATATTTCCGGGAAGGCGATAACGACTATCTCGCGCTGAGCTCCAATGTACCGATCAGCGCCCAACAGACGATCTACGCGGCTTTCCTGGAAACGGCGTTTCCGTTCGTCACGCGGGAAAATCGTCGGCCTCTGATTCAGGCACTCGAGCTCACGCTCGCAGGCCGCTATGAACACTTTTCGATTCATGGTCAGACGACTAAGCCCAAGGCCAGCTTGGTGTGGAAACCTGCGATCTGGTTGAAGGTCCGCAGTTCCGTGGCGGAGTCGTTCCGCGCCCCTAATCTGGTGCAGACCAATATCACTCCGCTTCGACGGCAGATCGGCGCGGCCGATCCTTATCGGTCCGAGGTGACGGGGCTCCCGACGGATGGTTCTTCTCAACGGACAGTATTCCGACAGGGCAACGAAAAGCTCGAACCTGAAACGGCGAAAACCTGGGTGGCGGGGATTGTGATCGAGGTGCCGAAGGTTCGCGGTCTGGCGTTCGCCTTCGACTACTTCCATCTGAACCAGAACAAGGTCATTCAAAACATGGGTGCGCCCCGTACGCTCGTTCTCGACGAGCTCTATCTCGATCTCGCCGTGCAGGCGGAGGTCGCGAAGGGCACCCCGGTTGACCAGATCGATCTCGGGTCGGGTACCAGCAATTACAAAGGCTATGGCTCCGTGACCCGGGCACCCGTGAGCGCGGAAGATCGCGCGACATACGCTGCGTTCAATGCTCAGCAGACCAATAATGCCGCGAGGCGGGCGCCGGTGGGCGAGGTAATCAGTATTATCGATAACTATGTGAACCTTGCTGGTCGCGATATTCAGGGCTACGAATTCGGCTTTCAATGGCGGATGCCGCGAAGCCGCTTCGGCCAGTTCACGCTCAGTGGCGATTCAACGCATTACGTGCTCCGCCGATCACAGATTGAAGAGACCGCACCGATTCTCGATGAACTCGAGCGCAACGGCCGCGTC
>JBBQEG010000383.1:0-5332 GCA_038320495.1 Opitutales bacterium | reverse complement strand
CCGGCCATCGCACACGCAACGAATCGGGGCAAAGGCCCCGAATCCGTCATGGTCGATTTCGAAGCGATTGAACTCGATGAATACGTACTCATTCGTTCGATACGCCGGTTCCCGGCATTGCTTCCGGAGGGATCGCCCCTGGAGCAAGTCCGGCTTCGGCACGCCGAAGTAATCGAGGATGGTGGGCACGAAATCGATATGAGAAACCGGTCCCGTCGACACCGCGCCCACCGGCGTTTCCCCCGGCCAACGCACCATGAACGGCACCCGCGAGATTTCATCGTACACACAGGGACCTTTGCCGTGGAGCTGGTGACTGCCAAACATGTCCCCGTGGTCGCCCGTATAGACCACCAGGGCATCGGGCGTCTCCGCGTCGACGGCGGCGAGCACCCGGCCAACTTGAAAGTCAGAGTAACTGTTACACGCGAAATGCCGCGGATGGTGAATCCAGGTGCGGCCGTCGCGACGTCGCATCTGCCAGGCGGCACCGCTGCCGGCAGCCGCTGTCCGTGCCGTATAGGCCGCCCACTCGCGCTGGCTCCGCGGTTTGTCCGCCAGCGAATCATCGGCATTCAGAACGGGAAACTCGAAGTCGTCGAATGCGCTCGCGAAGGGCTCCGGACAAATCCACGGGTGATGCGGCTCGTCGATCGATACGACCAGAAAGAAGTCCCGGTCGCGGTGTTCGTGGATAAAGGCCAGCGCACGATCGGCAGTTCGGTGCGCATGCGTGAACTCCGACGTTATTCCCTCCGCCGCGATCTCGGCCGCACCGAGAATCCGGCGTGACAACGCGCGCGCGGCATCGCTCGGCAGCGAGTCGAGGTAGTCGCGGCCATCAAACCAATAGTTCGCATTCCAGCCCGGCGGACACCGCCCGCTGCCGAAATAGTCACCGCCATCGAGATGCCATTTGCCCATATGCCCGGTCGCGATGCCTGCGGCTTCCAGGCGCTGTCCCAGAGTCGGCAGGTCAAGATGTGGCGCCATGTCGTTGGCGAGGACGCCATTGGAATGTGGATACAGGCCGGTCATGAGCGCCGAGCGGGCCGGGCCGCACACGGGCGAGCACGTGCTTGCCTGGTCGAAGCGAACGCCGCTCGCGGCAAGCCGATCGATATGCGGGGTTCCGAGGGCGAGGTCAGGGCGGTAGCACCCGACGGTGTTCGCGCCCTGAGTATCGATGAGGAAGAAGATTGCCTGTTGTTTATTCATCCCGATTGCGAGAATCGCCAGAGCATCCCATACATCGCGATGGCCCCAAGCGCGAGCAGCCAGGTCGCCAGCCGCAGGTGCCGCCAGGTCACGAGCGCAGCCCGGGAAGTCGCCGCCTCCGCACGCTCAGCGGTCCGGGCTGGTGCCGGCGACACCTGCCCCGCCAGCAGCATGAAGAGACAGAGCCCGACAAAATTAATCGCGATGAGATGCAGCCAATGTATTTTAATTCCAAGTACGCCGGAATCGGAAAGCCAGCCGAGCAGGAAATGGCAACCGACGCCTCCGACCAGGGCGATCTTGGCCGCGAACGCCGGCACCCGGGTCGTGACAATTCCCATGATGACCACGGCGAGAATGGGAATATTGAACGCGGCCATCAGTCGCTTCATGAGCGTAAACACTCCTTCCGGGGCGCCACCCAGCAAAGAGCTGGCCCCGAGAGCGGCGAGGCAGACCACCACGGCAAACCGTTTGCCGGCCCGAAGCACCTGCGCATCGGTTGCGTCCTGCCGGATCCAGGCGCGATACAGATCAAATCCGAACAGGGTCGAGGCGGTGTGCAGACCACTGTTGAAGGAACTGATAATCGTCCCCAGCAGGACCGCCGCAAAGAAGCCGATCATCCACGTGGGCAACACCGCATCCACCAGTCGCGCGTAAGCGAGATCGCCATTGCCAATACTCGCACCAAACATTTCGACAGCAATGATGCCGGGCAGCACCAGATAAAAGGGCCCAAGCAACTTCAGCGCCGCCGCGGCCAGTACACCTTTTTGCGCTTCCGCAAAGGAGGAGGCCGCAAACGAACGCTGAACGATGAGTTGGTTGGTGCACCAGTAATAGATGTTCGTCAGCATCAGCCCGGTGAAGAGGGTCGAGAAGGGAATGCTCGATGACGGCCCACCGATCGGGTTGAGCTTGGGCTGCTGATGCATGGCCACGCGACTCAATCCGGCCGCCAAGTCACCATCGCCGAGATGAATGAGGCCCAGGACCGGGATCAACAGCGCGCCGGCAATCAGTCCGATGCCGTAAAGGGTATCCGACAGTGCCACCGCGCTCATTCCTCCCCAGATCACATACACCGTGCCAATCACCGCGACCGCCCACGCCATCACGAGGAACGACGCCGCCGGCGAAATTCCCAGTAACTCCGGAACCCTGAAAATGCTGCTCATCGCGATCCCGCCCGAATAAAGGACAAACGGCATGAAATTGAACGTGATCGCCGCGAGGACGATGATGCCCAGCAGGCGGCGGGTCGTCCGATCGAAACGCGTTTCCAGAAACTCCGGGATCGTGGTGATGTTTCCCGCCCAGTATCGCGGAAGGAAATACGCGGCCATGGCAATCAAGGCGAAAACAGGGAGGATCTCCCACGCCATGACGACCGCGCCGTGGATCGACGCCGCACCATTGAGCCCAATCAACTGTTCCGTCGAAAGATTCGTCAGCAACAGCGTGCCGGCAATCTGGAACCAAGGCAGCCGGCGATCGGCGAGGAAGAAGGTCCGGGCATCACTGTTGTCCATCGTCCGCGTCCGCCACCAGGCGATCAGCGGAACCAGCGCGGTGAAAAAAAGGAAAGAGCTGAACAGAAGGGGTAGATTCATGCCGTGAAACAGGCCACGCTTTCACTCGCCTGACCGACGAGCCGCGCAACCGCGTATGAATCGGAACGGAAAACGGGTCAGCTACAAACCCGAATTTTTCCAGCGGGGTGAGAATGCGTGGCATCGCGACCGCATCATTCGGACGCTGCTCGGAACGTTTGGCGCACCTCCAAGCACCGTTCGATCCTGTGCCGACGCGCAACCTCGACACGGACGCCATGACGCGCCGACCCACGCAAAGGAGCCCGTTAGGCGCCCGGCTGGATCCCCCACTCAGCCGTTGCGAGAACCACGGCTGCGCCTTTGGCTTGGACCGTCCCCCATCGCAAACGCGCGCGATCTCCCGGAGGCTGTTACCGACGCGCGATGCCGGTTTCCAAGCGCCGCTCGAGTTCGGCATGCAGGTGATCGAACGGTTCGACGAACTTCCCTACCCCTTCGGTTTCCAGCTCGCGGCTCACCGCCTCCAGGCTGATCCCGATCTCACCCAGTTCACGAAAAACAACCCGGGCGCGATCGATACCTACTTCAAGCTGGGGAGACGCCTCGCCGTGATCGCGAAAGGCATCGAGCGTGACGCGCGGCAACGTCGTGATGGTCTCGGGTCCAATCAGCTCTTCGACGTAACGCACATCACGCTCCTCCGGGTTCTTCGTGCTGGTGCTCGCCCACAGCAACCGTTGCGGCCGGGCGCCGACCGCGGACAGCCGCCGAAACCGCTCTCCGCCAAAGATGTCCTTAAACATCTGATACGCCTGCTTCGCACTCGCGATTGCCGCCTGACCGCGCAGCCGATCCGCGCGCGCGGCGAGTTCCGGATCGCGGCGGCTGAGCTCATCGAGCTGCCGATCCACTGCAACATCGATGCGGCTCAAAAAGAAGCTGGCAACCGACGTCACCTCGTCGATCGGCCGGCCAGCGGCGACGCGGTCTTCGAGCCCGTTCAGAAAAGCCTCCGTCACCGCCCGGTAGCGCGCGAGCCCGAAGAGCAGCGTGACATTGATATTGATCCCGTCCGCAATGAGCGGGCGGATCGCGGACAACCCCTCCTCTGTGCCCGGAATCTTGATCATGACATTGGGCCGGGACACCCGCTGCCAGAGTTCCCGTGCTTGCTGGATACTGCCTTCCGTGTCGTACGCCAGATGCGGGGAAACCTCGAGGCTCACGTAACCGTCATGGCCGAGCGTGCGCTCGAACACCTCCCGCAGGTCATCGGCCGCGAGTTTCACATCCGTGATGACCAGATTGGCATATGTCGTTGCCGCCGACTCCTGACGTTCCCGTGCGCGTCGCAGGTCGTCGTCATAGTCGTGCCCTTGCGTGATGGCCTCTTCGAAGATGGCCGGATTGGAGGTTACTCCCGACAGACCGTCCTCCTCAATCAGAGTGCGCAATTCTCCGCCCTTGAGAAAACTGCGTTTGATATAGTCCAACCAGATGGACTGGCCGTGTGTGGTGATCGACTTGAGATGATTCGCACTCCGGGTTTTCGCCGACGGCATGGCCGACGGTTCCGACCCGGCGGCCCGCTCGCCGGCTGCGACGAGACCTTCGACCGTCGCAACAATTGACTCCGCGGATATGCCGTTCACCCGGCGCAGTTCGTCTCCTTTTCCGCTCATCGGAATCGTGTTCACCGCCAGCAGGGTCACGGGCACCGGCCGATCGGAAAGGGCCGCGAGCACGGCCTCGCCGAGTCCGCCGGCGGGATAATGATCTTCAATCGTGACCAGCCGCCCCGTCGCATCAGCGGCTTCGCGCAATGTCTCCACATCGAGTGGCTTGATACTATAGGCGTCGATCACGCGTGCGTGAATCCCCATTTGCTCCAGTTGTGCATACGCGCTCAGCGCTTCGTGGACCGTGGCGCCGGCGGCAACGAGCGTGATTTGATCATCGGGGCTCTGCCGCAACACCCGGCTTCCACCGATCTTGAAATGCGTGTCATTCGGGTAGATCACCGGTGTGCCCTGCCGCAACGTTCTAAGATAAATGATCCCCTGGTGCGCCGCCGCCGCCTCCACCAGTTTCTCCGTGGAGACCGCGTCACTGGGATGCAGCACGACGGACGAAAGGATGGAACGAAACATCGCGATGTCCTCCAACCCCATTTGCGATGGGCCGTCCTCGCCGATCGAAACGCCCGCATGCGAACCGACGAACGTGATGTTCGCGTTGGAATATTGGCCCATCCGAATCTGGTCAAAGGCCCGGCTGAAAAACGCGGCGAAGGTGGAGACAAACGGGATTTTCCCGCGCAGCGAGAGTCCGAGCGCCGCACCCACCATGTTCTGCTCCGCTATATACATCTCGAAGAAACGCCCGGGCGCGGCCTCGCCGAAGATCTCGGCCATGGTGGAGTTGCTCACCTCGCCATCGAGGCTCACGAGCTGGGGAAACTTCGGCCCTATCCGCTTGAGGGCGTTACCATAGGCTTTGCGCGTGGCGACTTTCGCGCCGAGTTCATACTGAACCGCCTGAATGGGCAGCGGCGC
>JBBQEG010000382.1:0-5350 GCA_038320495.1 Opitutales bacterium | reverse complement strand
GCGGCAATATAGGCAGTCAGGGAGTTCGCTCATGCGCACGAAACGCTGGGATCACTCGAGTTCGTCGTCGATGGTGAACTCGAACGCGCCGTTGGTTTCAGAACGGAGGAGTTCGCTGATCTGCACCTGATTCAAAGCGAGTGTTCGGCGACGCGCCCGGGTGGTGAACATCTGAGGAAAGTCGATCACCACATTCACCTGAGGCTCGGAGCCGCGCGAATCATGGACCTCGATGGTGCCGCGCATACCGGTCGGCGGATTGTGGCGGTCGTGGCGCGATTTCACCAGCACAAGGCTGCCGTGGAGCTGTTGGAGATCAGTCATCATTGGCCCGGGTTCATTTGACGGTTGGAGATGTCACCGCAAAGACCCGATGGTTCGGCCCTGGTTCGTCGTCACAGTTTGATCCTGTTTAATCGTCACAGTTTGATCTGCGAATCGCGCGCTCGAGCGTGGTTGCCGGATGCCTGCTTGCAGGCGTGCGAATCCTCGGCCTATTTCTTCATTTCCACGCGTGTCCACTCCTGCCTCAACCATTCCCTACTCGGACCCGTACGAGCCCCGTCCCACGTTTGCGCAGCGAAACCGTCCGTTGCTCGCCGCGGGAGCGGTTTTTTTCTTCACGGTGTTGTTGGCGGTGCTCTCGTTTCCACCGTTTAAGATTCCCGAGCTCGCGTATGCGATGCTCTTACCGGGCATCTACTGGGCCTATACGCGCCCACCTCTCAAGCTCTTCGTCGTCACGATGTTTGCCGCTCAGGCGCTGGCTTGGACAATCCTGCTCGGATGGCTCCACCATGTTACGTGGGTCGGCCTTTTCTTATTGGGGCCTTTTGTTGGCGCTTGGGTCGGTACGTGGTACTTGGCGGCATGGTGGCTGCTCCCGCGAATCATCGGAAAGCCTACTCCGGTGCGACTCATGGTGATGCTTGGTTTGGCGGGTTTGTGGGTGGTCATCGAGTGGACCCGCTCGTGGCTGCTCGGCGGCTTTCCTTGGTTGCCGCTGTCGGCGAGCCAGTGGGAGCGCGCAAGTATTCTGCAGATCGCGGCGTTCACCGGCGCATATGGGATCTCGTTCGTCCTGGTCATGATGAATTTAGGATTTGCGGCGTATGCCCATCGACTTTTCCGCGAAGGAGCGACCGGATTCAACAAGCGCAGCCAGGAGTTCTTTCTCGCCCTCTTTGTGTTGCTCGCGACCGTCTCGGTGCACTTCCAGGAGCTCTTTAACCGCCGTGGTCACAGTCAGCCCTTGGCGAGGATTGCGGTGGTGCAGCCGTATATCCCGCAGGATGTGAAATGGGACCCAGCGCGTGCGGCCGATATCCTCGACGTGTTGCAGGCGACCACGCTGGCCGCGGCGCGGACGCGCCCTGATTTGATTCTCTGGCCCGAAGCGACCACGCCGATGGCCGTTCGCGGAGACTCCAGCGCGCAGACGTTCGTCGAGTCGTTGGTGAAGTCCGCGGGCGTCCCGCTTCTGCTGGGCTCTATTGCCATCGAGAAAGCAAACACCCCCGAGGAGGCGTGGTACAATGGCGCGTTTCTGGTGACGCCGACCGAGGGTCTGGCGGAGGGTTACTATGTGAAGCGCAAGCTTGTGCCCTTTGGAGAATTCGTGCCCCTGCGTCCGCTCCTGGGTTGGATTGGCAAATTCGTGCCCATCGGCGGCGACTTTGCCCGGGGTGAAACGTCGGCCCCCATCCTCGCTTTTCTGGGGAACACGCCGGTCGTGATTGGTTCGCTGATCTGCTACGAAGATATTTATCCCCATCTCGCCCGCTATAGTGCGCTGGGAGGTGCGACCTTGCTGACGGTTCTCACGAACAACGGCTGGTTCGGCGAAGGCGGTGCCGCTTATCAACACGCCGCGCATTCGGTCTTGCGCGCGGTCGAGACCCGCCGCCCGGTTCTCCGCGCGGGTAATGGCGGCTGGAGTGGTTGGATCGATGAATTTGGCAATATCAGAAGCGTCGTTACCAATGATACAGGGAGTATTTATTTCCGCGGCACGCAGACGATCGAGGTGCAGCGCGACGGGCGATGGATTGAGCAGAACACAGTCTATACTGAATACGGCGACTGGTTCGTCGTCGTGGGCGCCGGCCTTGCCGCACTCGCATTTACTCTCCTGGCGAGTGGTGGAGGAGTGGCCCCCGTTTTCACCAATCCAGCCGACAGGGCACCCGGGGTTTTGTGAGGAGCCTTAACGCCGCGATCCCACCGGTGTCTTCATCGGAGTAACCGGAGGGAGCGATCGAGTGCAGGCTTCACATCCATCGCCTGAGTGCCATGTTGAGGTCTCTCATGTCACTGCGTTACCCTGCTCCCGCCTTATGCGAGTTCTCCGCCAGTCTCCTCCGGCAGGCCGGGCTTGATTCCGAGAAAGCGGCGGTCGTCGCAGAAGTGCTGATCGAGGGCGACTTATTAGGCCACACCACCCATGGTCTGGCTTTGCTTCCCGGATATTTGGGCGAACTCGAAAAGGGCGCCATGAGCAAGTCGGGGGAGCCCCACGTGCTGGCGGACTATCCGGCGGCCGTTACTTGGGACGGGCAGCGTCTTCCCGGACCGTGGCTGACCGTCCGCGCCCTCGATCTGGCAATGGATCGGGCCCGGGTTAACGGCACGTGTACCGTGGTGATTCGTCGCAGTCATCATATCGCATGCCTCGCAGCTTATTTGCAGCGAGCCACGGATCGTGGTTTCATGGCCTTGGTGACATGCTCAGACCCGGCCGTGAGCAGCGTCGCGCCCCACGGTGGTCGACGCGATGTATTTACGCCCAATCCGCTCGCCGCCGCTTGGCCTACCGAGGGGCTCCCCGTGATGATCGATATCTCGATGTCCGTCACCACCAACGCGCTGACCAAACGCCTGTATGCAGAAGGTAAACGATTTCCCGCCACGTGGGCTCTTACCGCTGACGGCGAGCCGACAGACGATCCGGCCGCCCTCTTTACCCAGCCACCGGGAACGCTACTCCCTATCGGCGGGATCGATCATGGACATAAAGGATATGCACTCGCCCTCCTCGTGGAGGCGTTGAGCGGTGGGCTTGCGGGCCATGGCCGCGCGGATCCGGGCGAGGGGTGGGGCGCCACCGTGTTTGTTCAGGTCTTCAATCCGGCGCTGTTCGGTGGCGCGGACGCCTTTCGACGTCAGACCGAATGCGTCGTCGCCAAATGCCGCGCCACCCCGCCACGGCCCGGGTTCGAAAAAGTCCGACTCCCCGGTGAGTCCGGTTTGCACAAGCGGGCGGAACAACTGGAGCACGGCGTCGTGCTCTATCCTGGCATTTTGTCCAATTTAAAACCGTGGGCGGACCGATCCGGAGTCGCCCTGCCGTCCGCGCTATAGTTAACATTACTCGTCGGAATAGTTCGGGTTAGTCCTGAAAGGGATAAATACTGCCCAACGCGAGGAGCTGCGTCAGCCCGTCCAGGGCGCGTTGAGATTCCTCCAGGAGATCGGGATCGGCTAAATCAGCCGCGCGCAATTTATCCCGGTAGTGGCTATTAACCCAGGCCACCAAACCGGCATGGAGTTCCGATGTGAAACGCACTCGAGGTGCCATGGCGTCGGCTTCGGCCTGCGTGAGCACAACCCGGAGACGCAGGCACGCGGGGCCGCCACCGTTCCGCATCGATTGCCGCAGACTCAAGTAGTGAACGGCCTCAATCGGTGTCGTGCCGGAAGCAACGAGCTGTTCGAGGAATCTCTGCACCGTGGGAGTTTCCCGGCATTCCACGGGGGCCAGCAGGGCCATTTTCCCCGAACCGAGCGTGACCAGTTGGGAGTTGAACAGGTACGAGCGGACGGCCTCCTCAAGCGGAACATCACGCGTCGCGACTTGAACCACGTTCAGTTCATCGCCGCGATTCAAGGCGGAATACTTCCGCCGCAGCGCACCGATCACGCTGCGCGAGTGGGCGAAGGCCTGCTCATGAAACAGGAGAAGGTTCTCGTTTCCCACTGCAATCACGTCGTTGTGAAACACCCCCGCATCGATCGCCTCCGGGCTTTGCCGGGCGAACACCACCTGTGTATCAGCCAACTGGTGATGGCGCGCGACCGCCGTCGAAGCTTCGCTGGACTGTCGTGACGGGAAGCGCGTCGGGTTTGCTTCGCTGGCCCGCGCGGTCAGAGCGGTGTGGCCATGGACAAAGAAGTGAAGTCCCCGGGCTCCGTGCGTCGGAGCAAAGCGTGTATGATTGGCCGCGCCTTCATCCCCCAAGCCTTGCGCCGCCGGGACGGGTTCATGGACGTGGAACCGAGCCGGATCGCGAAAAATCGCGCGCAGTGTTCGCATGGTCTGCGGCGGTTCAATCGAGCGATGCAGCTTCGAGATCAGATTCGCCGGCGTGAAGTGAACGCGCCGATCCCGGGTGTCGCGGCTCGGCGCCACGGTCGCGGCATTCGCCACCCACATGCCGGCCGACGATGCGCTGTGGCGTAAAAGTTCGGGTGCCTGCTTGGCCGCGGCCCGGAGCACATCCCGGTCGTGCCCGCTGAAACCAAACGCGCGCAATAACCCGATGGCGGGACGCGGGTGCGGCGGCAGCACTGCTTGCGGTACACCCAGGTCTGACAAGTGTTTCATTTTGGCGAGCCCCTCCAGAGCCGCGGCGCGCGGGTTCGAAACGGCTCCCCGATGGGTCATCGAGGCAATATTCCCAAGTGATAATCCAGCGTAGTTGTGCGTCGGGCCAACCAAGCCATCGAAATTATATTCGGCCGCCGTCATGGCATCACTCCAGTCCGGGGGGCAGGGGGGACGGCGGCTTGAGTTCCGGCACTTCGATGCTGGCGACCGGATACGCACAGTAATCGGCGGCAAATAGTCCGCTGGGTCGATGATTGCCGCTGCGACCGATCCCTCCAAAGGGCGCGGCACCACTCGCGCCGGTGAGCGATTGATTCCAGTTGATTATTCCCGCCCGCACTGTGTCACGAAATTCCGAATACAGTGCAGCGTCGTCGCTGATCAGGCCGGCGGCCAGACCATAACGCGTCGCATTGGCCGTCGTGAGAGCCGCCTTGAAAGTTGCCACGCGGATCACTTGAAGGAGCGGGCCGAAGAACTCTTCATCCGCGGGTGGGTGGGACATTGGGGAGACGTCGACCAGCCCGGGACTGATCAAGCCACTGCCCGATTTCATCCGCTTCGCCTCAACGAGGAGGTGCGCGCCGCCTTCCGCGAGGCGGCTTTGCGCCGCGATGATTTCGTCTGCCGCCCGCGAAGAAATCACGGGACCGCAAAACGGTTCCGGCCCATCCGTAAACGGTCCCACTCGAATCCGGCCAATGCGTTCGCGCAATTGCTGGAGGAGAGCGTCACCGTCGTCCG
>JBBQEG010000381.1:0-5369 GCA_038320495.1 Opitutales bacterium | reverse complement strand
ACGTTTCGACAAACGGGTGCTGATCGACCGCTGCCTCCGTCCTTGATTGAGACGATCAAGAAGGATGTCGCTCAACTCGAACTGTTGAACGACAACCTCGCTCTGATGCAAGGATTGCACGAGGCGGACGCAGCGCCGGTCGATCTGCGCGAACTCGTACAGCAAGTCGGAAGTTCCCTTGGCCTACGCGTCGAAGTAGGGCCCGACCCCGTGGTCTTGATGGCGAGCAAAAGGCTCCTGGAGTTCGCTGTTCGCTCATTGATTCGCACGGTGGGCGAGAACCGTGGTGATGACGATTTTGGAGATTTGGCGCTCAAGGTGCGATCAACCGGAACGGGACCGGAACTCACCGCCCTACTTTCCTTGAAGGGGAAGCACCTCGAGCTTGAAGGCATTTTACCGGAACCTGAACCTGGCTCGGTTCCAAACCTGGGTCGACTCAGCGTGTTTTTGGCGAAGGAGATTTTGCGCTTACATCAAGGAGAGATCCACGCTGGCCCGGGTATGGAGGGAACCGAAATCTTGATCTCATTAAGAAAACTGTGAACGGACTTAATCTGGGCGAGCGGTTTATCCGGTGGGCGGCACGGGATGATTCGATCTATTCGGTTATACAAATAGGGTCGCGCGTTCGCGGCGAAGGCGAGCCGGGAGCGGCGGACGACTACTCCGACTGGGACTTCCAGGTGATTTCATCCGCACCGGACTCGCTTGAGCGTCGTGAATTGTATTGTGATGAGCTGGACGAGCCGCTGGCGTTCGCCGTACGTGGCGGCCGCCTCGGTACGGCAAAGAAGGTGACCGCTTTGTTCGCCGAGGGTGAACTGGATATCGTTATCATCCCTTTGGCCCAGTTCCATGAGGTCCGAAAGCAAGTCAGCGCTGGCACGCATCCGGGAGTTCCGCCCATCATGAAGGCGCTCGAGGATCTCTCTTCCGTATTACTTGGAGGCTATCAAATCCTCAAGGGAACGCCTGAGGTCGACGCGCTTTTTCACTTCGTCGCGACTGAAATTCCTCCCCCTCGGCTGAGTGATGCTGCGATCCGACAAATCGGCGAGGGCTTCATCTGTGATTATGTCTCGACCGCGCACAAAATCGCGCGCGGGGAGTTCCTCGCGGCCCAACGCTGGCTTCATCACCACCTGGCCGAAACCAATTTCAGCCTCGCCCATGAACTCCGCCGACGGGCCAACCTACCGAGCTTCCCGGATGCTCGCCGGGTGGAAACGCTGTTCGACGAGACCGCTCGCTCCGCCCTCGAGATCCGGGCCATTCCCACCAGCGATTCACTTGGAGCGGCTCTGCAGAAGAGCAGGGAATCCTGCATTACTCTTATGCGCGCACTTGTCGGCGATACGTGGGCCTGGCCTTCGCTGCCCTCAAGCCTGAGCGGAAAATAGCTCGGCGATCACGTCTTCCAAAGGCACGTCTTCAATCGTGATGTCCGCGACGGGTGCCGTACTGAGGATTTCCTGGGACACTGCCACCACGTTTTCAACTGAGACGGTCAGCGTGAACTTACCGTCCGGGTGCCGCACTGTGTTCACTGCATAACGCGACTGCCACGTATCAGGAAAGCTGCGCAATTCTCCCGCCGCCCCGTCCGCCACCCCCGGGAGCGCAGGTATGAAGGAAATGATTTTCTTCCGCGCTCCGCCACTCGTTTCGAGCCGGGCCAGCGCGCCATCATATATCTTGGTCCCTTTATGAATTACAATCACGCGCTCACAGAGTTCCTTGATGTCCGCCATATAGTGGCTGGTCAGCAAAATGGTCACACGATGCTGTCGGTTATAGTCACGCAGGAACTGACGCACGGATTTTTGCGAAACTACATCCAAGCCAATGGTGGGCTCATCCAGAAAAAGTACTTTCGGCCGGTGCAATAACGCTGCGATCAACTCCATCTTCATTCGCTCACCCAACGAGAGTTCGCGGACCATTACGTTGAGCTTCCGCCGGACATCCAGCAGATCAACCAACTCGTCCAGCGTCGCTTGAAATTGTTTTTCTGGAATGGCATAGATCGCCCGCAACAGCTGGAACGACTCAATCGCCGGCAGATCCCACCAGAGCTGGTTTTTTTGGCCAAGGACGAGGGCAAAGAGGCGACGATACGCGTTCTCTCTTTTCGTTGGATCAAATCCCGCCACCCGCGCGGTCCCACTGGTCGGGAAGATCAGGCCCGAGAGCATCTTCAGGGTGGTGGTTTTGCCGGCGCCGTTGGGTCCGAGAAATCCGACGAATTCTCCTTCCTGGATGGAAAACGATATATCTTTTGCAGCCGCCGTTTCCTCGAACTCGCGCTTAAACAGACCCTTCACGCCACCCCAAAATCCTGGCTGCTTCTTGTAGGTGCGGAAGACGCGGGTGAGCTGCTGGACTTCGATCATTGAGCCGATGAGTGAACGGTAAACGAGGAGCGATGCAAAGTAACTTTGCGCGCTTCAAACGTCGCCCGTTTTGGCGTCTCGCCCGGTGGTCCGTCCTTTACGCTTCCTGCGCTGAAACGCGGTACGCCGGTGGACGTTGTGGCAATTGCAATTTCTCGCGCTGGTTGATGCGTCGATGTTTCGCCGCCTCAACCTTGCCAACCTTCCGGCCAGCAGGTGCCAGGCGCCGGTCTCCAAAAGATCTCCCGATCGATCCGCGGCGGGCGCTGACGATACTGTTCAGTCAGTCGGATTTTCGTTCGCAGGTGCTCCACCAGGTTCTCACCATAGAAGAACGTGTTGTCCCCAATTCCGGACACGACCATGAACTCCGTTTTCGTCGTTTCGATCAAGGTGATCAACCCACGCGTGTTCTCCAACTCCAGATCGATCGCGGCTTGGAGTTTCCGCTCGCAGGCCGCCCGGTCCGCCTCATCGGTCGTTCCCAGATACCCATAGACGTTGTCACACCAGGCGCAGACGTTGCGCAGTGACGTTGCCCAATGGAGATAGCCGCGGATGCGATCCCGCAAGTCGGTCAACACGGCCCGGACTTCGCCCGTGGGTAGGGGCTCGATCGTTTCGCCGAGAGACGCGATCAGGGCCCGCACCCGGGGAAGTAAATTCTGATCCATCGCCGTTGCCATCAGGGCGCCGGATTCACGGGTAATCAGATCGAAGAGCACATCCTTACCTAGATCGTTGATGCCTGGGTTGTGGTGCTGGAAACAACCATGACGTTCGTAGTAGTCTCGCTCCGTTGCCGGGATCGCCTCGATGTCCGGTACAAACGGTCGGTCCCAGGTGCGTTGCCAACAGAATCCGAACGAGCAATAAAGCGGGACCACGGGCTGCCAGACGAGAGCTTCCTCAAACTCCCGCCACGCTTGCGTCAGGATCGGCGCAGCGTCCGCCCCGACCAGACTCGTCGCGTAGCGAGTGAGCGTATCCTCAATGGACTGCTCCGGGAAAAACTGGGCGGCCTGCAGGGCCACTGGGTTCGGCCAATACGGCGCCGCCGCCGTGTGCGTGAGGCCGCCCAATGCACTCAGGCGCGAGATCCCCGTCGCGCGCGCGGCCAGCAGTTTTTGATGCAGCAGACGCGGAGTGGGCAACCCGAGCAATGGCTCGTGATTCATCACGCTCGCGGGAGAATAATGCAGCACGGGTTCAATTCCACGCGCGCGCGATTGCTCCAGAACATCCTTCTCCGCCGGGTCCATTGACGTCTGAAAAATGCTTCCGGCCACGCCCATGTTTTCCGGATATTTAGGATGTGGATACGGCAGCGAATAACCGCGAACCAGCAGGGACGGTGCTTCCCACGAGACATGCCGGCTCATTCCGGCCTTGATGTGGTCGTGCTCCATCTTGAACGGTTCGAGCCGGAGGATCACATCGAAGTCCGGATTGATCTCCGCCGCGGCGGTTTGAAGATTGGTCAGGTAACGCGCGATACTTTGGCCGGCCGCCTCGGCCACCTTGTCGTGGTTCCGCCATTCGCGGATCAGATACGGGCCGCCGTTGCGGCCGACGTAAAGTGAAGCGGTGTGCTCGAAACCGGCCCCGCTGTCATTGGTCCACACCGACATGTAACTTAGCCCCGGTACTGCGCGCATGATTTTCTGCAGTGATTCGCGGTAGTGGCGCTGTACGATCGGATGATCCTGCGCCATGGTATAGCGGGGAAGCCTCGAGCGGAAAGGGTGATCCACGCGTGCGCCGCGAAGCGTGGGAAATTTCTGAAAAAATCGCTCGGGCATCGTTCGCGGTTCGAACATACACACCCCCGGTTTGAGCCCGTAACGCCGCCCGAGCGCCGCCAGCTTTTTCATGTGCTCAAGGTTCGCATCCAAATACAGCGCCGGCCAGATTCCCTGGGTCAGCGGCGTATCCACATAGTGGTTGAATCCCGGACCGTACGAATAGAACTGCGCATAGTATTCCGACGGCGCCAGGTCTTCATACGGCATGTGCGCCTGCAAACCGTTTACTTCGACGTGCGTAAAACCGGCTTCGGCCAGCGATGCCACATAGTGTTCGGGGTCGAAGCCCCGCGCCGAGCGCCAATATTGCGTGTAACACGCGTCCCAGTGCGGACGATGCCAGCCAAAGGTCGCGGGCAACCAAATCCCTTCCGCGAGTTTCTCGCGGGGCAACTCCCCGGCGTTCCGCGTTAACAGCCGGACCGCGCTCCACAGGAACGCACCGTGGGTTGCCACGAGCTCACCCGCGCCATTCTCATCCAGGCGCAACCACATCCAGGCGTCGCTCGCTGCCGCCGCAGGCGGCAAGCGTAAGGTCCCTGAAAAACGGGAGGCGAGCGCGATCGTCACGCCGCTCGCGCTCACGCTCCCGGCCGGGGCGAGTTGCGCGCCTGTGACGCGAGCCAGCTCCCGCGCGGCCGTCATTTCTGCCTCTTCGATCGAAGGAGGAGTAAACACCAAACGAATCGGAACGAGGGTGTGGGGCGGGTTCATGGGGAGAATCGAGATGAAAAGTCTGCCATAGTCATGCAATTGCAAACCTCCACCTTGCCCGTGTTGCACCAAAGTTTCCCAAAAAACGCACACCGCTACAGCCGATCTCTCGATTCCCGGCTGGCCACCAAACCGGCGCGATGAAAACACAGAGCAGGCTGGATCTTTTCCTGTCTTGCTTGCTCCCGAATTCCCCCATGACTCTCTCCAAAAGGAGATTAATCATGATACGCCGATCACTCTTCGTCAGGACCATCCTGGTGTTTCTTTATCCTGTATTTCTCGCCGGCGCCGCGTCGCTCAGCCCGACAGCGGCGGCAGAGGCTAAGCGGCTTCCGTTGCTGCAGGTCAGCGAAAACAAACGCTTTCTCACCACGACGGATGGAGCCCCGTTTTTTTGGCTGGGCGATACGGCGTGGGAGTTGTTTCACCGCTTGAATCGGGAAGAGGCCGA
>JBBQEG010000380.1:0-5378 GCA_038320495.1 Opitutales bacterium | reverse complement strand
GTTTGCCCGGCCGTTGGTGCCGGTCCGGGGCTTGATGAAGGTCGCGCAAGGGGCCCGCTACCCGCACCGGGTTCGGACAGGAGGCGTCGTCACCCGCCGGTTGTCCGAAACGCGGTTTTATGTCCGCGATGGGGAACTCGGGCTGAAGGTGGAAACGGCGATACCGGCGAATTTCCGCCCGGGCGACGTGATTGAAGCCGCCGGGTTTCCCGTGATGTTGGATGGGCAGGAAGTGATGCAGTACGCAATTTGCCGGAAGGTGGGCTCGGGACAGCCGCCTGCGACAGTGCGGGTCACGACAGCGGAACTGCTGGACGGCAGACACAGCGCCGATTTGGTCGGCCTCCGTGCGCGCCTCGTGGATTGGGTGGTCGCCGGACAGAATATCACATTGATTTTTCAATCGGGGGATCACCTTTTCAAAGGTCTCTTGAACCGCGACGTTTCGAGTAAGCTCACGCTCCCGGAAAAGAACAGTCTGGTCGATGTCACGGGAATCTGTGTGATCAGCGAGCTGGAGGATGTCTGGTTTTATCAACCGCGTTCCTTTTTACTGCTGGTGGCGGAGCTGGCGGATCTGCGCCTGGTGGAAGCACCGTCCTGGTGGACCGCCGAACGACTGTGGCGCGCCCTTGCGATCACCGGAATCGTGCTTTTGGCGGCGGCCGGCTGGGTCTGGGCATTGCGTCGACAAATCGGCCGGAAGCGCGCCGTCATCGAACAGCAGGCGCGCCATGCGGCCGCATTGGAAGAACGAGGACGAATCGCGCGCGAACTGCACGATACGTTGGAGCAGGGGTTGACGGGATTATCGCTGCAGATGAAGGCGATGGAGACGGATCTTGCGCAAGCGCCGGAGCGAGTGCACACCCGTCTGCAGTTTGCGCGACAGATGTTGCGGCACAGTCGAGCTCTGGCGCGAAATGCCATTCGGGAGTTGCGGTCGGAAACGGTCCATGCGCGACACGAAGGATTGATCCCAGGATTGAACCGTGTCGCGAATTCCTGGACTTACTCGAGCGCTTTGGCGGTGGACGTGCGCGTGATCGGAAACGTCCGGCCTTTGCCGGTCCGTCTCGAGCAGCACCTATTGCGCATCGGGACGGAAGCCATCACCAATGCGGTTAAACATGGCCAGGCGGATGCGATTGTGGCCACGCTGGAGTTTCGTTCGACCGAGATCGTGGTGCGCGTGACCGACAATGGCGTGGGCTTCGACCCGGTCCAGCAATTGGAGCGTTCCAGCGGGGGTTTTGGGTTGATTGGTATGCGCGAACGAGTTCGTGAGATCGAAGGGGTGATTCAGATCAACAGCAGGGTCGGGCACGGTGCCGAAGTGGCGGTCACCGCCCCCTGCGCCGCAGAAGCGCCCAGTGCGGTAGAGCGTCCGGTTGCGGCGTCCGCAGTGGAAACCGCCGGGGTAACTGCATACCCCTCGCCGTCATGACAATGCGGATAGTGATCAAGGTGATGATCGTCGACGACCATCCGCTCGTGCGGGTCGGCATGGCGACGGTGGTCAATCAGCACTTCGACATGAAGGTGGTGGCTGAAGCCGAAGGTGGGCCGCGAACGCTGGAACTATTTCGAAAGCATCGGCCGGACGTCGTGCTGATGGACATGCGCTTGCAGGACGATACGGGCCCGCGTCTGACCCATGCGATTCGGGCCGAGTTTCCTGGATCGCGCGTTCTCGTTATATCAAACTACGATGGGGATGAAGATATTCACCAGGCGCTCGCGGCCGGAGCGATGGGATATCTTTTCAAGAGTGTGGTGGAAGATGAGTTGGTGGACGCGATTCGGGAGATTCACGCAGGACGGAGTTATTTGCCCAAAGGAGTGGCGGTCCGGCTGCATGAACATGATACGGGAGCGCCGCTCACCCGACGCGAGACGGAGCTGCTCGAGTTGCTGGGAAAAGGTCTGCGCAACCGCGAGCTCGGGGACGTCCTGGGGATTGGCGAGGATACAGTGAAGACGCACTTGAAGAGCCTCTTCCGCAAACTCGATGTCTCCGATCGGGCGGAAGCGGTTCGCGAAGCGATGCGTCGTGGTTTTATCCATGCGGAATGACCCGCCCAGTCGGCAGATCGCGGACTGAGACCGGACGCACAGGAAGCGGTGTGCGATCCAGGTCGCCTATAGAATTTTCCAGACCGCGACGGGTGTAGGGATTGCGCAATAACAGCGCTAAAACGAAAAGTCATCGGGCTTTTTGCTCGCTCAGTCTACCGCCTGAGCGCTTGATTTTAAGGCAGAGGCTGGTTTAAAAAAATATGCAACATCAAGTGCTTCTGGTGGCGGAGGACGACGCGGATGAAGCTATGCTCTTGGAGCGGGCGCTTCGGCGCACCGGGTCGCTCTTTCGAATGATCCGGGTCGCCAATGGCGAGGAGGCGATCGCTTACGTGGAAGGTCGGGGAGCCTATGGAAACCGCGCGGAGCATCCGCTTCCGCAGGTGGTGCTTCTGGATTTGAAGATGCCCCGCAAAGACGGCTTTGACGTGCTCCGCTGGCGGCAGAATACTCCGGGTGGCAGCCGATTGCCGATGGTGGTTTTTTCCTCGTCGAATTTGCGTCAGGATGTTGATCGGGCTTACGCGCTTGGTGCTAATTCGTATGTCGTGAAGTCCACGGCGCCGGAACGACTCGAGTCGATGGTCATGGCGTTGCACCAGTGGTGGGGCGAATTCAACCTTCCGGGTTCTCCCGCGTCCTCCTGATGCCTGGCGCATTTTCGAAAACGCGTTTCGATTGGTTGTCCGCGCCTTTCTTTCGATGGAGCGTGGGCATCCTGGCGGCAGTCGGGATTGGGATGCTCGCGTTCGAGGCGTTGGGTATTTCGATTTTCAGTCGGATTGGAATGCCGCATGAGCTCTGTTATTTGCGCGACCCGAAGCTCATCTGGTTGCACGTGGTCTCCGACTCACTCATCGGAGGGGGCTACGTTGTGATTTCCGCCACGCTGGGATTTCTGGTTTTCAAGGCGAGCAAGGGCATTCCATTCAACTGGGTATTCCTCGCCTTTGGCCTCTTCATAATTTCCTGCGGCTTTACCCACTTCATGGAAGTATGGGTCATCTGGGAGCCGGTGTATTGGGCATCTGGGTACGTCAAGGTGGTGACGGCGACCGCCTCGGTGGCGACTGCGATTGCCCTGGTGTTTCAAGTCCCGAAGATATTTGCGCTGGTGCGATCCGCGCGCGAAAGCGAGACGCGCCGGGTGGAGATCGAGCAACTCAATCAGGAGCTGGAGCGCTTCAACTATTCGGTGGCGCATGATCTGCGTGGACCGCTGCGAGGCATCGCCGGTTTTAGTCAGGCGCTGCGCGAAGATTGTACGGAAGAACTTTCTCCTGTCGCCTTAGGTTATATAGATCGGATGCAGACGTCGGTGGGGCGCATGGACGCGTTGATCTCCGACCTGCTCAAGTACGCGACCATTGGGCGTCAGGAACTGCACCTCGAGCCGGTGGCGCTCGACGATGTTTTGGTCGCGGCGACCGAGTTGTTAGACACGGAGGTGAGCGTTCGGAAGGCCGGCATTGCGGTGCCGCGTCCACTCCCGCGGGTCATGGGTGACGCGACGCTCCTTCAGGTAGTTTTTCAAAACTTGATCGGAAATGCCATCAAGTTCGTGCACCGGGATGTCGCGCCACAGGTTCAGATCACGTGGGAGTCAAGCGCCGACCATGTGACCGTTTACTTCACGGACAACGGTCTTGGAATTCCGGCCGACGCGCGTGGACGGGTGTTTAATATGTTTGAGCGCATTCACCCTGATTTTCCGGGCACGGGTATCGGGCTACGTATTGTCCATCGGGCGATCGAACGGTTACAGGGGAAGATCGGCCTGGGCGCTGCGCCCAGCGGCAGGGGTACGCAATTTTGGATCAAGCTGGTTGCGGTGCAGAACGAGAGTGGATAAGCGGGCGTTGAAACGGCAGTATCTCCGTTTCCATCTTAGACTGGAGCGCGTCAGCCCCGGTCAACCCCGATGCGCGGCCCAGAAACGGCACTCGTCGGAAAAATCACGGACGGCTGGTGACTCCCGCGCGATGTCCCGGCGCAAGGAATCAAAGCTGTGCTCCCAGCCAGTCGCGGCGAGGTCTTCCAGGATTTCCTTGCGGTCGGGCAGGTGCATGAACGTGCGCCCCGCTTCGTCCTCGAAGTAGCGATCACCAAACTCGACGAGGCGGGGATCCTGATCTCCGCGCACCCAGCGCAGAGTTTCGAGCCGCCACTGCGCGCGTTCCGACGGCGACCACTCCCGATCGTGGGTGGTAAACACGAGTGGAGCGCCAGGCGCGCAGACCCGGTGAATTTTGCTTAATGCCGCGCGCCGGTTCTTGCGTCCGGGAATCTGCATCAGGCCGTTGAACATGAACAAGGCCCCGCCGAACGGCGCCTCGAGCTGGTCACGTCTCGCCGAAAGCTTGGTCGCATCGGCGTGGAGGAAACGAATCGCCTCGGCGTGGCGCTCGATCGCGAGGCTGCGGGCCTGGTCCACGAGCTCTTTCGCAAAATCAAACGCCGTGAGATGACGGAAGCCCATTTCCCAGAGGCCGAGCGTGACGCGGCCCGCGCCACAGCCGGCTTCGAGGAGAGAGGCCGTGCGGTCGGGAAAAAAACGCTCGATCACCGCGCGCTCCGATTTCCACAGTCCGAGTTCGTGGGCCGCACGGGTGTAATGCACGACCGAGATCAGGTCATTGAAATCGGCGCGGACCGTGGCAGCGGAAATCTTCTTCATCGCGAAACGGCAGTGCACATCGTCAAGCCAGTCCTTGGCATTCGCGTTATGGGATAGGTCCGTTTCATCGCGACGGCTCCCCCCATTGCGGCAATCCAAATTGGATCACCATTGCCCGCGGTTTCGCTCCGTGCTCGCGCCTTCTTCGCGGTCAGGATTTCTGCTTCCATGCTGCGATAAACATCCCGTTGGCGTTCAGCTCATGCGGCCAGAGGAAGAGTTGGGAATTGGACGAGGCGCACTCCGTTCCGAACAGAGGCCATGGCTCCAACTCCGGATGCGCGGCTGCGAAGGATGCCGCGACGGCCGTCGTTTCGCTTTTCGGCAGCGTGCACACGGAGTAGATCAGGCGACCGCCGGGTTTCAGCGCGCCCGCGACGTGCTCGAGCAGGGCGCGTTGCGTGACGGCGAGTTCGCGGACGTCTTCCACCGAAGTGGTCCAGCGCGCGTGCGGGTTGCGGTGCCATGTGCCCACGCCACTGCAGGGAGCATCCACCAGAATGCCGTCGAATTTCGTTTTGGTCGGGAGTTGCGCGGAGCCGTTCCAGGAAGCGACGCGGTAATTGAAAATCTGCGCGCGGGAAGTGCGGCGCTTAAGGATTTGCAGGCGACGCTCGTTGCG
>JBBQEG010000379.1:0-5399 GCA_038320495.1 Opitutales bacterium | reverse complement strand
TCCGCGCGCGGGAGCAGTTGCAGCGTTATCTCCAGCGCGATTCCAAAAAGCCCTTCGTTGCCCACGAACAACCCGGTCCAGTCCGGCCCGATCTGCTCCCGACTGCCGCTGCCAAACTCCACCACCTCACCGGTCGCGAGCACCGCCTTCACGCCGAGCACATGATTCGAGGTCATGCCGTACTTGAGGCAGTGCGCGCCGCCGGCATTGAACGCCACGTTGCCGCCAATGGTGCAAATCGACTGGCTCGACGGATCCGGCGCGTAGTGCAAACCATGCGGCGCAGCCGCGGCCGTGACCGCGACATTGATCACCCCAGGCTCCACCACGGCAACCCGCTGTACCGGATCAAGCCGCACAATTCGATTCAGGCGGTTCAACGCGATCACGATCCCACTGGCAATCGGGAGCGAACCGCCGGAAAGACTCGTGCCACTCCCGCGCGCCACGAAGGGCAGTTTCTCGTCCCGACAAAACCGCACCAGCGCAATCACTTCGTCCTGGGTTTCCGGCACGACGACTGCGAGGGGCAACGCCTGAAATGCCATCAATCCATCGCTCTCGTAAGCCGCTCGATGCGCCGGCCCCGCCATTACGCGACCAGCCGGGAGCAACGCCGTCAACCGGCGCAGCACCGCGGCGTTTGCTGGGGCAGCAGTCAGAGTCTCCATACCGGGCGGCATCATGAAAGCCTCGGACTCGCGCTGACGAGCGTGGAGTTTTCAGAATCTGAATGTCTGCAAGGTTGGACCGAGGCCGCTACGCCGGCCGTTCGGCGGGCCAACGCATCCCGTTTTCGCGGCTCGCTCCGGCGGGTCCCACCGTCTTTCCTGATCTCTCCCTCGGAATCGTTGAACCTATCGCGCCTTGTGCAACTTTTCGACGTGCGCCTCCGCTTCGGCTCGGTTCCGGTGTCTCCTTGGCGACGGCCCGCGCCGCGCCTCTATTCTCTCCATCATGGCCAAATTCTTTCCCGAGCTGTCCTCCGCCCATATCGAGTTTATTCGGACGCAGAGAATCTTCTTCGTCGCCTCCGCCCCACACGAGGGTCGCGTTAATCTCTCCCCCAAGGGCCTCGAGACCTTTCGCGTGCTCACGTCTCAACGCGTTGGCTACCTCGACAGCACCGGCAGCGGCAATGAAACCTCCGCCCATCTCGCGGAGAACGGCCGGGTGACGTTTATGTTCTGCGCCTTCGACGGTGCCCCGCTGATTCTGCGCGCGTACGGAATCGGCCGGGCCGTGCGCCCACGCGATCTGGAATGGGCGACATTGCGGCCGCATTTCGGCCCGCCGCTTGCCGGCGAACGCCAGCTCGTAATCGCCGAGGTCGAGAGCGTGCAAACCTCCTGCGGTTTTGCCGTGCCGCTATTCGACCACGTTGGCGGCCGCACCACCCTCACGGACTATTGGGAGAAGAAAGGCCTGGACGGCACCGCCAGGTACTGGGCCGAAAAAAACGGTCGCAGCATCGACGGTCTGCCCACGGGATTGCTCGCACCATGATTCGCGCGCTCGTCTTTGATTTCGACGGTCTGATCGTCGATACCGAAACCCCGCTCATTGATTCCTATGGAGAAGTGCACGCGCGCCACGGCGTGGCCTTCGATCGCGCGCGGTTCGTCCGGAGCGTGGGACACTCCGAATACACTTTCGACCCGTGGCACGGCTTTAGCCCGCACACCGACCGCGCCTCGCTCGAATTCGAGCGCCGCGCCTACAAGGACGAAATCCTTCACCGCCAGCCCATTCTGCCCGGCGTCGAATCACTGCTCGCTGCTGCCCGGACCGCAGGCATCCACATCGGCCTCGCCTCGAACTCGGAACATTCCTGGGTCGAACCGCATCTCCAACGTATTGGTCTCTTCGAGTATTTCGAGTTTCTCGCCTGCCGCGAAGACGCGCCCTCCCCGAAACCGGAGCCGGACCTCTATAACCTCGTACTTAACCGCTTCGGCCTCCGCGGGCACGAAGCGATCGCGTTCGAAGATTCCCACACGGGCTCCCTCGCCGCGAAACGCGCTACTCTCTGGGTCGTCGCGGTGCCGAACGAATCCACCGCGCACCACGACTTCGCCCACGTCGACCTCCGCGCCAACTCCCTCGCCGAGGTGAGTCTTGATACATTGATGCTCCAATTCAGCTCCGCACCCGCGAAGTAACGGAACGGCGCCGAGGCGGAAGCCCCGGGATTTCCACGCATCGACGTTGCTTCGCGTCATCGGCGCTCCGCGCCGTCGCGCGTTGAAGAAGCCGATCCAGGAAACGGTGGATGCTCACGCCTCGAGACCCACCCCGCCCCGGCGCCAATCCCTCCAGCCACGATGACATCGGAGGCAATTCGGTGTCGGTGTGGTTACATTCCGGAGACGTAACTCCGCATTGTCCTCCGGACCGAATTCAGCACGCGTGATGTGACACAAACGTCGCGGACGCTTCACGGGTTTGACACGGAACCCCAACAAGATGAGGGCGGATCACTTCGGACGCGGGCCTCACCGACGAGTCCCCCGCGGTGATCCAAATCACCGAACCAACGTCATGACTGCACTCTCTTATTCACGATTGCTTGGCCGCCGCATGGCCTCCTGGCTCTTCTTCGCGGCGCTCGCCCCAAGCCTCGCATTCGCCCAAAACACCGGCACGCTGAGCGGTCGGGTATCCGACGCCAGCACCGGCAGGTCACTACAAGGCGCGGTCGTCCGCGTCCTCGGCACTCCCCTCGCGGATTATACCGACGCCGATGGCCGGTATAATCTCCCGACCGTCCCAGCTGGAATGCAGCGCGTCGAAGTCGATTACGTCGGTCTGGATCCTTTCCAACGCGAAATAAATATAACGACCGGAACGCCCGCCCTGCTCAACGTCCCGCTCGAAAGCACGACCCTTAAACTGGAGGCCTTCACCGTCGCCGAGTCAGTGCGCGGGCAGGCGCTTGCCATCAACCAGCAGAAAACCGCGAGCGGCATTGTGAACATCGTCTCGGAGGAAACGTTTGGTCAGATGGTCAACGGCAACATCGGCTATGCCCTCGAGCGGCTCCCCGGCCTGACCGTGAGCGCCGACGAGGATGGTACACCCAGTGGCGTTAACATTCGGGGTTTGTCCAGCGCCTATAATTCTTTTCAGGTCGACGGCAACCGGCTCCCCACCTCTGGCGGCAGTCGCGGATTCTCCACCAGCCAGCTCACCGCTGATGGCATTAGTAATATCGAGGTCGTCAAAGCTCCCACCCCGGATCGCGATGGCGACGCGGTGGGCGGCATTATCAATGTGATTTCGCGGTCCGCCTTTCAGCGTGATGGCCGGGAACTCCGCCTGACGGCCAGCGGGACCTATTACGACCTCAGCGGCAAATGGGGGCACAACGTCGGCGCCACCTACAGCGATATCTTCAGCATCGCCGGCGGCGCCAGGAATTTTGGCGTGAGCCTCACGGCCACCGTGTACGAGACCAATCGTGATTATGACAATCTCGACAAAGACTATAATGTTCTTCGCCCCGAAAACGAGCCGGCGCTTGGCTTGAGCGAGCTGACCTATTTTCATACCAATGGAGCTCCCCAGACGAACCGCCGCACCTCAACGGCCTATGGCCTCAATGGGGCGTTTGATTTCCGCTTGAACGACGGCGTCACGTTTTACTTCAAGCCCCTGTATACTCAGACCACAATCAAGGGCGAAAAGCCCCGCAACCGACTCTATGTGAATTCCAACCACAACTTTGGCAGCGCCACCGGGACCAAGAGCATTGCCGAAGCCACCTACAACACCGGTCGCAGCGTGCCGACAGCGATCACCGAATATCGTTATCAGAACGACGAAGCCGACAGCGACAATGATCTTTATTCAATCTCGGCCGGCGGCCGACATCAGCTCGACACGCTGTTATTGACCTATGACGCCTTTTACTCCGAGAACGCCCGCAACGGGAATCGGGCGTTGAACTACGTTGTCCGCAACACCGGATTCAACATCGGCTATGATCACTCGAATCATACCATGCCCACCTACACGATCCTCAACGGGAAAAGCCCGTATGACCTCAGCACCATCACCCGGGGGGACCTGACCATCAACCCCTCCGCGAAGACCGAGGAAGCGTACAGTTTCAGAACGGACCTGGAGAAGAAATTTGCCGGGGAAAATATATCCGTCGCGCTGAAAACCGGCCTGAAGTTTCGCGAGAGCAATCTCGATCAGGATCAGACCTCGACGATCTACCGCACGGGCACAAAAGCCAGCGGCTTTCCGTATTCCCAGATTCTAAAACGGGTCGACTATGATATGAACGGTACGCTGATCACGCTGGTGCCCGACCTGGCCGCCACGGAGGCGCTCTTGCGCTCGCAACCGAATCTCTTTGCGGTCCAGGCGGCCGACATGTTTCGGAACAACCAGATCAATGACTTCAAGGCGCGGGAAGACACCACCGCGGCGTATATCATGGGCACGGTCAATGTCGGCAAGACCACCGTGATCGGCGGCCTCCGTGTCGAGAAGAACGCGTTCGAGTCCACCACCTTTGAATTCAAACCGGCGGTCGGCGCCACGCCTTCATCGTTTGCACAGGTGGACCGGCAGCGCGACTACACGGTCTGGCTCCCGGGCCTGCACGTGCGGCACGTGCTGAAGACGAACCTGATCTTCCGCTCGAGCTACAATCGCAGTTACGCCCGGCCTGAACTCGGCTCGCTCCTTCGCGGTCGCTCGATCGACTTTCAGAATGACACCATCACAGACGGCAATCCGGATCTCAACCCCACCACGTCGCACAATCTTGACGCGCAAATCGAATACTACACCAAACGCGGAGGTCTCTACTCGGCGGGCATTTTCTACAAGAAGATGAAGGGATTTTATTACAACGACAATAGCGGCTCTGAATTGATCTTCGACGACATTGAAGGCCTCACCAAACCATTCCAGATCACGCGGCCGAATAACGCGCTGGGGGCCATCAATTATGGAGTGGAGCTGATTGCACGACAGAAGCTGTACTTCCTCCCCAAGCCTTTCGATGGGCTCGCGATCTCACTGAGCGCCACGATCACGGATAGCGACGGAAAATATCCCGGGCGCCTGCAGGAAAAGCTGCCGACCTATGGCTTCTCGGACAGAATATTTTATAGCGCGATCGAATATACGAAGGGCAAAGCCCGTGCACAGGTCAGCTATCGTTATCGCACCGAATATCTCGAGGGATTGGACCGCGACAACACGTTTGACGACTGGTTCGCCGCGCGCGAACAGGTCGATATCGAGGCGAGCTGGCAGCTGAGCCGGCAGACCCGCCTCTTCCTCAACGTGGAGAACGCCACCGCCCGGCCGCAGGTTTCCTATCAAGGCGAAAACCGGACGGATAACCCGGAGGATTTCACGCAGTACGGCTTCCGGGC
>JBBQEG010000378.1:0-5405 GCA_038320495.1 Opitutales bacterium | reverse complement strand
GTGGAGAACGCGCGTTGGAGTCGCGACGGCGTGGTCTTTGCGACCGTGCATGTAGTCGGAAGCAACAATAACCGTGACCCAAAGCGGCCGGAGGCGATGGAGGAGTTTCGGGAGCGTGACGCCGCCAATGCGGCCTGGATCCAGGACACCTTTGCCGAGGCCCGTGCGAATCAGGCGCCGGGGGTGGCGTTGTTTTTTCAAGCCCAGCCGTTGGGCGCGCGCGCGATGGAAGTTGAGTCGGGGTTCGCGCAGTTTCTTGCGACTGTGGAGGAGGAGGCACGGGCATTTGCCCGGCCCGTGATGCTGGTGCATGCGGACGAGCATCGTTATCGGCTCGAGCAGCCGATTCGTTTTCGCCCTGACGCTGAACCGCTCGCCAATGTTACCCGGCTTGAAACGTTCGGCTCGGGCGACCTGCATGCGGTGATCGTAACCGTGGATCCCGGCTCGCCCCAGGTTTTCCTCTCTGGTCCGCTGCTGGTGCCGGGAAATCCACTTCCGATTCTCCCGCGAAAAAAGTGAGTGTTTCTCTCGTCGATCTGAAGCGCCTGATGCTTGGGCCGCCACGATGGACCCTGGCGGCGGCGGAAAGTCTCACGTGCGGTCGGGTGCAAGCTCGCGTGGGCGAGCTATCGGGTGCGTCGACCTTTTTTTTGGGCGGGATCACGGCCTACGGACTTGAACAGAAGGTGCGGAACCTGGGCGTCGATCGAGGTGAGGCGGAACGTGCGAACTGCGTGTCGGCGTTGGTCGCGGAGCAGATGGCGTGCGGCGTGTGCCGCTTATTTGATTCCGATTTGGGCATAGCCACGACGGGCTATGCCGAACCCGCGCCCGGTCACGGCGTGTCGGAGCCCTTTGCCTGGTGGGCGTTCGCGCATCGTGCGCCCGGTGGGAAGGAATTTCTCGCCGTGAAAGGCAGGCGCATCGAGTGTCCGGGCGCGACGCGAATCGAGGTGCAGAGCCGGGTGGCGGATGCCATACTCCAGCAACTGCTGCAGTACTTGGAGCAAGCGCGTTGATCGTGGCCGCCTGCGAAGACGCGCGGAGTTTAATTATATAGAGAACCAAAGCTCAGACCATTGAACAGAAGAGAACAAAGGGAGCGAAGGCCGCTGAGTCATTCTGCCTCACTCAACTCTTCGTGCTCTTGGTTGACTTCTGTAAGAATGATCGGGACTGGGCGTTCGCCACCTTCCAACGCGAGCAAGATGCTTACATCACGCAGAAAGCGGCCGCTTCAAAAACTTGACCTGTTCAAAACACGTTTCGTCACTTCAGGGCTCTCGTTGGGCGATCAGAATTCCGCGGTGCCCGGCGTGCGGGCAAACGGGATCACGTCGCGGATATTTCCGACGCCGGTGACGAACATCAGCATCCGCTCGAAGCCCATGCCGAAGCCGGCGTGCGGCACGGTGCCGAAGCGCCGCAGATCGAGGTACCAGTCGTAATCCTTTTCCGGCAAATGGTGATGAGCCATGTTCTCGCGCAGCACCTCGAGCCGCTCCTCGCGCTGGCTGCCGCCAATGATTTCGCCGATGCCGGGCACGAGCAGATCCATCGCGGCGGCCGTCTTGCCGTCTTCGTTCACGCGCATGTAAAAGGGCTTCAATGTGCGCGGATAATTATAGACGGTGACGGGACACTTGAAGTGTTCCTCGGCGAGGAAGCGCTCGTGTTCGCTTTGCAGGTTGTCGCCCCATTTCACCGGATGTTCCCACGTCTTGCCGCTTTGCTCGAGGATGGCGATCGCCTCGGTGTAGCTGCAGCGCTGGAACGGCCGCTCGAGGACGAAGTCGAGCCGCGTGAGCAGCTCCTTGTCGACGAATTTGCTGAAGAACTCGAGGTCGGCCGCACAGTGTTGCCGGGCATCGCGGATCAGGTACTTCACGAATTCCTCCGCGAGATCCATGTCGCCCTGCAAATTGCAGAAGGCCATTTCAGGTTCGATCATCCAGAACTCCGCGGCGTGCCGCGATGTATTCGAATTCTCAGCACGGAACGTCGGGCCGAAGGTGTAGACGTTCGACAGCGCGCAGGCAAAGATCTCGGCCTCGAGCTGGCCACTGACGGTGAGGTACGCTTTCCTGGCGAAGAAGTCTTTTTTGAAATCCACGTCGCCTTCCTCGGTCATCGGCGGATGCGAAGGATCGAGGGTCGTGACGCGGAACAACTCTCCGGCGCCCTCGCAATCACTCGCGGTGATGATGGGCGTGTGGACATAGACGAAGCTTTTTTCCTGGAAGAACTGATGGATCGCATACGCGAGCCGGCTGCGCACGCGGAAGATGGCGCCGAATAAATTTGAGCGTGGCCGCAGGTGCGCGATCTCGCGGAGAAACTCCAGCGTGTGTCCTTTCTTCTGTAGGGGATAGGTGGCATCCGCTTCGCCGAGGATCGTGATCGTTTCGGCGACGACTTCCCATTGCTGGCCCTGACCTTGAGACGGCACCAGTTTTCCCCGGACCTCGATCGAAGCGCCCGTGTGGGCGCGTGCGATGTCGGTGGTGTAATTGGGGAGGGCGGCGTCCGCGATCACCTGAATGCCGCGAAGCGAGGAGCCGTCGTTGATTTCGATAAACGAGAAGGCCTTGGCATCGCGGCGGGTGCGAACCCAGCCTTGTAGGAGAATGGCGTCCATCGGAGCCGCGGCATTCAACGCGTCTTTGACGAGAGTGCGTGACATAGTGGGAAGGCGTTTAAAGAAGCCATCACGCGGTTGCGACGCAAACCCGGAAGGACGGGCATTCGGGTTGGAAGTGATACAGACATTCCTGTCTGTTGCTTGGTGGCTTGAGTTTAGGTCCTCAGGCAGGAAACCCAAAGACAGAGAACCCAACAGGCGGGGGAACCCACGGCTAGGAACCCCACAGGCAGGAATGCCTGTGTCACCTCCGAATGTTCCCGTAATCGGATGGGGTGTGAACCCCGTGGTGCATTTACCCCAGCCGGCGAACCGAAGCCTGATTTCGGAGTCTGCCGGTCAGTATGAAAACGATGAATTCTATTCGCGGCGACGGAATTGGGAAACCGTCGATGGCGCGATTAATCACGCTCTGCGGTGCAGTTGGCCTGATGGCCGGCTGTGCGTCCGAGCCTTATTCTCACGTGGTCTCCGCTCCACCACCACCGCCGCCCACCGTGGCACCGGCGACGGCCACCGTCTATACCACCACGCCAGCAGCGACCGCTTCAGTGCCGGTCACGGTGCAAACAACCACTGGGGCGACGGCCACGGTGGCCACAGTGCCCGCTCCCGTGGGAGCCAGTTCTGTGGTCGTGATGCAGGCGCCTCCGACGGTGCAGCAGGAAGTGCCGAGCGCACGACCCTCGAGTGATCATGTCTGGGTTCCCGGTAACTGGACCTGGCGCAGCAACCAGTATCAATGGAGCCCCGGTCGCTGGGATATTCCACCGCGCCGCGGAGCGGTTTGGATTCCGCCGCGCTGGCAGCCGGAAGGCACTTCGTGGCGCTTCTATGAAGGCAACTGGGATTGAGAGGACCTAAGCCGCATGCAAGGGGGGCGTGCCTGAACACGCCCTCCCTTTTTGCCTCACTTCACGAAGCTGCTGACGAATTCGTGGACCGGCATGGCTTCGAGTCGCGCCTGGTCCGCGAAGAGCGCCATGAGTTCGCCGGCCTTGCTTTGGCCGTAATGGGCGAGAAAGGCGGCTTCGGCTTTTTGATGGAGCACCGGAATTCCCTCGGTCCGCCGGCGACGGTGACCGAGCGGGTATTCCACCACGATTTTATCCGTGTGCGTGCCGTCGTGGAAAAACACCTGCACCGCGTTCGCGATCGAGCGTTTTTCGGGATCCAGGTAGTCGTGAGAGTACTGCGAATCTTCGCGTACAACCATGGTGGCACGCAGGGCGTCGATTCGAGGATCGCTCGCGATGGTGTCTTCATAATGGCCAGCGGTGAGTTCCCCAAAGATGAGCCCGATCGCGGTCATGTATTGCAGACAGTGATCGCGATCCGCGGGGTTATGCAGTGGACCGGACTTGTCGATGATACGCATCGCGGATTCGTGCGTCGTGAGTTCAATCCGCTCGATGGCGTCGAGCTTGTCGTGAACTGATGGATACAGCTTGATCGCACACTCGACGGCCGTCTGGGCGTGGAACTCGGCGGGGAACGCGATCTTGAAGAGCACATGTTCCATCACGTAGCTGCCGAGTGGGCGGCCGAGTTTCACCGGGCTGCCGCGAAACAGCACGTCCTGGAATCCCCACGTTTTTGCGGTCAGCGCCGAGGGATAACCCATCTCGCCGGTCAAGGTAATCAACGCAAGTCGCACGGCCCGGCTGGTGGCGTCGCCGGCCGCCCAGGATTTGCGGGATCCGGTGTTGGGCGCATGGCGGTACGTGCGCAAGGCGGAGCCGTCGAGCCAGGCGTGTGAGAGGGCGTTGATGATCTGCTCACGCGTGCCGCCGAGGAGCGCGGTCGCGACCGCGGTCGAGGCGACGCGGACCAGAAGGACATGATCGAGTCCGACGCGATTGAAGGAGTTTTCCAGGGCGAGGACGCCTTGAATTTCGTGGGCTTTCACCATTGCGACCAGGACATCGCGCATCGTAAGCGGCGATGATCGCGGAGCGAGGGGCGTTTGGAAGGCGGACGGAACGAGGCCAGCGACCTCCTGGCGGCTGAGCCAGTCGGCTACGCCCAGGATGGCGCCGAGATTATCGGACGGGTGACCCCATTCGGCGGCGAGCCAGGTGTCGTTGAAATCGAGCCAGCGAACGATCGTCCCGATGTTGAACGCGGCCTGCACGGGATCCAGTTCGTAGGAGGTGCCAGGCACGCGCGCGCCGTGCGGGAGAGTCGTGCCGGGCACGATCGGTCCGAGCAATTTGGTGCAGGCGGGGTAAGCGAGCGCCAGGATGCCGCAGGCCAGGGTGTCGGCGAGGCACCAACGCGCCGTATCCAGAGATTCGTTACTCGGAGCGGCGCCGTTCAAAGCGTAATCCGCGAGTTCGGCGAGGAGAGGGTCCGCGGGCGGGCGGACGTTGCTGATCGGGGAAGACATTTGCGGCAGCAGAGCAACCACGCGCCGGCGGAGCAATCCTATCGGGCAAAGAAGAAAAAGCGGGAAAGAAGAAAGAAGAAAGAAGAGAGCAGAAACCAGGAAGATACCGTGCGAACCATCCCGGGGGCCCGTCCCGCCGGGCCGGCGGTGGGAAAGGATGACCGTAGTGTACGGACGGGTCCCTCCAAGTAATCCCGCCTTAGCCCCGGTCGCACGCTGAACTAATCAGAAGTCTCCCCGCGTTGCTCGATCGGAACAAAAACCCGCTCCGCCGGCCCGACGTAGTTGGCGCTGGGCCGGATGATTTTTCCGTCCTGGCGCTGTTCGATCACGTGCGCGGCCCAGCCTGTCGTCCGGGCGATGACGAAGAGC
>JBBQEG010000377.1:0-5429 GCA_038320495.1 Opitutales bacterium | reverse complement strand
GATGAAGACGATGTTCGGGCGCGCGGATGAAACCGCTGCCACCGCGGAGGTTAGTGCGGTCCAGAGAAGTCCGGCCAACGTCACGCGGCGGGTCCAAGCGATTAGGATACGGTTCAAAGTGGGGCGGGATTCAGACATGGGGCGGGGCGATTCCACCGGACAACCCTGCGAATAGTCAGGCGGCGGCACGACGTCGGGGAATTTCGAAACAACCTGAAATCCAGAGAGCTGCCCGTGGCAAGATTGAACACTGGCATGAGAAGCAGCCTGATGCTGCTGGTCGGGCTTCTGCCTAAACGCCGCGGCCAACAAATTTCAGTTGTCCGCTTCCGATCGCTCTGGCGTTTGTAGATCGGGTGATCAGCGACTGACTTTGACGTTTTTTGACGCCCCCGTTTTCTTGGCGGCCGGAGCGGGAGGCAGCGGAAAGACCTGCGCTCGGGCCGCCCACGCATCCCATTGCGCAATGAGTTTTTTCAAGTCGGCGGGACGCTCGGCGGCGAGATCGCGGAGCTCGGTGCGATCCTGCGCGAGATCGTAGAGCTCCCATTGGCCGCTGCCCCGGCGGTCATAAATTTGCGTCGGTGAGAACACCGCCTTCAAATCGCCCGTGCGTACGGCTTTGAAACCATATTGCTCCCAGTAAAATGAGCGTGGTGCGGCCGTTGTAGTCGTTGACGCGGTCAGGATCGGAATGAGGCTGCGGCCTTCCAGCCGTGTCGTTGGTTTTCCATTACGCTGCGCCGGATAGCTCGCACCGCTGACTTCGAGCGCCGTGGGCATGATGTCGGTCAGATAACCGGGCGTGGAGACGACGGCGCCGGGTTTGGTTTTCAACCCGGCCGGCCAGTGTACAATGAGCGGGGTGGAGATGCCCCCTTCGTGGAGCATGGACTTGAATTTGCGAAATGGGGTATTGGAGGCGTTGGCCCAGCCGGTTCCGTATGAAACATTACCCGCAAAGTCCGGATCGTTGATCCGGGCCTGCGGCTGGCCGCCAAGATCCGTGTAGGGCTCGGCGCAACCGCCGTTATCCGAGAGAAAAATGAGCAGTGTAGTCTCGAGCTTCCCCTGTTCGCGCAAGGTGGCGACGAGGCGTCCAATGTTCCAATCCATCCGCTGCACCTGCGCGGCGTAGACGGCCATGCGGTAATCGAGATCGGTTTTCTGCGCGTCGGTTAACACGTCCCAGGCGCGGGCTCCTTCATCTCGTTGGGAGAGTGGCCAGTCGGGGCTGACGATGCCGAGTTGTTGCTGACGTGCGTGACGATCGTTGCGCAGCTGATCCCAACCGGACTGGTAGCGCCCCGTGAACTTCGCGATATCATCCGGCCGCGCGTGGAGCGGCCAGTGCGGCGCCGTGAAGGCCAGATAGAGAAAAAAGGGTGCGTCGCTGGTGTGCTCACGGACCGTCCTTATTGCGAAATCGGTGAACGCGTCGGTTGTATAATAATCGGCGTTCGTCGGCGGAGGGAGCGGTTCGTTATCGAGGGTGAGTCCGCGCACGCCCTCGGGTTTGAAATAACTGGAGGCGCCCGACAGAAGTCCGTAAAAGCGGTCGAAGCCGCGTTGCAGGGGCCATTTCGAGCGGTCCCCCTGTCCGAGGTGCCACTTGCCGGCGAGATAGGTTCGGTAGCCGGCGGGTCGAAGGGCTTCGGCGAGTGTTACACTCTGGTCATTCAAGTGACCCAGGTAGCCTTCGACTTGAGGGGCGTTCGCTCCGATTTCAGCGAGGCGTCCCATGCCGGCTTGATGCGGATGCAGGCCCGTGAGGAGCGCGGCGCGCGTGGGCGAGCAGCGCGCGGTATTATAAAACTGCGTGAAGCGGAGTCCGCCAGCGGCGAGCGCATCCAGATGCGGCGTGGGGATTTCGGAGCCGTAACAGCCGATGTCGGAAAAGCCCATGTCATCGGCCATGATGAGCACGATATTGGGTTTCGGGCGTTCGGTGGCGGTGGCGGAAGCGGCGAAGCACCCAACCCACAGCAGCGAGGTAACCAAGATCAGGCGGGCGGTTTTATCTTGAATAGGCATCATCGAATTAAGTGACAGCGGAAAATTCTGATCGGAGACACACGTGGCAGAATGGATTGGCAGGGCGGGTTGCGGTCTCGGATCACTATTTCTGGGGTTGCTTCGCCTTGTTGCCCTTGGCCGTCCCGGCGGGCCGCGTAAAGAGTGTAACCGGTTCCCCACTACGAATAGGCTGACCAAAAACGGTCCCCTGGTCGCCCTGCTGTTTCATCCACGCGGTGAGTTCGGCGCGCAGGGAAGCGAGGCGGTCGACGTGTCGGGAGTCGGCGGCGAGGTTGTGTTGTTCGTGCGGGTCGACGGTGAGGTCGTAGAGTTCTTCCGCGGGCTGCTCGGTGAAGCGCCCGACGATGGCAGCGGCCGCGGGTGACGTCCTGGCCGCGGCCAGCCAGGTTTTCCAATACACATTTCCAACGGTATCAGAGTCGACTCGCGTGACGTGCGAGTGACGCTGAAATTCGGGATGGAGATTGCGGATGTACTTCCAATCGCGAGTGCGGACACTGCGGCTGGGGTAGACGTTGTAGTCACCGTCGCCGCTGTGCGTGGTGAAAACGCGCTCGCGATGCGTGGTGGTGGTGCCGCGCAGGATTCCGGCGAACGACTGGCCGTCGAGACCGGAGGGGACTTGGCCGCCAACGAGTTCGATGAACGTCGGCAGCAAGTCCGGCCAACAGACCAGCGCGTCATTGGTCACGCCGGGTTTGATGCGGCCCGGCCAGACGATGATGAGGGGGACACGAATCCCGGCGTCGTAGAGGGTCCATTTGGCAAATGGCCATTGGGCGCCGTGGTCCGAGGTATAGACGAAGAGGGTGTCACCCGGAATTTTCTCGCGGACGAGTGCGCGGACTTCGCCGAGCAACGTGTCGGCTTTGGTCACATCGGTGACGTATTGTGCCCGCTGCGTACGGGTCACGGGGGTGTCAACGTGAGTGGGCGGCAACGTGAGGGCGGCGGGATCGTAGCCGTCGTTGGCGCTCCAGGGGGCGTGCGGATGACGTGTGCCGACGAAGAGGCAGAGCGGTTTCGACCGGTCGCGCGTGGTCAGGAATTTTGCGACAGCGGAGGTTTCGGAGAATCCAGGATTGGGGCCCTCGATGAAGTCGAAACCATGATCCTTTGCGTAGGTGTTATGGGCGACCTTGCCAATGGCCCCGACCTCATAGCCGAGGGCGCGCAGCACAGGTGGGAGCGAGGCGACACCCGCCCGCTTCGGCATGTGGTTGGGCTCGGCGCCATTGCGGGCGGGCCAGAGCCCGGTCAACAGGGCGGTGCGGCTCGGGCCACATGCCGGCGACGCGACAAACGCGTGCGTGAACTTCATTCCCTCGCTGGCGAGGCGTGTCATCTTGGGCGTGCGGACTTCCTTTGAGCCGTAAGGTTCGCCATCCAGCTGGCTCTGATCGTCGGTAATGAAAACGACAATATTAGGTCGCGTCTCCGCCGCGAAGGAGGAAGCGACGAAGACGATGGTCAGGAGAAGGAAGGCAGCAACTCTCATGCAGGGTGGGCAGAATGATGTATTCAGGAAGTGGATGCCGTCGATGCCTGGAGGACCCGGGGTAGCGGCGCCCCGTGAAGTTTATAGCATTACGAGTTAATCCGGTTATCGCGCCTTCAGTGCCCGTGCGCGTCACTGTTTGCCATAGACCGGCGGCGTCCAGTTGGGCGGCAGCTTGCCCTGCGGTTTCACGCCGATCGATCCGACGGGAATGAGGCGTTCCGCCGCCGTCAGCAGCGGAAGGTTGTCGGGCAGGTGCTGGATTTTGAGATCCTTGAATTGAACCTTCATCGCGGGGCCGACGTGTACTTGCATGCCCAATACGCCTTCGAGCGCGCGTCCTTTCGCGTCGAGATCGATGAGATCGGCGGTCTGGTGTCCATCAATCCAGTGCTGGTGATGATTGCCGCGCACGAGGACGCGATACTCGCGCCACTCGTCCGGGGCGAACTCCTTCACGGGCATTTTGCCGACAATCCACGGCTGACCGTCGGTCGCGACGATGACCTTTTCGCCGGTGTGCGAGAGGATGCGGCGGCCGCGCTCTTCGTACAACATGCCGTTGTAGTTGGGGTTGTTTGCCACGATGTCGCATTGATAGCCGCTCACAATATCAAGGCCGATCTCGGGTCGCATCGCGCCGCGGTACTGCAGTCCACTGTTGCCGCCGGCGGTGATCTTCACTTTCACCCGCAGGTCGAAGTTGCGAATCGTGGAGCCGGTCCACGTTAGAAAGCGATTGCTCTTCAGGGTGCCGTCGGTCTTGCCGGTGATCGCGCCGTCTTCCACGGTCCAAAACTGCGAGTCGCCGGACCAGCCGTTGAGGTTGCGGCCGTTAAAGAGCGTCACGAATCCGTCAGGACCGGGCTTAATAGTCACGGCGGCCGAGGCGACGGGATGGGGTTCGGCGGACGCCTGAAAGCCGCCCTTCAGTGGGTCGAGCGGTCCTCCATATTGCTTGACCAACTGCTGGGTGCGCGCGCGCATCGTTTTCAGGGTCTCGGCGTGCGCGGGATCGGCGGCGAGATTCTTCAGTTCGTCCGGATCGTTTTTCAGGTCGTGGAGAAACTCGTAATCATGATCGAAGTAGCGCGCGTATTTGAAGCGCTCGGTGCGTATGCCTTCGTAGGCGGGAATGCGATTCCGCACGGCGAAGTGTTCGTGGAACGTCTCGGTGCGCCAGTCGGAGGGTTTTCCGCCGGTCACCAGTGGCTTCAAACTGCGGCCCTCGTATTTTTCCGGCACAGGTACGCCGGCCCAATCGAGAAACGTCGCGGGCAGATCGAGATTGAGGGCGAGAGCGTCGCTTACCTTGCCGCGTTGCGATTTTTCCAGACGCGGATCGGCGATGATGAGCGGCACGCGCAGGGATTCCTCAAAGTGCGACCACTTGCCGGCTAGGCCGCGGTTGCCCATGTGAAAACCGTTGTCGGCGGAGTAAACGATGATGGTGTTGTCGGCGAGGCCGGCTTCGTCCAGCACCTTGAGCAAACGCCCGATTGCGTGGTCGATGCCGGTGGTCATGCGTAGATAGGCGCGCATGTTGGTTTGATATTTCTGTTCGGTGTTCCAACGCCAGAAGTAGCGCTCGCGCGTGATGCTGGTCTTAAAAAAATCGGGGAGCGCCTCGAAGATGGCGGGATCGTTGAGGCGAGGCGGAGCCATTTCGCGGTCTTCGTAACGCCCGTCGGCGGATTGCGGCCAGGCGAAGTGACCGATGCCGGGTCGGCGGTCACCGTCCTCGGCGTGACCGGCATTGAACCATAGGTTGAGCGCGAAGGGCTTGTCCTTCGATTGCTGTTTCACGAAGTCGATGCCGCGATCCACAATGAGATCGGTTTCATGACGCAGGGAGCCGTCGGGCATTTTCTTGAAATAGGGATTGCGGAAAATT
>JBBQEG010000376.1:0-5431 GCA_038320495.1 Opitutales bacterium | reverse complement strand
CGGCATCGGCATCATGAATATCATGCTTGTCTCCGTCACCGAGCGCACCCGCGAGATTGGCATTCGCCTCGCGATCGGAGCCCACGGACGCGACGTGCTCACCCAATTCTTAATCGAGGCGATTCTCCTCAGCTCACTGGGCGGAATTATTGGAGTCGCTGTCGGCATCGGGGGATCGCAGCTGTTATCGAGTTACAACGGCTGGCCCGTGGTCGTTCCGACCTTGTGGATTGGCATTTCTGTTGCGGGTAGTGCGGTTGTAGGAATCGTCTCCGGCTTCTATCCGGCCTATAAAGCCGCCCAACTCGACCCCATCGACGCCCTCCGCTACGAGTAAGTTACGAGAGGAGGCGGCCGGCCCGTCTCACGGACGCGCCGACCGATTCGCCGTGATTGGACGCACGTTTGCCGAGGCTCATCACCCCTGCTCCACTTAACGTATGCCCGTGACCGACTCCCGAACATCAAACGGTTTGGACGGACGTAGCGTGCATCGACAGAGGGACGACACACCGGAGCAGCGAGCCCGACGCGCGGCCCTGGCACCGGGAGTTCCAACGAGATCATACCGCACTTGGCGGATGGTTGACGGTCGGACCATCATTCACCCATGCGCCGCTCTCATTCGCTCCTTCTCACCGTTGTCGTAAGCTTGAGCTGGGGCTCATTCGACGCCGACGCGCAACCCCATCGCGAACTCCGGATTCAAGCCGAGAAGGCGTATGCAGAAAAGAATTACCTTGCCGCGCGAGCAGCCATCAGCGCTGCCCTCGACCTTCGACCCGACTCACCGCGCTACCTGCACCTGCTCGCTGCCGTTTCGGCGTTGGCCGGAGATGGCGACGGCGCCATGACGGCTTTGAACCGGATTGCAGCCTTGGGCGTCGCGACCGCGATCGCGCACGATCCGGACTTCGCCACGCTCCAAGGCACGGCCGAACTTCGGCGAGTTCAGCAACGCTTTGCCGACAACCGCGCGCCCCGCGGACATGCCCATGTACTTGCTGAATTACCCGGACGCTCCGGGATCATCGAAGGCATCGCCTATCGCTCGCGAACCGGAGATCTCTTTGTCGGCGATGTCCATCACCGCTGCATCTGGCGACGTGATCGGGAGGGTCGCATCATGCGTTATAGTGCGGAAGACGAGGAGTTGTTCGGGGTATTCGGCCTCGCGCTCGACGAAACCCGGAACGTGCTCTGGGCCACCACCACCGCCGTGCCCGAGATGACGGGGTTCAACGTGGAACTCGAAGGACGCGCGGCCCTCGCCGAATTCGATCTGGCCACCAGCGAACTGCGCCGCGTCGTGCATCTTCCGCTCGATGGCCGCGAGCACGGCCTCAGCGATCTCGTAATCGCTCCGGATGGCACCGTGTACGCAACCGACAGCATTTCGCCTGTCGTCTGGCAACTGTCGCCGGGAGCGGAAGACTTTGAAATTGTGGCTGAGTCACCCCTCTTCGGTTCCCTGCAAGGCCTCGTACTCGAACGCCGCACGCTCGTCATTGCCGACTATACCAACGGGCTCTTCTCCATCGACCTGGACCGCCGGGACATTCAAGTGATCCCAACGCCAAATAGCACCACCCTCATCGGGCTCGACGGTATGGTCGCGGTGCCAGGCGGCATCGTCGTAACCCAGAACGGCACCGACCCGCAACGCGTCCTCCACCTCACGCTCGCACCCGATCTGCGGTCGGTCACAACGGTCGCCATCCTCGCCGCCGGACTACCCGAGCTGCAAGACATCGGTTTGATCACGTTGATGGACAGTGTGCCCACCCTGGTCGCAAATACGGGCTGGGAAGGATTCAATGCCGCGCCCAACCGATCCCCGGCAACTCGCACCGTCCACCTCCTTCAAGTGCCGTTGTCACCTGAACCTTGACCGAAGCATGTTGACCGCCCGGAAGGCCTCATCGCCGGCGACCCGGCCGTGAAGCTTTAGGTTCAAGCGAGCCCCCGGGACTCGCGCCACCAACGCAACCTGACCTCAATCGCCCCCGGCGTGACCAAAACCATGTCACATCTGCGACTGGGTTCTGGTCCGCCCCCCCCCAAACGCAGCGACGGTGAAAACGGCGAGACCCCGACAGACTATCCGAGCGGTGGCTTTCACGATGGAACCAACGAGCAGGACGTTTTTATATAACAAAGCCGGCTGTTTATACTGCCGGATTCCGCGGTCTGCCCGACGGCGCTCGATAGAACTTAGAGCTCCTTGATGCGGGCGTTACGGAATTTATAGGTCTGTCCTTTTTCACCGTGATGCTGAAGACCAATGACGCCGCGGGCGTCCATGTCGTCCTCGATGTCCGTGGTCGTCACTCCGTTGACTTCGATTTTGAGGCGTTTGCCCTGGCAGGTGATGCGATAGGTATTCCAATCGTTACGCTTGAAGGTACTCCCGGCACGGTCGCGAAATGCCTTTACGCTGGCGGGATTATCGCGGACCGGACTCGCGAACCACATCCGGCGACCTTCATCATAAAGACCGCCGGACCAGCCGCGCGAGAGATCTCCGTCCACCTCCGCTTGGTATCCAAAAACCTTATTCGGCTGGACGTGGGCGCGGAACATTACGCCGCTGTTGGCTTTCCCCTCGGGAAGCAGGATGTCGACCTCGAAAACGAAGTCACCGTAGGTCTTCTCGGTCACGAGGAAGAATTTCTTGTCGCCGATCAGATGGATCTCCTGACCGACAACCTTGGTTTCACCCCAGGTGTAGGGATTGCGCCAACCGTTGAGCGTTTTGCCATCGAACAGCGAGATCCAGTTGCCGGATGCTGCAAAGGCCGTGGAGAGAACACTGGCCGCCGCGAAGGAAAAACCGAGACGGGAGAGGAATCGAAGGGGTTTCATTCCCGGGAATCAAGGGGAACAACCGCCGGCAGGCGAGCGTTTCAAAGCTCGGATTTGAAATCTTAGATCTCAAATTCCGCCCGACATCTCCAAGCACCAAGTCGAAATTTGCAGTCAAAACTGATCGGCCCGAGCGGGACAGATCCTCTGTGCTCTTCGGTTTTCAACGCTAGCAGCCCGGTGTTTTCTTCGCATTAACGATCCAAACCTCAGTCGTAGTATGCAATGCGTCGGCCACAGGTCCGTTTTCAACTCGAAAAGTGCTCATCCTTCAACAATCGGACGCTACCAACACGCCGAACAAGTGAGTTCCTCGTCAAGGCCAACGAAGCTGGCGTGACACGGTCAGGCTCTTCGATCATGCTCCATCTCTCCCCTATGAAACGAACCTTTCCCCGGCAGGCCCTGCATGCCGCCCTGCTCCTCGCGTTCATCGTCCCGGCGATGTTTGCCGCCGCTCCTCAAAAATCTGCTCCGAAGGCCGCCAAGAAAGCCGCCGCAGCACCAGCGATGAAATTTCGCGTGCAGCAGTTACACGTTGATAACAACGAGGGTACTGCGGTTGCTGACTATAATCGCGACGGCAAACTCGACATCAGCGCGGGCGAGTTCTGGTACGCCGGTCCGGATTTCAAGACCAAGCGTCAGCTTCGCAAGCTCGAGCCGTTTGGAAAAGATTACATGACCAACTGCGGCGAACACGCCTTCGATGTGAATGGCGACGGCTTTCCCGACGTCGTTACCGGTGCGTTCATGGACACCAAGGTGTACTGGTACGAAAACCCCGGCACCGCCGGCCTCAATCAGGGCACCCTCTGGCGCCAACACGTGCTCGTCGATACTCAGCTCGCGCAAAACGAATGGACTGCACTGCATGACCTCGATGGCGACGGGATTCCCGAGTACGTCGTAAACTCCTACGGCCCTGCCAATGCCATGATGGCTTACCGCTTCGCCAAAAACGAAAAGAATGAGCCCGTGCTAAAGCCCTGGATGATCCAGGCCGGCGGTCCGTTTGTGAACGGCCACGGCATCGGCTTTGGCGATATCAACCACGATGGCCGCGAAGATATTCTGTATGGAAACGGCTGGTACGAGCGCCCGTCGGAAGGGGCCGCGTCCAAGCCGTGGATCCGGCACGCCGACTGGACCTTCCGCCATGCGAGCACCCCGATGATCGTCGTGGACCTCACCGGCGACGGCCGCAACGACATCATCTGGGGCCACGGTCACAACTACGGTCTCTATTGGGAGGAGCGTCGCGACGACAATAAAGACGGAAGCACCAACTGGCGTCACAATCTGATCGATGACAAGGTTTCGCAGAACCACTGCCTCGTCTGGGAAGACATTGATAATGACGGCCAGCCCGAGCTGATCACGGGCCGGCGTGTGCGGGCGCACAGCGGTAATGACCCGGGCGATAACGAGCCCGGTTGTGTCTATTACTACAAGTGGAACCCCACGACGCGGATGTTCAGCAAGCACCTGATTGCCGAAAATGGCCCGGGCATCGGCCTGCAGATCCGCCTCGCCGATCTCGACGGCAACGGCTGGAAAGACGTGGTGGTCGCCGGTAAGAGCGGCACGCACATCCTCTGGAACGACGGCAAGTGACCAGCCCACCACGGTCCTGAACCGCCCCTCGCGAGAACCACACTCGCTCCCTGAAACGCTGGCACCGCGTGCCAACGGACCAGTGTTTCGCCTCTGATTGCCCTCCTTCTCCGGATGACGCTTCTATGAGAACCCGTTCCCTATTCGCCGCCCTGATTATCGGGGTGTATGTCGCTATCTCGGCGACAGTCGGCGCTCAGACCGCCGCCCCCGCGTTCCGTGCCGGGCGCGCCAAGGTCGTGATCACGCCACCCATCGGAAGTGTCATGGGCAACTCCTATGGCATCACCGTCGCCACCGCCGTGGCGAGCGATCTGCATGCGAAGGCCGTGGTCTTTGAAATCGACGGCGTAAAGGCCGCGATTGTCGCGTGCGATGTCATCAGCCTCCATCCGCCGATCGTGCGGGCGACGCGCGAACTCATCGCCTCCCGCACCGGTGTACGGCCCGACCACGTCATCCTCGCCGCGACCCACTGCCATGCCGGCCCCCAAACGCATCCGCTCTTTTATACCCTGGCCACCGCGGAGGCGCGGCAGCTGAGCGAACACTATAGTGAAACCCTTCCCGGACTGATCGCCGAGTCCGTTCGCCTCGCGGAAGCCGACCTGCAACCCGCCCGGTTGTTTGCGGGACGCGGACACGAGGATACAATCAGTTTCAACCGTCGGGCTCTTCTGCGCGACGGCACAGTAAAGATGAACCCGGGCCGCCAGAACCCCGCCATTGTCCGCGCGACCGGCCCCATTGATCCCGAAGTGGGCGTGGTCTATATCGAGTCGGCCAGCGGTGCCGCGCTGGCGACGATCGTCAATTTTGCCCTGCATGTCGCCGTGGTGGGAGGCAGTCGTTTCTCAGCGGACTACCCGCACACCCTGGCTGAAGTGCTGTCCCGCGTGAAAGGCGACGCGATGCTGACGCTGTTTATAAATGGCATGTCGGGAAATAT
>JBBQEG010000375.1:0-5437 GCA_038320495.1 Opitutales bacterium | reverse complement strand
GGCTCGGTCTGGGTCGACAGGGCGCGCATCGCCGCGAAGGGAAGAATCGTCTCCGCGTTAACCTCTTCCGCGCCGACAACCAGCATGCGCGTTTGGCGGCCGAGTCGGATGTCGTCGAGCGCACAACCGAGCGCGTGACTCGAGGAGGCGCACGCCGATGCGAAGCCGCCGACGGCCCCACGAATTCCGTAACGCGCCGCGAGGTTGAAATTCAACGTACCCGAAATCGAAGCCACCACCGCCATCGGATTCCCGCGCTCACCTCGCACCGCATGCAATTGCGAGAGATGATGGTAAGCCATGAAGGCGGAACCGGAGGACGCGCAATACAGCCCGGTGTTTCCGTCCGTCAGCTCGTCGCGCGTCAATCCCGCTTCGAGCAAAGCCTGTTCCGTCGCACAGAGCGCGTACAGCCCGTGCGGTCCGACGCTGCGCAATGCTTCCCGCGGCAGGTCGTAACGCGCCGGACAACGCCAGTCCCGCCAGCTCGGTGACTCGGTCACAAACTCCTTGATCGTGCCCGCCACTTTGACCGTGAGCGCGGGGTTGCCGAGAAACTCGACGCGCTCGAGCCCGGAACGCAGCGTGCGCAGGCTGTCCAGCACGGCCGTACCTTCATTACCGATCGGGGTGATGAAGCCGAGCCCGGTGACAACCGCCCGGCGACTCATGCGCGCGGCGCCGGATCACGCCCGGCAGTCTGGACGGCGAGCTTGACGCGCACAAAGGCCCGCAAATCTCCGACGGTGCGGACGCGAATAATCTCCGCGTTGGACACGTTGACCTGCAGCAAATCCTCGAGGAAAAAAACCATTTCGGCGATTGTGACGGAGTCGAAACCGAGGTCAGCCATGAGCGCCGCGGAGTCGACCAACGCCGCGTTTTTGTCCGGCATGTGGTCAGCGACAATCGCCAGGACCAACGTATCGCCCGCCGCCGAATCACCCGACTCGCGCAGCCGCACAAACGCGCCGCGCACCTCCTCGGGAAAATGACGAAGCAGCGCTGCCACCGCCGGGGTCAGCGAGGCCGGGTTTGAAGTCGAAACAGACGGTTGCATCAGGTAAGTTGAGTATTAGGCGCGGCCGGTGGCCGGGCAACCTCGGCCGCCATGCCGGTCGGGGCCGCAACAGCCGGCGCCACCGGCGAAGGAGCGAACCAGGACCGCCAGCCCTCGCGCAATTCGAGTCCGATCCATGAGCCCAGCGCAGCGAGAATGCGGAGCGGCAAGCGACGATCGAATTCGTAACTGGTGAAGCGGACGTTGTGCATCGCGTTGCGTCGCCCCCAGGTGCCACGCGCCAGCCGGGACCGCGCAATGGCGGCGAAGCGGCGATTGTAGAGCGCGATCAAACGAAACGGCCACTTGGCACTCGGGTGCGCAAACGGCGGAATCTCCAACGCCCGCGCCCCATGCGTGAAGGGGAACGCCACCACGCCGAAATAATAGAGCCCGAGATCAAGTCGGAACGCCAGGGTCATCAACTCCTGGTCGCCCATGTAGTAATACTTGTTCTGATACAGCGCCCGAAACCACCGGTCGTAGCTGATGGTGAAGTGCTGGTTGTGCCGGACGATCCGGGGAGCGACCGGTTTGCCGTGAAAGCTGTCGTCGATCAGAGTGACCGCGGCACTTGAGGTGAACGCAATCCAGTCCATCCCGGGGGAATAAAACGGATCAATGAACCCGGCCGCATCGCCCACCAGCACCGCGCCGTCGGTCGCAAAGGTCGTGCTGTAATACGGGAGGTGCCGCCGGAAATGCACGTCGTGTTCGCGACAGCTGGCCTCAGCCATCAGTTCGCGCGCCGCGGGATGGGTCAGCAGCATCGTGCGCAGCCGCGCCCCCAGATTCGGGCCTTCGGGCAGCTCCGTGAGACGTTGATCGTAAGTGACGCCGATGCTGACGTCGCCGCCTTTGAGCGGGATCCACCAGGCCCACCAGCCGAGGCCCACCAAATGATTGGTCGCGGTGGAACGAACGGCGCGGGTGCGATTGGCCCAGGCCGGAAACTTCGCCGCGAGTGCGCGATCGTCCCAGCTGCGGACGTTGCTCCAACGGCTCCAGCACGTGGCCGTCGGGTGTTCGCGGTTGGGCTGCAACCAGTTTTCCTGGCGCGCGAGCAAGGCTGCCACGCCGGACGCATCCACCACCCACCGTGCCTCGGTCGTTTGGCGAACGCCATCGGCGTCATCCCACTCCACCGTCTGCAAACCGCCAGCAGCCAATTGCACCGAGCGCACGCGCAGCCCGCGCAGGACGGTGGCGCCTTCGCGGATGGCGGTGGCCAGGACGTGTTCGTCGAGCACGGCGCGGTCGACTTGATAACCGGGCAGGCGAACGTTATAGCCCGGACCGGTCTCGCTGCACTGGTCGAGAGAACGCGTCTGGTCGTTCATGAACCAGAACCGCAGGCCCTGTTTCACGAGATGCTCCTGCACGAGGTGCTCAGTGAGGCCGAGCACGCGGCCGAGGAAAAACGCGCTAATCTCTACCGTGGATTCGCCGACGCGACGTTTGAATTTCTCGGAACGTTCGAGAATGAGGACGCGCAGCTTGGGATTACGGCGCAGCAGGAGACACGTGGTCGCCGCGCCGGAAAGGGCGCCGCCGATCACGATAACGTCCCATTTGGCGCAAGCCCGTTCGTCCATTGCAAAAGGGATGAAATGTCACAGTTCGTAAGCGGCAACCGCATTTTCGAGCGATCGGAGGCAGGGCCGAGTGGTCGAAAGCGAAAGAACACGACCACTGAAGTGCCTTTCCGCCACAAAGCCCACTCCACGAACCAACGGATCCTGTTTACAGCCAACTGGGATCGGATTCCCGTTCGCCGCCATGAGAGACGCCTAGCTGTTCGACGCCGCCGCCCATACTGAATGGATGCAGCGGCACCGGGAAAAACGCTGCGCCAAGCTCCTGCCACGCGGGCGCTCGGTTGACCGACCTCTATTTTGCGGTGTTTTCTTGTTGGCGGACGGGTCGCCTGCCGTTTCAACGCAGCCACCACATGGCGATGCGTTTCAGTATTCTCGGTACGGGCAGTTCGGGCAACGCTGCCCTGCTGGTAACCGAGAATGCGCGGGTGCTGGTCGATGCCGGGTTCTCGGCGCGCAAACTCACGCAACTCCTGGCGAACATCGGCGAGTCGCTGGAGCGGGTTGATGCGGTTTTTCTCACCCACGAACATGGCGATCATGCGGCGGGCATCGACGGACTCAAAAAATTTCCGCGTATCCGGTTTTTCGCGAATGCGGCGACGTCGCGTGCCGTCCAGTCCGGGCTCTCTCACCGGCCCGACTGGCAGATTTTCCAGACCGGATCGCGTTTCGTATTTCGCGATCTGCTGATCGAGAGTTTCGCGGTCCCTCACGACGCACAGGAGCCGGTGGGGTTTCGTTTCACCAGTGGTCAGGATGGCGATCTTTTCACGCCCCGCCGGTCCCTCGCATTTCTCACCGATCTCGGCTACGCACCGCAGAACATTCACGAATGCATCCGCGACTGTGAAGTCGTGGTGGTGGAGTCGAACCATTGTCCGGAACTGCTGAAAAACGACACGCGGCGCCCATGGTCTTTGAAGCAGCGCATTTCCGGCCGGCACGGGCATCTCTCAAATGTCGCCGCGCACGATTTGCTAGCCGCGGTGGCGAGCCCGCGCTGGCGACGAATTTATCTGACGCATCTCTCGCGCGATTGTAACTCGCGCGCGGCGGTCGAAAGCGTCTTCGCGCCCATGCGAATCGCGCTCAGCGCATGCGAGTTTTCGGTGGTCGAACAGGGCGAAAGTACGCCCTTCTACGATCTGCTTTAGCGCGGCACTCGGGGTCGCGGCGCATTATGCCAGGGAACTCGCCCCCCCACGCTTGCCCCGCGGCACGATAAGTGCACGGATGGCTGCGTCCATGAGCGCCAATCATCTGTTCCGCCGCACCAAAATCATCTTAACGCTGGGGCCTGCCACGGAGAGCGAGGAGATGCTGGAAAAACTCATCCTCGCCGGAGCGGATATCATCCGTCTCAACATGGCCCACGCGAAACACGACTGGACGCGCGGGGTGATTCGACGCATTCGGGCGATCAGTAAACGGGTGGATCGCGACGTCGCCATCATGATGGACATCAAGGGCCCGGAGATTCGCACCGGCGATCTTAGCGTCCCGATCGAATTGAAAGCGGGCGAGATTTTCGACTTTACCGTGAAGCCCGGCGACAGCACCGGCCAGGGCGGCGGCGAGGAAATCCGCTCGGTGGACGTCAACTATAAGGACTTGGTTAACGATATCGCCATCGGCGACACCGTACTGGTCGACAACGGACTGCTTCGCCTCGAAGTGCTGGAAAAGGACGCCGCGCGTATCCGTTGCCGGGTGCTCATTCCGGGCGAACTCAAATCGCGCCGGCACATCAACCTTCCCGGCGTGAAGGTGAATTTGCCCTCCTTCACCGAAAAAGACCGGGCCGACTCCCTCGTGGGTTTGGAAGAAGGCATCGATTACCTCGCCCTCTCGTTCGTTCGCGCCGCCGCTGACATCGAACTCCTTCGCAGTTTCCTCGTAGAGCAGAAATCGAAGGTCCGCATCATCGCGAAAATCGAGGATCAATCCGCCATCGATAATCTCAACGAGATCGTGAGCGCCTGCGATGCACTCATGGTCGCCCGCGGTGACCTCGGCATTGAATGCCCCTTCGAGGAGCTGCCCGTGATTCAACGCCGCGCCGTCCGCGCCTGCCTTGCTCAAGGCCGCCCGGTGATCGTCGCCACCCACATGCTCGAGTCCATGATTTCGCAGCCTGTCCCAACGCGGGCGGAAATCACGGACGTCGCCAACGCGGTGTACGAGATGGCCGATTGCGTTATGCTGTCCGGCGAAACGACCATCGGCAAATACCCGCTCGAATGCGTGCAGATGCTCGACACGATCGCGCGTCGCATCGAACGCGAAGCCGACAGCGACTGGAAAGAGCCAGCCGTGTTCATCGGCGAGCGGATGAAAGTGCTGCACTCCGCCGTGGTCCTCGCGAACGAACTTCCCAACTCCAAGCTGGTGACGTTTACCCGCCACGGCTTTATGGCCCAAGGGCTCGCCTTGCTTCGACCCGTGCACTCACCGATTCTCGCGTTTACGCCGTCGCCCGAGGTGTTCCGCCACCTGCGTCTGCTGCGATCCGTCGAGCCGTTTCTGATGCCGCTCGCCGCCGATCCCAACGATACCATCGAGCAAGCGATCGCCCTTTTGCAACGCATCAAGCGCATTCTGCCCGGCGACAAGCTCATCGTGGCGACCGACATTCTGGCGCAAGACCGCCTCGTCGACAGCGTGCAGCTGCGCACCGCCCGATAGGCGGACCGTAGATGAACCGGGGCCCGAGTCGGGAGACTCCCAACGGGCTCGCCTTCGCCCGTGCATTCCCGTGCCACTCGGGCTCAGTCCC
>JBBQEG010000374.1:0-5440 GCA_038320495.1 Opitutales bacterium | reverse complement strand
TCGCGCACAATGGCACCGCAATAATCGTCGCGCTCTGCGCCCAAACAATTCCATCAAGGACTGAGCCGGCGCTAAAGGTAATATACGCCAGCACAATGCCGGTGACCATCCCGGCTCCGCTCAACAGACGCGGCCATTTGGAATCCACCCGGTCGCCCAAGCCAAGCGCATCGGAGAGCAGTCCGCCACCGACCATCGGGTTGATGACCACCGATGAAAATCCCGCCGCCAGAAAACCCACACTAAATAACCACACCGCCATCGGTCCCAGCACCGGCTCGAGTTGCCCGCCGAGCACCGCCGCACTGGTCACATTCACGCCACGCAAAACCGTACCGGCCGTGATCATGATCACGCACGAAATGGAACCGAGCAATCCAATGCCAACAGCCGCCTCGCGCCGCGACAACGGCAGATCGGCGGCGGTCCAACCTTTTTGCCGTGCCAGCATCCCCTGATAGAGCGCCGCGATCACCGAGAAGGTGGTCGCGACCATTGCGAGTACGAGCGGATTGATCTCGGCCGGCCAGGTCCGCGGCATGAGCCCTTGCGCCACGCCGCCCCAATTCGGGCGGGCAAAAATCAGATTTACAAAAAATGCGGCCACCATGCTGAAGACCAGAATCGACATAATGCGCTCCGCAAAACGGTACAAATGCCGCACGAGCAGAAAGACCAAACCACCGGCACCCACCACGCCAATCCAGACGTTTTCCGAAATTCCCGACAACGTCGTCAACGCCGTCGCACAAGCGAGATAGTTCGAAAGCTGAAAGGCCGTTGCCACCGTAAACGCCAACACGCCGACAACCACCGCGACGGGCCGGCTATAAAGCCGCGCCATCACTGTCATGAGCGACTCCTGGTTCAAGATTCCCACGCGCGCCGCCATCGTCGTAAACAGCCACATGAAGATGGCCGCACCGACGACGACCCAGAGGTACGAATACCCCTGGCCTGCCCCCAGCTTCGACGCCACCGTGATGGTTCCTGGACCGATGACCACGGCAGCCGTGATCAGGGTCGGACCGAGTGCTTTCCAAAGACTGGACTGAGGGGCAGATGTTTTTTCCACGCGCGAAACGTCGTTGAGGATGATAAAGGCGGACTGCGCAACAAAGCGCAGTTCCGAGCCGTCATTGAAGCACGAAATGACGCGGTGGTCGTTTTTTTAAGCTCAACGCCCGCCGTCTCAGTCCGAAAGTAACACAGACATTCCTGTCTGTTCCGAGATCGGCCTCCCCCGAGTTCGAAAGAACTTACAGGCAGGAATGCCTCTTTCACCTCGGTTCACTTACTTCGGCGACGGCGCCAGGAACGCGATCAGGTCCGCCATGGCTTGTTCGTTGAGCGCCGCTTCCAAGCCGTCGGGCATTAACGAACGCCCGGTGCTGGTCAGCGAACGGAGCTCGCTGCGCAAGATGACCTGCTCCGTTCCGTCGATCCCGGTTAACGTCAGGCTGTTTCCAGCTTCACCGGTGAGCATGCCCGCGAGCGCCCGGTTATCCTGGGTCGCCGCCGAGTAGAGCACGTAGCGATCCTCTACGGCCCGGTTCGGATCCAGAATGTGCACCAACAAATACGGCGTGCTGCGATCCTTCACCGCCGCCAGATCCGGCCCCACCGGTCGGCCTTCGATCGCGCCAAACGCGTGACACGCACTGCAAGTGTTCGCGAAGACCGTCCGACCTCGCTCTGCCTCGCCGCGCAATGACGACAGCGTCTTTTCATAACGATCAATCACCTGCTGGCGGTTTGCATCGATGCCGGCGTTAAAGATCTTCCCGGCTCGGATCGCTAGATTGGCGTTGCTGTGTTGCGTCAGCGCCATCCGCGGCCCGGCGTCGATTTGCGCCAGCAGCGTGCGGTCGCGCTCCACCTGGTCGAGGAGCACGTTGGCCCACGCCGCCCGACTGGTCACGAGCTCGAGCACCGCTGCACGCACCGCCCGCCCATACCCGCTCCAGCCCGCAAGTAACCGATCAGGCACCGCGGTGCGGTTCATGCGGCCGAGTGCCTCGACCGCCGCGAGCTGCAGCTCGACCGGAGTCTGGGGCGACAACAGTCCCGCGAGCGTTTCAAAATCATCCGCCTGGTGACTGCGGCCGCGACCCAGCACCTTCACGGCCGCCACGCGCTGACCGGGCGGCGCCTTTAGCTCGACCGCGACCGTGCGGGCCGTCGCCAACAGCCCGTCCACCGCATCAAGCGCCCGCTGCATCGGCTCGCCCCCCGTCCCCTGCAACGATGTAATGGTTTTGTTGTTACGCTGGAGCCAGTCCAGCAACTGACCCAGCGAGAGGAACTGCTGCGTGCGCTCCGCCGGACTCCGGGAAACGGCCACCGCGCTGAGGAGCGACGCCAGCGCCTTGGCATTCTGCGTCACGGTCGCGATCTCGATCACCAGCGGATCATCGCCCCGGCCTTGAGCACTCAACTCCGCAATCAAACCATCTCCATGGGGCAGCGCCGAACTCAACGCCGCCGCCCGAATGAACGGGTCGTCATTGGCCCGCAGCAGCCGCGCGAGCGCCACCCCCGCAGCCGGTAGTTTCCATTCACCCAGGGTATACGCGACCTGAAGGCGAACGGTGGCATCCAAATCATCAACCAACGCCACCACCCGATCGAGCAGCTCCGGCGCACTCGCGACGAATCCTTCAGTCAGACGCACCCCCGCCCGCCTCACGCCCGGATGGGAATCCTCCATCGCCGTCTGAATCGCCGCCGGAGCGAGCGCTCCGATCGACTGCAAGCTCCACAGCGCCTGCAACCGGGCCGCCGGCTCAGCGGCATCGCGGGCCAGGCGAACGAGCGAACTCGCCGCTGACTTATTCTGGCGCCAGGCCAGTTGCTGCTGCGCGAGATCGCGCACTACCCCACTGGGACTTTGCAGCGCCGCCACCAACCCAGCCGTATCGGCCCGGTCCAGCCGCGGAACCGGACGCAGCGCCACGCCCTTCGGCCGCACGCGATAGATTCGTCCCTGATCTTTCCCCGCGCGCAGATCACCGAGCTGCTTCTGCCAGGCGTCCGGAATCCACTTCGGGTGCTCGATCACGAGGCGATACATATCGACAATGTAGAGAGCACCATCCGGCCCGGCGCGCACTCCGGTGAAACGCGACCAGTTGTCGGTCGACGCGAAGAATTCCGAGGTCTGCTCCGATGGTGCCCGTTCCGCCTTGAACGTTACGCCCACCGGTCGCACCTGCGCGCGGCCGACGAGGTTGTGCACTGGCTCGCAGGTGAAGATGTTGCCGGCCAATCCGGCGCCGAGCCACGTGTCGCGGTAGATCATCGTCCCGCAGGCCGATGTGAAATGATTGCGGCCATGCGGGTCGTTGAAACGCGCGATCGTCTCACTCGTGGGATAAACCGGCGCCGCGCCCGGAATCGTGCCGATCGAAACAATCGAGTTGGGCGGCGCGAGGTGTGGATTCCGCCGGAGATAGTGATCCTCCAGCGCGTAGTGCCAAAATGGATTCGAATTGTTGCAACCAAACCAGTTTCCCCAGTCGTCCCGATTGCGGCCAACCTGCGTCTGCCCCGCCAACAATTCGATTTCGCCGGTGTCCGGACGGATCCGATAATCGCGCCGACCCACGTCAATCACCTGGCCGGTTTTCAGCGATTGAATTTTTCCACCGCTGTCGCCGTTGGCGATGTGCAGCCAGCCGTCGAGCGCCCATTGCATGCCGTTCGCGAGATGCTGCTGATTTCCCTCCGCCAGCCCCGTATAAAGCCGCGTCGTCCGGTCCGCCCGGCCGTCGCCATTCGTGTCTTCAAGGTACAGCACATCCGGTACCGCCGTCACGAGCACTCCATTCCTCCAGGGCACAACCGAGGTCGGATAATTCAGGCCGTCCGCAAACAAGGTCGACTGGTCGTAGCGTCCATCGCCGCGGGTCGACTCAAGAAAACGGATACGCCCGCCCGACTTGCCGGAACCGTCGACGCCAAGTGGGTAATCCGCCATTTCGACGACCCACATGCGTCCGTCCGCGCCCCACGCCAAATCGATCGGATCCATCACCAGCGGCTCGGCTGCGACCAGCTCGACTTCAAACCCGGGAGCAACCGTGATGGCCGCGAGAGATTCAGCCGCGGTGAGCGCCTTCGGCAACACCACTTTCTCGGGCGGCGGAACTTCCTTGTAGGCGCTCGCGGCACTCACCGCCAACACCGTAAGTCCGACGGCGCGAAGCAGGAAACGTGAGTTCATTTCGATGGGCTGCCGGAGCGGTTGAAATCCGAGCCGAGCATGTCGCGCACGGTGCCGATCAAGCGATCTTCGGTGTCGATCGAAAGGCGCGTAGCCCATCCATAATAATTCATCGAGTTGTCCACCTCGTAGCCGCCTTCCGGAAACATCCGTTTCGACGCCACGTAGGTCGGCACACTGTTGGCATAGGCGTTTACCCAGAGGCGCGTGCCATCGAGTTCCTTTTTGAGCCGTAATGAGTATTCCGATACGACCTCGCCCGCGAGAAACACCATTGCAAGGTCGCGGCCGAAGCGCCACGTTTGCACCGGATACGGAATCGCATTGGGCAGTTTCCCGGCATCCAGCTGCTCGAGGAATTTCTCTGCGGCGTAGGACACGGTTTGCCGTTCCTTCGGATCCGTCCGCGCGACCAGTTCGGCCCGGGTCGGCAGCGGTCCCAACTCGAGTGTGATCGGGCGATAGGTCGCCGTCGTAACAGGCCCGAGTGGGTGCAGCGTACCGCCGAGTAACCGGGCGACTTCGACGGCGATTTTCTCACCGTTTTCCGCGACGCCGGCGATGGCCCGCACATTGGGATTCGCATCGGCGCCACACCCGATCGCGACGAGCGCCACCGCCCCATCATGGGCCGCTTCAATGCGCCGCGCCGCATCGCCAGCCCAGTCGGAGTGCACAAAATTGTCGTTGCCGCCGAGGGTCGTGCAATGGCAGGCGTAATTCAGCAACACCGCCCGGACACTGCCCCGCGCATCGGCCGCACGCATCACCGGCAATGCATGATCGACCGGACCATCGGGCGCGCTGCCAAAGGCCTTCCACTTGCCATCGACCACCACGCGTCGGTGGGTCGCAAAGCCGACCTTGCCTTCCGCCCAACCGAGGCTACCCGGCTGGCGGGCAGCCAGGGCCGCGAGCGCCACCTCGATCAGTTTCGCCTGGAGCGCTTCGGTGTAACGCTGAATTCGCGCCTGTTGATCAGGTGGCAGATCCGCCGAATACATGAAGGGCAACACACCGGCAATCGCCGGACCCGTATGCACATGAGTGGTACAGACCGCGACGTTGCCTCGCGGGATCTGCGGATGCTTCGCACGAATGCCGGCGGCGACGGCGTTGCTGAGCGCCTCGGAAACGCCGATAATCTCCGCCGTGATGATGACGCTCGCGTCGCGGTCCGACGTCCCGAAGGCGAGCGCTCGCGCAAAAAGGCGG
>JBBQEG010000373.1:0-5444 GCA_038320495.1 Opitutales bacterium | reverse complement strand
ACCCGCACACGGACCCGGCGAAGCGCTTCACCGAGACCAAGCAGAAGCAGCCGTGGAACCGATGACACGAAACAGCGCGCCCTTCGCCTGACCGCCAAAGAATGCTGGCCACGCTGCGGCCACGTTTCTCATTCGCGCGATTCTCCGTCCGCCGCGACGGCCACCCTTGGCCCTGCTGCTCCCTTCTCATCGCGTGACGAGCACCACGGCAACGAATCGCTGGCTGGCGACGACGCTGAACAAGGGCAATCTTCATAAAGTCAGCCGCAAAGTCAGCGCTTGGCAGCGACAACCCGACGACAAGCTGTTCTTCCTTGCCTGTTCGTTCGGCGGCGGCGTGTGACGAATGAGGCGATACTCGCCGCGGTCGAGGCGCTCGATTTCGAACTCCTGGCCCGGCTCGATGCCGTCCTGTCGCCGGAGCTCGGCGGGGAGCACCAACTGGCCCTTGCTGGAAATACACGTAGTCATGCCGGTAAGATACCGGCTTACCTTGGGCCGCCAAATCCGATTAGGCAAGGCGTCCAGGGACAATCAAGGGGTCAGGGACAATCAAGGGGTCAAACTTTGCACTTTGCAATTTTTTCGACGTGCGGTTGGAACCCGGCAGGTGTGGCGCGACACGTGTTCACGAGCCGGCACAATCGGAATGGGCTGTCCATATTGAGCTGGCTTGCCAGCCACGGGTTTGACGCAGTGGTCGTCGTCTTCATGGCCGCGGCAATCACCGCTTTCCAGGATGCACCCTTCGCTTCAGTGGTAATGTCATGAGGCGGGCCCGACCCCCGGGGTCACGACGTGTTTTGTCAGTTGGTTCGCGGTCGGTCAGTGGATGTGGCTATCAGGTGAGATAGATTCGCTCTGGTAGCCTCGACCTTCGAGCCGGACTGGAAACTAACAATACACGCCTCGACCCCGTGATCCCGCCCGTTGGTTTTCCAAAGATGGTGCCCTCCAGCCAAGCGCCGGTGAGCAGGGTGGCGTTAAATCCCGCGGCGCTCTGCAGCGTCTCGCGGGGCGGCGGGTCCTCGGGCTGCTTCGTTAGCGCAATCTCACAGATTTAACGATTTTTATTCACTTGGTCGGCAATCTAATCTTTTTTGTGTCTGTAAATCGATTTTTATGCGACCCGTCGGGACCCAATGGTTGTTGAAGCACTATTCGTTGCCCGAAGTTGTCGCAACGCATAGATCCCGCATCGGCAGTCGGCGACAAACGAAGATAAATTCCAGAGGGGAGATCGATGACGTCTTCCCTCAGAACTATTGGCCGGGCGACCACGCGCTCGATCATGTTGAGTTTCTCTTAAAGTACGGGAATCTGAGCCTCGATTTGTTGGAGAAGGGCTGACCGACGTGGTCAGTCCGCTGAACGCTGAATATGGCGTGAGATTTGGCCTTGCACCGGGCCGGGATTACCCATCTTGAGGGTGTCCGCGATCCAGCGAGACGGCGCGGCTAAGGATTGGCGCAGTGTCCCGGCGACTGCCACTTTCCATTCGGCGCCTTTCGCTGAAATTCTCCGCATCGCGCAGTCACTTTCTCACCTTGTGCAAAGCGGCCTCCAGCGTGAGTTGCCAGCAAACCGGATTTCAATCCGACAAAACAGCTCACGCGAAGACGCGAAGCTCGGAAGGAGGAGAAGTCAGTTCCTTGTCTTCTCTTCGCGGCTTCGCGTGAGATAGTCAGTTGGTCAAAAATCAGGGCATGACGTCTTTGGGTCGTGCTTCCAACATTCTCGCAACGACGCCACCTCCTACTTCCCCACCCGCAGGTTTTTCGGCGTCGCGTGAAACGGTAGCGTGATCGGCTCGCACGTTCCACCTTCGAACTGCCGCTCAATTTGCGAGAAGAGCGCCCGGGCGATCTGTCCCGTACTGCTATATAAAAACGTAATGGGGAGCGGGCAGAGGAAATTAATTTCCGCGTGCTTGTGCGCCACGATCTTCAGCTCATCAGGCACGTTCACCCGCTGCTCGAGCACCGACATGATCACACCGGGGACGCTCGTGTCAGGAAAGACCACCAGCCCATCCGGTCGCGCCGCCTGCCGCCAGATCTCCTTGAATTCCTTATAGCCAAATTCCTCCTGCGACTCGTCCCGTACAAACCCGTGCGCGGTGCGTATCCATTCTTTCCGTACTTCGATCCCGTGCGCGGCGCAGACTTCCGTGAAGTGCGCGTAGAAATCGCTGCTCGTCGTCACGGACGTCGCCGAACTCGGCTTTCCAGGCTCGAGGATGGAAATCATCCCCGCCGACCGACACCCCTGCTTCTTGAGCAGCGCGACCGACGCTTCCGCAAACTGGTCAAAATCCAACAACACCCGGTTCCGAACCGGAGCATACGAAAAATACGCCGTCAGCACCGGCAACGACTGCAGCCAACCCACCACGTCATCGGGCACGTCGGTCGCGATCACGGCCTGGACATCGCGCCGGTCCACCGCCCGCGCCAAATCATTCCAAGTCTTGCCACGCTGTTTTTCACTGCGGGGATCAAACCAGACCTTCACATTGATCTTTTCCGCCTCCAGTAACCGGGCGAGTTCTACATGCACTGCGCGTTTGAACCCGTTCGCCTGGTTCAGCCAAATGTTCGAATCATAATAAATACCCACGTCGCTTAACCGCGCGCGCCGTTTGCTCACGAAGGTCCCAATTTTGGGCTGCCGCGTCAGCAGTCCTTCTTTGACGAGTGGGATGAGCGCCGCATGAATGGTCGCCGCGTGGGTTTGCCATTTGGCCGCCAGTTCGGAGCTGGACGGCAATTTCGTGCCGGGCGCGAGCTGGCCCGAAACGATGAGGTCGCGAATCTGTTCGCTAATCTGCCGGTAGACGACTTTCGGACGGTCGATGGTGAGGTTTAAGGGGTCGGCGGACATGAATAATCGTAATGCGAAGAATCCAAACGATTCGCGCCACGTCAATGATCGCCATTGTCATCCGGCACCTTCCCGCCCGGTCGCCTACCATGCGCGCACATTGCCGTAATCCCTCCTGCGCGCGACGCGCCACCTGCGCCTTCCACGAGACGCTCTCCGACGCACTCGCTCCAAACGCCGCAACCAACGCCGTTCCCAGGTTTTCCGCAGCCGAAGTGCCAACACTCACTTAAAGAATCCGCTCGCGAGCCCCGCTCAGCCGAAGCGGCCTTCCCGCCCCCTCTCGATTCTCACCTCCCATACGTCGGCAAAACCTGTGTTCACCTGAATTCAATACCGGATACGTTTGAGAAATGAATAAACCAGATAAACAGACTTGAACGCCCCGGTTTCAAGCCGGCACTCTCCCCTCCTTCACAGGCCTTGGAACACCGTCAAGCCTCTCGCCCTCGTCCGTCGGAAACCATGAATACTCGCACTCGTCAGCACCTCGGTCACGCCACTTTCCTGCTCGCCCTTTTGACCACGGTCCACGCAGCGCAGCCCGCCTCGGTCGGCATCAAAGTCGGTTTCGCCGAGCGCGACATCACCCCTTCGATCGGCATGGAGCAACCGGGCGGCTACGGTAAAAACTTTCACCGCACGTTCCACGATCCCTGCAAGGTGCGCGTCGCGTTGTTCGACGACGGCCGGAGCAAGGTCGTTCTGGTCGGACTCGACGCGTTGATCGTACCGCGCCACGTCGTCGTCGACGCGCGGACCGAAATCGAAAAACTCACCCGCATTCCCGGGAGCGCCGTGATGATCGGCGCCTCGCACTCCCACTCGTCCGGTCCGGTCGGAATGGTCCTACCCGGTCAATTCGATCACGCTCCCGAAGACATCCGCCGTCTCGCCTACGAAGAATCGTCCATGGCCGATGCCGGTTACCTGATGCGCGTCACCCACGAGATCGTCCAAGCCGTGAAAGCTGCCGATGCCGGACGCGTGCCTGCTCAACTTGGGTTTGGGTACGGACACGAGGACCAGATTGCGTTCAACCGCCGGCTGCGGATGAAAAACGGTCAGAGCTGGAGCCACCCGGGGGCAATGAATCCGGACATCATCGACTATGCCGGCCCGATCGATCCGCAGGTGGGCGTGATTGGTGCCTGGGATCTCAGCGGCAAGCTGATCGGCACCGTGGTAAATTTCTCGTGCCACGCCACGACCAATCCCGGCGGCATATCCGCAAACTGGATATACTACCTCGAACGCACTATTCAGGGTGCACTTGATACGCGCGCACCGGTGGTTTTTCTCGCCGGCGCGTGCGGCGACGTCACCCAGGTCAATAATCTAAGCCCCTACCAACGCCCAGCGCCCGAAGCCTGGGGGCATTTCGTCGGCGGACGGGTGGGCGCCGAAGCCGTGAAGGTCTTGCTCAGCGTTCCACGCAGCAGTGATATTCCCGTCGATTCACGCCAAAAGACGTGGACCATCCCGCGCCGGACGCCGTCACCGGAAAACATCTCCAAAGCGAAGGTCACCCTGGCGCACGGCAAGCGGCCGCCGGATTTCACGGACTGGATTTTCGCGAAGGAAACCGTCCTGCTCGACGAGCTCCTCAAAGTCGAACCGGCCGTTGAAGTCGAAGTCCAGGCCCTGCAAATCGGACCGGCGGTCTGCGTCAGCAATCCCGCCGAATATTTCGTGCAATACGGCTTGGATATAAAACAAGGCAGCCAGTTTAGTTACACCTTCCCTGTGGAGCTCGCGAACGGCTGCGTGGGCTATGTGCCGACCGAGGAGGCGTTCAGTTCGGCGGGCGGTGGTTATGAAACTCGCCTGACTCTTTATAGTAATCTCGAGACAACCGCGGGACGCCAGTTTGCCGAATCCGGCATCGAGCTCGCGAATCAAATGACGCCGTCACCCGCACCGGAGTACCCGAAGCAAAAGGCTCCGGGACAACCCTGGCGCTACGGGAATGTTCCACCGCAGCTGGATTAGGCGCGGTCCGGGCTCATTCCGGAACCCGCGTCAGATCTTGGCCACGCCAAATCGAATCGTCGCGTTTCCGCGCAAGGCCGAAATATCGACGGTTCCATTCACGTCGGAGGGAAAAGTTTGATCCCCGCTTTTCGCTGACACCACGCGCCAGCCGTCCGGCACGCGGATCCGCAGCAACGTTTGCTTTGGGGTCTCGCGAGCCGGGAGCCTCACCTCGGCGATGATCTCGCCCGCGGCGAGTCGTGATTCCACTCGCACCGAAACGGGACCGAACGCCGTCGGCGCGTCCTCAACCGTGATCCGCTTGCCGTCCTCGAGCCAGCGTCGCGGCGTGGCAAACAGCAGCCGCAACGTATCCGGACTCCCGTCATCACTGATATCCCAGTCCTGCACCAGAACGTTGCGCAGCATCGAAAGGAAGTGACCATTCGCCGCGCTGTTCGGGGGACAATAAAACATGCGACCGGACGCATCCACCGGAGGAAGCGAGTTGCCCTCGCCACAAACAAAGGTGTTCCGGGTAAACCCCTGCGCGAGCATGCCGTAGAAGCTCACCAGCGCGCGCTCGG
>JBBQEG010000372.1:0-5470 GCA_038320495.1 Opitutales bacterium | reverse complement strand
CAGATGTGGCGCCGCAATCTCGGCATCAACATCGGCCTGGCGAACCAGGAATGGAAAGTGTACTTGGATGCGATGGACGTACTCGCGTACGACATCGCCCGCGCGGGCTGGATCGCGGATTATCCGGATCCCAATACCTTCCTGGACATGTGGGTCACCGGCGGAGGCAACAACGACACTGGCTGGTCGAACGCCGAATACGAACGACTGCTGGCGCAATCCTACTCGGCGCCTGATGAGCAAACCCGCATGGACCTCTATCGCCAGATGGAGGAAATTCTGATGGATGAGCTACCGATACTGCCGCTCTATTTCTACACTCGTGTCTACGCCTTGGATCCGAAGGTCAAATGGGTGCCCAACGTGCTCGACAACCGGAACTGGAAATTCGTCGATATCGCGCCCTGACCGATCGCCGAGGCCCTTGGCCACTCCCGACCGCCGCCGCCCGGGAATACCCGGCGGCCCCCTTACATTCCACGAATCTTCGGGTTAACCCTTGTCTGACTCCCCGGTTCTGCCATCTGACACCTGTCCCTCATGCTGCGCTTTATCACGTCGCGTTTTCTGCAGTCGCTCCTGGCCCTGTTTCTCGTCATCTCCGCGACGTTCTTCATGGTCCGCTTCGTGCCCGGTGGTCCCTTCACCGCGGAAAAAGCCGTGACGCCGGAAATCCTCCGCAACCTCGAGGCGCACTACGGCTTGGACAAGCCTCTCTGGCGCCAATACCTCGATTATCTGGGGAGCTTGGCGCAAGGCGATCTCGGGCCCTCGTTCAAATACCCCAATCGTACCGTCAACGAGATCCTGCTGGATAAACTCCCTGTATCCGCCGAACTTGGACTGCTGTCGCTGGGGGTCGCACTCGTCCTCGGTATCACGCTGGGCGCGATCGCCGCGGTTCGCCGCAACACGTGGGCGGACTACATGGCGTCGTCGTTCGGGATGATCGGCATCTCCGTGCCCACGTTTGTCGTGGGCCCGTTGCTCGTGCTCGTCGCGGCCATTCACCTCGGCTGGTTCAACGCTTCGGGCTGGTACTCGCCAATGGATCGTGTCCTCCCGGCACTGGTCCTGGGCATTGCCTACGCCGCTCCCATCTCGCGCCTCACCCGAGGCGGCATGCTGGAAGTGCTGCACCAGGACTTCATCCGGACGGCACGGGCGAAAGGTGCTTCGGAGTTTCGCGTGGTCACGCGGCATGCGTTGCGGGGCGGACTGCTTCCGGTGGTGTCGTACCTCGGACCCGCGGTCGCCGGCATTCTCACAGGGTCATTCGTGATCGAAACCATTTTCCAAATTCCCGGGATCGGGCGGGAGTTCGTGAACAGTGCTTTCAATCGCGATTACACCTTGGTGCTGGGAACCGTGATTCTTTACGCCGTGCTGATCATGGCGCTCAACCTCGTGGCCGATGTCGTTCAAGCTTGGATGAATCCCAAAGTGCGCCTCGAATCCTGAACGCCCGCGCCGCATGAACGCCGCTTCCTCGCCCAACCCACCCCTCGACGCGCGCGCCACGCCGCTGGCCGAGCCAGTGGAAAAAGGAAACTCCCTCTGGCACGACGCCTGGTTGCGACTGCGCAAAAACAAGCTCGCCTACTTCGGACTGTGGACGGTCGGCATCATCACGATCGCCTGCGTCGTCGGACCGTTTCTTTCCCCTTACGGCTACGAAGAACAGGACCTTGATCTGGGCGCGGCCGGCCCCAGTGCGAAACACTGGCTTGGCACCGATACGCTCGGGCGCGATCTGCTGGTGCGCTTACTGTTCGGTGGCCGCGTCTCGCTCGCAGTCGGGCTCGCCGCCACCTTCGTCGCCCTGACCATCGGCGTTGTCTACGGCGCCGTCGCGGGTTTTTTCGGCGGGAAGCGGGATGCGTTCATGATGCGCGCCGTCGACATCATGTATTCGCTGCCTTTCCCGATCTTCGTGATCCTGCTCATGGTCTTCTTCGGGCGGAATATCATTCTGCTCTTCGTGGCCATCGGCGCCGTCGAGTGGCTGACCATGGCGCGCATCGTTCGAAGCCAGGTGATGGCCGTGAAGAAAATGGAGTTTATCGAAGCCGCCCGCTCACTCGGCTTCGGCCGCCGGCGGATCATCTTCCGCCATATATTGCCAAACATCCTCGGACCCATCATTGTATATACCACGTTGACCATTCCGGCCGTGATGCTGCTCGAGGCGTTTCTCAGCTTCCTTGGTCTCGGCGTGCAACCACCCATGAGTTCCTGGGGCGTGCTGATCAAGGATGGTGCGGAAAAAATGGAAGAGTTCTGGTGGTTGCTCGTTTTTCCCGGGTTCACATTTTCGCTCACTCTGTTCTCACTCAACTTCCTCGGCGACGGCCTGCGCGACGCGCTGGATGTCCGGTCATCGAAGGACTGAGCAGAGCCCGCACTACGTCGACGGAGTCGTCGATTTACTGATCCACAAAGAAAGCCGGACCAAGGTCCGGCTTTCGCTTGAGTCGAATCTAACGCGTATTCGTTGGTCGATTACTTCCGGGAAGACTGTCCGCTCTCGCTTTGTTTGAGCTTCGAAGCGAACTCGCTGCGGCTGATCTGGAGCTTGAGCTCCTGTTTCTGACTATCGTACTGCAGGCTCGAGGCGGGAATCACGGCGAGGTCATCACCCTTAAGGCCGACGGCGTCGTCGAGTTCGACGTATAGCTGCACCTGTTCCTGCCCCATCATGCCCGTCGTGGAGCGTCCCGTCATACCGCCGGCACCGATGGTGGCGCTGGCGCTCGGGCTCGAGCCAGTCGTGGCAGCCACTTGACTGCTGGATGCGTCATGGAGCACGGAACTCAGCCCGACGTCCTTAATTTTTCCGATCGTCTGGCCATCACGATCCACAATCTTTTTTCCCATCAGGTGTTCGGCGGTCCGTTTCTCAGCCTTCAGCTTGTCCTCTGTGATCCGCTTGAAGTCCTGGCCCATGGCTTGAGAGCCCATGTGGTGAGCAGATGAGGTCGAGGCTGAGGTCGAAGCAGGGTACTGTCGGGATGTTTCCGTCGTGGATCCGGACTGCTGACGGGTCGAGCTTGAGCTGGAGCCAGTGGTACCGGTCGTGCCCGTCGTTCCCGAAGTGCTTGGATACTGCCGGGAGGTGCCTGTGGTACCAGTCGAGGTGCCCGAGGTGCCGGTCGTGCCCGACGGATCGGGATACTGCCGGGAGGTGCCGGTGGTGCCGCTTGTTCCCGTTGTGCCGGATGTGCCGGTTGTTCCCGTTTTGCCGGGCGTGCCGGGCGAGCTTGTCTGAGCAAATGCTCCCATTGGAAGGAGCAAGGACAAGGCCGCTAGCACTGACATATATTTTTTGTTCTTCATGAGGTTATGTGATTCAATCCTGTGCGCTGGGGTGCACGTATAAAATTCCGTCCCGGCGATTAGCCGGACCCCTTCCGCGCCGGCACTATAACGCACAGGGAATGATATTCCATAGGGGAACGACTGAACTGGGAGCAGGGTGGCAGCGCATGCGCCCGCCGAAAAAATCAGCCGGATTTTCTCTGTCCGGAAACCGCCTTATCTCCTTTTTGATCGCTCGACGTCGCGTTTGCGTGCACCCGCCGCCCCTCTAGCGATGAAAGATTGAAGTGGATCGCAACGTCGCAAACGCCTTTCCTCCGGGCGTTCAGCCCTGATGCGCCGTCTTCGCCCTTACTTCCGCTATTTCCACGCCGTCCGCCTTGAGATCTTTGCCGCGATTTTCTATGGCATCATCTTCGGAGCCGCGAGCGGGGCCGGCGTGCCTGCGTTGATCAAGTACGTCTTCCCGCCGATCTTCGACCGCGAGGGTGGCGGCCTGCCGCTCAACGTGGTGATCCTCATCGCCGCCGCCATCCCGGTTGCGTTCCTCCTCCGCGCTTTTAGCGGGTATCGGAATAGCTACTACACTCAACTCGCGGGCGTGCGTATTCTCGAGGCCCTCCGACTCGACTATTTCACCAAGTTGCAACACCTCCCGCTCTCCTTCCTGCAAAACCGCGCCAGCGGCGATCTCCTGTCACGCGGACTCGCCGATACGGCCCAGCTGCAATTCACCCTCACGGTCCTCGCCAACGATGGCATCAAGCAACCGATGCAGCTGATCGGCGCACTGGGTTTCCTCATCGCTCAGGCCGCCACCGAGGACGGCGTAGGCGTGGTGCTGGTCGCCCTCGCCGCCGTCCCGCTCACCGTGCTTCCTGTCCGCTACGTCGGTCGCAAAGTACTCAAACGCGCCGCCCAGATGCAGAGTCAGCTCGGCGGCGTCACCGCCCAGTTCTCCGAGAATCTCGCAGCCGCGCGGGAAGTCCGCGCCTTCAGTCTCGAAGAGCGCGAGCGTTCCCGGTTCGGGGCGGCCTGTCGCGAGCTGATCACGTCCCAGATGAAGATCGTCAAATACGCGCAGGCCCTCACGCCCGCGATCGAAGTCATCTCCGCCATCGGCATCGCGACGACGCTCGTCTTCGCCTTCATTCACGGGGTCGAACTTCAGGTGTTCGCGGCGGTGGTGGGCGCGCTTTATCTTTCCTACGAACCGATCAAGAAACTCGGCTCCCTCAATAACGAGTTGAAGCGCGGGACCGCGGCCCTGGATCGACTCGAGGTGGTGCTCGACGAACCGATCGCGATCGCCGATCCGACCGATCCCGTCACCGTGGGTCGATTACGCGGCGATCTGGCGTTCGATCACGTCTCGTTCTCGTACAAGTCCGATCTTCCCGTGCTGCGCGATGTGTCCATCGCGATTCCAGCCGGCACTGTCTGCGCCTTGGTCGGCCCCAGTGGCGCGGGTAAGTCCACCTTCGCCAACCTCGTGCCTCGCTTCTACGAGGCCGCACATGGCGCCATCACAATTGACGGCACTGACCTTCGCGCGATGCGTCTGGCCGACCTTCGGCGCAACATCGCCGTCGTGTCGCAGGACCCTGTGCTGTTCAACGACACGGTGCGCGCCAATCTGCTGCTCGGCCGAGCCGATGCTTCACCCGCCGAAGTCGAACAAGCCGCCCGCGATGCCTTCGCTCACGATTTTATTCTGTCGTTGTCTCACGGATACGACACGGTTGTCGGCGAACGTGGCGCCTCTCTCTCCGGTGGCCAGCGCCAGCGCATTGCCCTTGCCCGGGCCTTTCTGCGCAACGCGCCGATCCTCATTCTCGACGAAGCCACCAGCGCACTCGACAGCGACAGCGAGGCCGCGATTCAACTCGCGTTGAAGAAACTCGTGATCGGCAAAACCGTACTGATCATCGCGCATCGTTTCTCCACCATCCGCGACGCCTCGAAGATCCTCGTCTTCGACCGAGGTGAAATTGTCTCCTCCGGCAGCCATGCCGAATTGTATGAAGCGAGCGCACTCTACAAGTCGCTCTTCGATCGACAGGCGGCCGAAGCGTAAACCGGTGCTTCCCGGCGCCCGCCTCCATTTCCTCTTCGCCCCCGTGAGTCCGGTTTCCGCCCCTCGCATTTTGGT
>JBBQEG010000371.1:0-5476 GCA_038320495.1 Opitutales bacterium | reverse complement strand
CGTGGCGTACTTCTGAAAGATTTGGGCAAGTTCTGGTGCTTTGACATCCTTCGCCGCAGTTTCGAATCCATGCTGTCCGTCCTTCAGCGTTTCAGTCAGGTCGTTGAGCACATCGATCGTCTCGTTGATGGTGGATTTCATTAGAGGGTCTTTTCGTGGAGGTTTAATAGAATCTCCTTAACGACGGTGCCCGGACGGGCGTTTGCGGTCGGTCGGAGATCGGTACGATGCTTCCGACAGGTAATACGCCGAGTCTGTGCCGATCAACAGGTCACATTCAGGTGCCTTACCCGTAAACCGGAGCGGCTCCGGCGGAGTACACCGGCAATATCCCTACGCGTAGCCGTCGATTTCCTCGAACGTCGTTCCACGCAACGTCTCGCCGGGAATGCGGCGGTCGGCGAAGGGCCGGGGAGCCCATCAGTCCACCGGCTTTCTGCGAGTAGCTGGCGGAATCTCCGTGCAGAATCGGCGAACAACATTTGCTCCGGCGCGGGCCAGCGTCATCGTGAGCGTTTCCTTTCTTTACCGGTCGTCGACGTTTCAACCCGGACGACCGTTACTTAATCAGTATCAACCCGATCGACCATGGACACCCAAGACGGCAATAGCGGCGGCCAATGCCCGTTCCCTCATTTGCACAACAGCATGCCGCAGCGCACGCACACCAGCGCGGGTGGCCGGTCCAATCGCGATTGGTGGCCGAACCAGCTCAACCTCAAGATGCTGCACCAGAACTCGGACTTGCCCGATCCCATGGGCGCGGATTTCGATTATGCGGAAGAGTTCAAGAAGCTCGAGCTGCCGGCGGTGAAGAACGACCTGTACGCGTTGATGACGGACTCGCAGGAGTGGTGGCCGGCTGACTTCGGTCACTACGGTCCCTTCTTCATTCGCATGGCCTGGCACAGCGCGGGCACCTACCGCACCGGAGACGGCCGTGGTGGCGCCGGGGCGGGCCAGCTGCGTTTCGCTCCGCTCAACAGCTGGCCGGACAACGCCAACCTCGACAAGGCGCGCCGCCTGCTGTGGCCGATCAAACAAAAATACGGCAAGAAAATCTCCTGGGCCGACCTGCTGGTCCTCGCCGGCAACTGTGCGCTCGAGTCGATGGGTTTCAAGACTTTCGGCTTCGGCGGCGGACGCGCCGATGTGTGGGAGCCCGAGGAGGATGTGTATTGGGGAAATGAGGACACCTGGCTGGGCGACAAACGCTACTCCGGTGATCGCGAACTCGAGAACCCGCTCGCCGCCGTGCAGATGGGGCTCATTTACGTCAATCCCGAGGGGCCCAACGGAAATCCTGATCCTCTCGCGTCCGCCCGTGACATCCGCGAAACCTTCAAGCGCATGGCCATGAACGATGAGGAGACGGTTGCCCTCATCGCCGGCGGCCATAGCTTCGGCAAGACCCATGGCGCCGCCTCCGCCGCCGAGCATGTCGGACGCGACCCCGAGGCCGCCGGCATCACCGAGCTCGGGCTGGGTTGGTTGAGCAGTTACGGCAGCGGCAAAGGTGCCGACACCATCACCAGCGGACTTGAAGTTATTTGGACGACCACGCCGACCCAGTGGAGCAACAACTTCTTCGAGAATCTGTTTCGCTTCGAATGGGAACTGGTCAAGAGCTCGGCCGGCGCGCACCAGTGGGTTGCGAAGGATGCGGACGCGACGGTTCCGGACGCGTATGATCCGGCGAAGAAACACCGTCCCACGATGCTCACGACGGACCTCGCCCTGCGCGTCGATCCTGCGTACGAGAAGATCTCCCGAAACTTCCTCGCGAACCCGGACCAGTTCGCCGACGCCTTCGCCCGCGCGTGGTTCAAGCTCACTCACCGCGACATGGGCCCGAAGGCCCTCTACCTTGGCCCCGAAGTCCCCGCCGAAGACCTCATCTGGCAGGACCCGGTCCCTGCGGTCGATCACCCGTTGATCGATGCTGCAGACATCGCGGCCCTCAAAGACAAGGTCCTCGCGTCCGGGCTTTCTCTTTCGGAACTCGTCTCGACTGCCTGGGCCTCGGCTTCGACCTTCCGCGGCTCCGACCGACGCGGCGGAGCGAACGGTGCACGCATCCGCCTCGCGCCTCAGAAAGATTGGGAGGCCAACCAGCCCGCCCGCCTGGCCAAGGTGTTGAAGGCACTGGAAGGCATCCAGGAGGCGTTCAATGCGGTTGCTGCCGGCGGCAAAAAAGTGTCGCTCGCCGACCTCATTGTCCTCGCCGGAAACGCCGCCGTCGAACAAGCCGCGAAAAAGGCCGGACACGCAATCGACGTTCCCTTCGCGCCCGGCCGCATGGATACGACGCAGGATCAAACCGACGTGGAGTCGTTCGCCGCGCTCGAGCCGACGGCCGACGGATTCCGCAATTACCTCAAGAGCCAGCACACGTATCCCGCAGAACAGCTGCTCGTCGACCGGGCCCAGTTGCTCGGACTGACCGCGCCGGAGATGACCGTGCTCGTGGGTGGCCTGCGTGTGCTCAACGCCAATCACGGCAAGTCGCAGCACGGCGTGTTCACCAGCCGGCCGGAGACGCTGACCAACGATTACTTCGTCAACCTGCTCGATATGCGCCACGTCGTTAAGCCGACGTCACCGTCCGAGGACCTGTTCGAGGTGAGCGATCGCGCCACCGGCGATGTGAAGTGGACCGCCACCCGCGTTGACCTCGTGTTCGGCTCGAACTCGCAACTTCGCGCCCTCGCCGAAGTCTATGCCGAGAGCGATTCGCAGGAAAAATTCGTCCGCGATTTTGTGAAGGCGTGGACGAAGGTGATGAACGCGGACCGCACGGACCTCGCCTGATTTCTCCTACGGCGCAACGGCGGTGAGCCCGCCGAAGGTGAAGCGCGCCCAGATGGACCCGGGGGTCCCTCCGCGCGTGGTTGGGTCGATTCGCTCAATGGCGCCCGTCTCCACGTCGGCCACAAAGGCAGCGGGCGCAGGGACGCGCCCGCCCACCGGTTGGCAGCCTTGCGCGAATCCGCGCACCTCGGCAGCATTGAGCGCGAACCCGCACGCATGCCGAGCGTAGACGCTCTGGAGCAAGGCATCCTACGGTAGCCTGCTCAGTGCTTCCCATCCCACCCCGCGCCGGCCCTGGCGCCACGACCATGGCGCCGATGTCATCTAATAGATGACATCGGGTGATTGGAGGGCTAGCCTCGTCGACGTCCCACGCAAGGCCGGTGTGCGGGGAGGACAGGCAGGGAAGCGAGGTAAGCCGGACGAAGGCGAAAGCGTGGCCGGGGTGGACGCGCGGGTCCCTCCGCGCGTGGTTCGTCCTGTAGCGCTCGATGGTGACCGCATCCCCCTCGGCCGGGTCGGCAGGTGGCGCAGGGACGCGCCCGCCCACCTAGCCCTGCCCTTTGCCCACAAATTTGCGGTAGCACATCCATCAGGAAGGTTTCGACGCCACAGCGCGCCGGAGCCGGGTGATAAACACCATCGCCTCGAATTTTTTATATCCCCTCTGCATAAGCATTCGAAGCCAGGAGGCCCGTCGCACCGGCGGTTCAAATAACCGCCAAGCCTGGCGACGATGATCACGGCTTCACCCACCGAGAGTTTTTTTTGATGCCAGGTCGCGCAGGACCTCGCACTCGCAGGCGTCGAAGATCAGCCCGGCGGGCAGCCCGGGCGCTTCCCGGCCCAACAATCCCAGCAGCATGATCCGCCAGGCAATCACCGCGTCCAGCGCGATGGCGCGCAGCAGCGTGGCGGCGTCGTGATTTTGGTGCTCGAGAATCTTGCAGCCGCTCTTCATCACGCGGTGCCACTCCTCGATGCGCCAGCGCCGGCAATACCAGTGGATGCACTTGAGCGCCTGTTTACGCGAAGCGACCGGGACACTCGTCAGCAACACCCAGTGCACCGGGGTCGCGCCCGGCGGGGGATTTTTCTCCTGGAGATGAATCGCCCACACCCGCAGGGGCAGCCGGTCCCGCAACGCCGGGGTGCTCGGCGCGCAAAGCAGCACTTCTTTATAGCGCAGTTCCAACTCGGCCTGGCGGGCGGGCAACCCCAGCCGGCCCGGATCGGAGGGTTTGCCCAGGTGCCCGCGCTGGCGCGGCACGGCGGTTTTCACCAACCCAGCCAGGGGCGCGGCCGCCACCTCGGCGAAGAGCTTCGCGTCGGTCTCCTCCAGCTTGCGATCGTGCTTGGCCCGCACGAGCAGGTGCGCCTTCGGGCCGGGGGGCTGGCGGCGCTGCCAGTCGAACAGCTCGAAGAAGTCGCCTTCGCGGTCGGCGACGTTGATGACCTGGGTGCCGGGCAGCAGGGCGGCGATGGCGTTGGATTGCAGATACGCCTCGATCCAGCGAAACGACTCCTTCTGTTCGATGGGCCGGTGCGGATCTTTGCCCGCGGCCGATTCGGGCGCATAGCCGTGCAGGCCCAAAACGCCCAGGGGCAGCCCGCTGTGTGCGTCGACGGCGAGCAAGCTGTGCAGGTTCAGGCTGCGCGTCTTGGCGCTGGTTTGGTTGGCTTTGGTCTCGCCGAGGCCTTGGCACTGCGGGCGGCTGGAAAAGTTCAACTCGGTGGTGTCCTGGATGGCGAGGATGGTCCGGTGCGACTTGCACCGCCGCAGCGTCTGCGTGCGGTGGGTCTGGAGCAGGTTGGTGACGTTCATTTGCGCGCGCCTGTTTTTGAGAAAGCGGTAACACGCTTTGGCCTGGTGGGCGTCGCCGCCGGCGGCCTCGGTGTGCGAGGCGCCGGGTTGCGCGGCCTCGGCGGTGACGATTTTGACCAGCCGGTGGGTGAGGCGTTTGTCGCCGAGCTCGCAGGCGCCGAACTCGTGCCGGGCCCAGGCGTCGCCCTCGAGGCCGTGGTGCGGCTCGAGCGCAGTCCAGGGAAAACGTTCCACGCCGAGCTGCGCGCGGACATCGTCGGCCAAGCTATAGAGATAAACGTCCTTGCGGCCCTTGGCGGCGTTGCGCGCGCCGTTGCGCCCGCGGCCCTTGGTCTGGCCGACGTGGATCCAGTTGGCCGCCTTGTAACAGGTTCCTTCATAGGCGGAGGGGTCGACGAAACTCTCCATCAGCCACGGGCGCAGGCGGTAGCGGCGCTCGAAATCGGCGGCGATGCGGCGCGCGCACAAGCCCAGCACGTGCGAGGCGAGATTGGGGCAGCGCACGGCGGGGCGGATGAGAAACCGGGTCATGTTGATGACGCGCGGCAGGTGCGCGGTGCGCTGGGCCTGGCTCCAGCCCAACCAGGTGTCTCGACTTTCCAGATACAGCGCGGCGCTGCCGAAGCCGAGGCCGCCGAGCCAGCCGTGGTGCGAGCCGATGAGGTAGCGCAACTGGCGGCCGACCAGCCGGGCGTCGTGCAGGGGGTGTTCGCCCATCATCAGTTCGTTCCAGATCAGCAGGTGCTCCGGGGAGCTCACCTCGATCAGCTCCAGATTTTGGATCTGCTCGAGGTGGCGGGGTGCGCCGCGGGCGGGGGCGACGCATTGGGGCAGGCGAAC
>JBBQEG010000370.1:0-5490 GCA_038320495.1 Opitutales bacterium | reverse complement strand
GCCGCCCGGTTCCGGATGGCCGCATCGCGCACGGCCTCCATCTCCCACTTCCGCTTGCGCGCATCTTCGCGCTCGGCCAGCGGACCGAAAAGATACGTGAGGTTTTCGTGTCGGTAGCGCACATACCAACCTTCATCGCTTGGCCCCATGCCCGTGATGTTGATGCCCGAATACTTCTGGCGAAAATCATCAGCCGGGAGGTTCCAGAGGTCCTCGATGGCGTCAGCAGGAAAGATCATCGTGACCGCTCGCAAACCCGAAACGGTTGCAGCCAACACGAGTCCGACAAATAGGAAGCGAAGCAGTCTCACGCGAGTTCGTACGAGAAGGTTAGGAGGGTTCTGATCACTGAGGAACAGAAGAGAAGTTACAGCCCCGCCGGCATCACCTGTCCTCGTTCAGCGCCACGATTAGAGTTACTGCCGGCCGGAGCTTTGCCGCCCGTGCCCGTCGTCTTTTCATGCTGCTGCGACTTGCCCGATTGTTGTTGCTGACCCACGACACTCGGCGCGTTAGCCACCGTCTGAATCTGCATGGCAGAATCGCCGATTGAAACTTGCTGAGGCTTCTCGCCGATCTCTCCCTGTTCAGGTCCACCACCCTGTCCCTGCAGTTCCGCGACCTGCTGGCCGCGTGGCTGACCGTTCTGATCTCCGGAACCAGCGACCTGTTTTCCCGCCGCGTCCGGATTCTCCGGGCCTTCCGAGCCGCCGCCGGCCTGAGGTATTGTCGGCGGAGGTGGCACTGCCGGTTGTTGCCCCTGACCGCCCCCGCCGGCAATCGGAGGCATTCCCATCCCCGATGCGCCGCCCTGACCTTGGCCTTCCTGCTGAGACTGCTGTTGATTCTGAGGGCCACCCACGCGACCGTTTCGGGCGTTCTCGTCGCCCGGCAATTCAAAATCCCCCACCATCCCATATTCCGGACGCTTTTCAGCCGGGTGGTTCGAACCGTCCAACAACGCCGGATCAGGCAACGTCCCGCGCGTGGCGGAACTGGCGCGGGGGGTGGATGCGTTTCGCGTAGATGTCGTCGCGGTCGCATTTCGATCTCCACCGGCGGCGGGACGGATTGGCGCCGCGCCCCAGACGGAAGACGTCAGGACGACGAGAGCGACGGCAGTGGAACTCGAGCGAAAAACTCTTAGGCTCATGAAGAAATCAACCGCGGCTGGCGGAAACATTGCAGGTGACCGTCACCGTCGGAGGCGGTGTCCCGTTACGAACTTGGAGGGTCATCTGGACATCCCGATATCCACGGCGCCGACCAATGATTTCGTAGTCTCCCGGAAGAATCTTGATCACCTCGGTATCAAATTTGCTGGGCTGGCGATAATTCGTAATCTGCACCCAAGTGTTACCGTCAGACCTGAAAGTTACATCCACCGGTTTATTCTGCGCCATCAGCAAAGAATGCAGCTGGTTAACGCGCTCGCTGTTCACCAAGTAGGACGGTTTGACCGCCATCGCCTCATTGAAGCGACGGATCGCCGCTTGGAAGTCGGCTTTGTTGGCTAGCTGTTCAGCGGCTTGCACGTAGCCCTCATACTGAAGCAGGGCTCGAATCACGGTTCCGGCGCGGGTGTAGCCTTCACGCGCCTCCTGCTGATCCGGCTCCAGCTGGAGTGTCTCATAGTAAGCTTCACGTGCTTCACGCCACTGGTAGCTTTTCTCGAAATCAAACGACTTCGCCAACGCCTTTTGAACGGCTTCCTTATGGGCGCTCTCGCGGGTTGATTTCAACAGCGCTTCGACGTCGCTCTTTTTTGGATAAACCTTCAGGGCCTTTTCATACTCGGCAATGGCGACCGGCCAGTCTTTGGATTGCACCGCCGCATCGGCCGCATCCTTGGCCGCGGCAAACTTGGTTTCCTTCTCCAAACGCCCAGCACGCGCCTGGCCTTCTTGCGCAGCAGCCGAGAAAGCATCGAGTGCAAAGGCATTTTTGTACGACTCGGCCGCACGGGCATACTGCCCCTCTTTTTCTAGCGAAGCGCCCTGCTGCAAGAGCGCGTAAACGCGGTCGATGTTCTCCGAGCGCTTGATGCCCTGCACGGCGACATCGTTGCCGGGCGATTTCTCCAAGACTGCTTCAAATGCATTTCGGGCGCCCTCCTTATCGCCGGCTGCGAGCGCTTTTTGCCCGCTCAACAGATTCTCGCGCACATACTCAGCCAACACTTCTTCAGCCCGCTTCAGCTCAGCAAAGCCGCGATCGAAAATGGTCTTCGCACCCGTAAAATTTCCATCGTTTAACAGCTGGCGCCCGGTACCGGCTGCTTCATACGCCGCATCCAACCTCCCTGGTGCCAAGCTCCGAGCGAGCTCAAGGTCCTTGATCCGAAGGAGGATCTTGTCGTAGGACTGCCGAGCTTCACCCTTGATTTTCACATTGTTCGTGAAGGCATCGATCTCGCGATTCAGCCGTTCGAAAACCTCGAAAGAGCGGGCAAACTCGTGGGAACGCAGCAACGTCTCACCTTCCGTGAAGGACTTTTCCATCAATATCATCTCCTGCAATTGCAGCGGATGATCCGGCGGGATCCGGCGTAGTTCCGACAATGCCTTGGACGTCAGCTCGTAGGATTGATCAGCCTTCGCCCGATTAATAAAAGCGGAGCTCGCATCGTTGACGTCAGGTGCACCCGCCACCAGCTCAGCACGAGGGCTAAAGATGTCCGGGCCAAGCACCAGCTTGGCGACGCGGATGACAACTCCTGCGACTAGCAAAAGGCCGAAAAAGCCGCCTACACTCCACGCCAGAATACGTTTCCACGTCCAGCGTTGGCGCACTTGTTCCTGGCCGGCATCCGGATTCCAATGGATGATTCGACGCTTTTTCCCTGCGTTGGACTCGATTTCCTCAGGCATGGTAATTTTTGGACCTACGTGGTTTCGATTCGAGATGGTTAGACGAAGAGAGGGGTCTCTTCGTTCAGTTGGGGGCGATCTTGAGTGACATGATGATGCCGGGATCATGCCAAAACGCAAAGCGCATTCCGATTTTCCTACGGACCTTTTTGGTAACAGAGTAGTCGCAGGAGGAGTCAGCCGCGCACTTGCCGAAAAACCGGGTGCTTGTATTAATTACAAATCAGTTTCCACCCACGATTCCGATCCCATGAAAACGTTCCTTCGTTGCGTGCTCGTTCTTCTCGTCACCGGCTTGGTAGCCGGTTGCTACCAAGTACCGGTCACGGGTCGCCGCGCGGTGAACCTCGTCGACGATAAAGACGTGACCAAAATGAGCGTCGCCATGTTCGATGACATGAAGCGCCGCTATCGACCCTCCCGGGACCAGGATCGCATCGCCCAACTGCAACGCGTGGGCGAACGGCTTTCCCGCGTGGTTTTTTGGGATATGCCGGACGCCGATTGGGAATTCGTGGTCTTCGACGTGCCTCAAATCAACGCATTTGCCATGGCGGGCGGGAAGGTCGGGGTGTTCTCCGGTTTATTCAAAATCGCCTCGACCGACGACCAGTTGGCCTCGGTCATCGCTCACGAGATTGCCCACGTCACGGCCAAGCACGTTCACGAAAAACTTTCCCAGGAAATGGCCGTGAATACTGTCGGTGCCGTCGGCGTAATCGGCCTGGGCGTCAGCGGCGCCCCCAGCATCACCACCGCGGCGCTCAGCCAGGCCTATGGACTTTCCACCGGCGTCGGGGCACTCGCTTTCGATCGCGCCAAGGAGAAGGAGGCCGACTATATAGGTCTGATGTACATGGCGCGGGCCGGTTACGATCCGCAAGCCGCCATCACCGTTCTCGAGGCCCTCGAGGCCGCGTCAGCGAATGAACCGGCCCAACCCGCGATCCTGTCCACCCATCCCACTCATCCGGAACGAATCATTCAATTGATGGATGCGATGCCGAAGGCACTCAAAGAGCTGTCGAACAGCAGCGCGACCAAGGCTGCGCCCATTATTGTGAAATAACCTCGGCGGGTGGCTCTCGCACCATGGCGCGCGACGGTATCCGCGACTCCCCGAGGGCCTCACTATTGCCCCCGTGACGGGCACCACGGCACCGAGCGAAGATCGGAGTCCAGTCCGATGGGATCACGTGGCGCACCCCAAAAAAGGGCGGGCCGAAAAGGGCCCGCCCGAAAGCGCTAATTTAATCTCCAGACACCGCTCGCTCAGTCCCGACGACCCGACAGGAGGAGCAGGATGTGCAACAAGCTTCCCAGCGCCGCCACGAACGCCGCCACGTAAGTCAAAGCAGCCGCATCCAACGTCTCGCTGACCCCTTCCATTTCGTCGCGATCGACGATGCCCAGATTCACCAACTGGGCTTTGGCGCGCCGACTGGCATCAAATTCGACGGGCAGGGTGACGAATTGGAACAGCACGATCACGCCAAGCGCGATCGCCCCGATCGTCAGCAAGGTGCCGCCCAGCGCGGAGCTAATCAGAACGATGCCAAGGATCAGCAGAAAATTGGCCGCTCCCGCCGCGATCTGCGTCGCGGGCGCAAGCGTCTGCCGCACCGTCATCATGCTATAGCCCACCTTGTGTTGAATGGCGTGTCCGGCCTCGTGCGCCGCCACTCCGAGGGCGGCCAGGCTGGTGCCGTGATAGTTGTCATGCGAGAGCGCCAGCCGCTTGTTCATCGGATCATAGTGATCCGAGAGCTGCCCAGGCACCTGGACGATCTGCACATCCGTGATTCCCGCCGAATCCATCACGGCTTGCGCAGCTTCGCGACCCGTGATCCGACCACGAGACGGTATTTGCAGGTTCTTCCCGTACGCGTTGCGGATGCGGAACTGCGCATAGAGGCCGAACAGCATGGGAACGATAATCAGGACGATCCAGATAAGCATGGTAGATGAATAGGATAGAAGGTGACAGCAATCAAGTGCCCAACGCAGAGTCGGGCCCGCCGGAACTTAACCAATCTGATGGATTTGCCAGTGCAAATCGACGAAATTGGAAACGGCACCGCCCGCTTCCACGAAGTGCGCAGCACCCGCGAACCATCATTAGGCGAGCGCAGGCACATCCACCCAGCGCCGTTCGGCCCATGATTTGAGGCCGAGTTCAGCGAGTTGGACGCCCTTGGCGCCTTCCAGCATCGACCACGGGAACGGATCGTTTTTGACCACGTGCTTGAGGAACAACTCCCACTGCACCTTGAAAGCGTTATCGTACACGCCTTGATCCGGAACGGTTGGCCAGCCATCGAAATACTTGATCGGGCTGTCCACATCCGGATTCCACAAGCACCGAGGCGTCGCCGAGAGATGCTGCGCCACACAATTCCGCAGCCCCGCCACCGCGGTACCATGCGTGCCATCCACCTGAAGCGTCAGCAGATCGTCGCGGCGCACCCGCACGCACCAAGAGGAGTTGAAATTACAGATGACTCCATTGTGCAGCTCAAAGGTCGCGTAAGCGGAATCGTCCGCCGTGGCCTTGTACGACTTGCCGGCTTCATCCCAACGCTCAGCCACATGGGTGGCGCCTACGCAGGTGAGAGACTTC
>JBBQEG010000369.1:0-5495 GCA_038320495.1 Opitutales bacterium | reverse complement strand
GACAGAAGCGGTTTCAGGTCAAATCGGCGATACCTGAAAAACGTTTAATTGTAGCAGATCCACGGCCTCAGGGCGAAGAGGCTGGATCCCCAGACTCGGATTGATCACCGTCGCAATAACTCGTTCCAGAATGATGGAGCGGGTCGGTTGTCATCCACGACGAGTCGCTCGCCTGGTTCGCAGAACGCGTGGAGGGCCTGCATCAGCGGTAGGGAAAAACAGTTGTGGCGCGCCTCTTCAAGGTTGTAGGGAAGCTCGCGAAACTTTACGCCAATCTGGTGTGCTTGGTCGTCACTTTGAGCGGCGGCTCGGGCAGTGCGGATGAGTCTCCGGTCATCTGGAGACGCATCGGCGGCAAACGCTTCGGCGACGGTATGAGCAGGGATGCCCGAGCGCACTGCCAGCGAGAGAGCCTCGAGCGCAGCAGCGGACTGAAGGGCGCTCCTGAGCTGGTTTACTCCCTTCGCGCACCCTTCGTGCGAGTTCCGCGAAACCACATGTGGCGGGCGTTTTCCCGGAAGATTGCGGCTCGGTCCTCGTCGCTCAATGTTCGGAAATGTTGCCACGGCACTTGGAAGGCGTGGCCCAGTCCTTCGCGGCCACAGCACCGCGGCCAATCGCTTCCCCACATCATGCGGCCGGGCCCAAAGGCGTTTAACGCAGCGTCCACCAGTACGGCCGCCTCTTGATGGTTCGCAAAGGGCACCGGGGGGTCGATCAATTCGCCAAATCCGGGCAGTTTGAGGTGGATCTGGCGGTGTCGCGCCAAGTTGAATACATCTGCAAAACCCCCGGCGGCCGGTTTATTTTCAGGTTGCGCGCCTCCGAGGTGTTCGAGCACCAGCGTGAGGCGGGGAAAGGTGGCGATCACTTCAGCGAAAGCATCACCGATTAATGCCTCGGGTGTTCCGTGGACGCTGACCGGCAGCCCCAGGTCGTTCGCCGCGCGCCATTGAGCCAGGGGATCGGCGCCCGGGGTGCGGGCTGATGCGCGCAGCCTTAGACCGCCGAAGCCGCGTTGCGCCCAATGACGGATCTTGGTGCCTTCATCATCTTCCGGCACGCGCATGACCGCTGCGAATTGTTCGGGCGCTCGGGCCAAACACGCCGCCAGATAAGAGTTGTCGGTCTGGCTGCCGTGTTGAACCAGAACGGCACAAGCGATGCCGCACGCCTGGAGGTGAGCCTGGAGCACCTCAACGGGTTCATACCGCTCGGTACCGACATGGGTGTGGCTGTCACACGCTCCGGGGAGCAATCCGTTCATACCGCCTCGACGAGCGGAGACGGCCACTCGCCGCTGCAAAGACGGGTGAGGAGACGCTCGCCCAGTTTCCGGCCGATTGAGCGCAAGCTTGGCGCCACGCCAGCGAGAGGCGGAAGGCCGGGGAAGCTGAACTCATCGTCTTCGCTGTTGAACAACAGGAACCCCCTCGTCGGGTCGATTTGGTGACTGACGAAGTAGGGCGCCACGACGTAATTGGCGGCGTTGTCTAGAGCAAAGACGACCGAATCACGGTCGAAACTGGAGAAAAATTGATGGAGCCGAACAATCGAATCCGGTCGGGCCAGGCAGGTGTAGGTGACTGAGGTCCCCGGTTGAAGCCGTGCGAGTTGGTGGCGGAATTCCCGCGCGCGAACATGATTCGGCCCATCCTCAAAGTAACTCACGAGCAGCACCTGCCGGTATTTTCGCTGCTGCGCCAACACCGCCGCTTCGTGGGCGTGCCGTGTATTGTTAGTGTGGATACATGGAAGCGTCGGCAGGGACGGCACCGGCGTCGCTGAAATCACGGGCAGATGTTTCGTCTCGGCGTAGAAGAAGGGCAGAGCGGATTGCGGAAAATAGAGGGCGGCTACCGCATCAGCCTTCAAGTCTACCAGGTATTCGCCGAACGATAGCCCCAACGTGTCGAGGTGGGTGCAGAAGACGAGCGAGGCGGTGAAATCCACTCGGGCGAGGGGTTCATTGATCCCCAGGAGAAAAGCGCGGTTGAGTCGGGGGTCGGTGCTGTTCGAGAGTAGGACCACGCGCGGCTTGACTGACTGCCAGTTGGACTCGATCGCGGCGACACGAATCCCGCTCTTTGCCCGCGCGACCAGCATCTTGTTGTCAACCAGCTTGTGCACCGCCTTTTGAGCCGTCTGTTGGCTCACATTGAAATGCTGGGCGATTTGCCGGATCGGTCGGTAACGATCGCCCACGGCATAGTTGAGCCGGATATCTTGCTGCATCGACTGCAGCAGGGGTAGGAGCGCGCGCTTGGGCATGAAGAACTGTGCTGATAAGGGCAGGGCCGCGCTCGGTTCGTCAATGGCGCAGTGGCGTGGCACTGAGGCAAACCAGGGCAGACTGTTCCATTTAGGGCCAGGTGATGCACTGATATCTGCTCCATCTTGGTCGCATTCAACACCCAGCGGGTTGCCGGCCGCTTCGGTCACCTGAGGATATGGGATAAGAATTCACCATGGCTTCCCCAATCTCGTCCCCCGAATCAAACCTTTTGCCCGTGTTCAACAGTCTTCGCGCCCGGGTACTTGCTCGCGAATACCTGGCGGGCGCTTTTATCGGCCTCGGGTCCGCAGCGGTCACCGAAATCGGTGCGTACAGCGGGCTCGATTGGCTGATGATCGACCTGGAGCACGGAATGGGCGAGCATGAGTCGTTGGTGGAGCAGCTTCGGGCGATGACAGGTTCGCGCGCCGCCTCGGTGGTACGCATCGCCGCCAATGAGCCCGCCCGCTTCAAGCGGGCCCTCGATATGGGTGCATCCGGAATCATGATACCGTGGGTGAATTCAGCTGCCGAGGCGCGCCAGGCGGTGGCGGCAATGCGATATCCGCCGCATGGCGTACGCGGCATTTCCAAATCGAATCGCGCCACATGGTTTGGTCGAAACTGGAAGGATTATCATGCGAACAGCAACGCGTTGATCACAGCCATGATTCAGATTGAGACCCCGGGTGCGGTCGCAGAGGTCGATGCAATCGCGGCCACGGAGGGAGTCGACGTGCTGTTTGTCGGCCCCAACGATCTTAGTCACAGCCTCGGCATCCCGGACCAGTTCGACCATCCGCTGTTTGTGGACGCGATCGCGCGAGTAGCGGAAGCCGCGCAGCGGCACGGTAAGGCGGCGGGTATCCTTGCGGTGGATCCCTCCCGTCTGAGCGGATATGTGGCGCAGGGGTATACCACGATCGCAATGGGTTCAGACACAGCCATCGTGGCTCAAGGATTTCAGCAACTCGTGCAACGGCTGGCGGAGAGTCGGCCTCGGAGTTGAGCGGGCAATGTCGTTGTCGCTCGACGCCGGCGCGAACTGCCTTGAAAGGCGATCGATGAAACTGTGATCAAATGTACCAGGTGGAGCCATCAGGCCGCACCGGGGCACGCCGGACCCAAGTGACCTGCGGCGAACGCCGAATGGCCGCCTCGTCAACCGAAATGCCCAGCCCGGGACGGTCGGGACGAAGCTGAAGATGACCGTCGGTGGGCAAATATGGATCGATCACCCAGTCGTCGGCGCCGGAGCCGCGAGGATCGATGTATTCCAAGCTATGGAAGTTGGGAGTGGACGCGGCGAAGTGCAGATTCACGGCAGTTGCGATGGGGCCCATCGGGTTGTGCGGTGCCACCGTCACGTAATGGGCCGCCGCGAGATCCGCGATTTTCTTCATCTCGAGCAGCCCGCCGCAGAGGCAGACGTCTGGTTGCACGATGTCCGCGACCCGGCGTTGAAGAATGTCGAGGAATTCGAAGCGGCCATACAAGCATTCTCCGGTGGCGAGCGTGACGCCCGTTTGCCGGCGGAACTGCTCCCAGGCGCCACGATTTTCCGGTCGCAGGCCTTCCTCGACAAACATGGGATCATATTCAGCGACTGCATTGGCGAGTTGAGCGGCTCGCACCGGCTCAAAGATCTGGGCGTGCAGATCGATGGCTAGTTCCCATTCCGTCGGGGTATGGGATCGGAAATGGGAGAACATTGAGGCAGCTGCTCTGCCGGCGAGGGCGTTGCGACCGTAAAGATACGGGCGCAGCCAAGCCGATGAGAACTTGAACGCTTTGGTTCCGTTCTGCGCGTGGCGTTCATGGGCTGCCACGACGACTGCTTCGATGGTCGAAGTCGAATCAAGCCCTTCGTAGATGCGAACTCGGTCGCGCACGTGGCCACCGAGTAGTTGATACGTGGGTACGCCAGCGGCTAGCCCGGCGATATCCCATAGCGCGTGCTCGATGCCGCTAAGCGCCGCGAGTCCCGTGCCGCCGGGAGGGAACCGGAACTGCTGGTTGGCCCGGTGGGCGAGGAATTCGACCCGACGGGGATCTTCTCCGATAAACCAAGGCTCCAGATAAATCAGCATTTCCATGACGGCGCGTTCCGGGCCGATCATGTAGCACTCGCCCCAACCAGCGATGCCCTCATCTGTTTCAACTTTCACGAGTACACGAGTTCGACCGATAGCCGTGGCGGGGAACGAGGTCAGTCTGATGATCTTCATGCAAGAGGGAACCCGTTCAAAGAACCTGGCGCGGTGGGGTGGGACGAGGCAGGTTCACACCACATAGCCGCGTTGTTTGTCCACGACGTTGAGCAGAGGTTCGCCGTGAAGGAAGCGCCGCGCGTTCTCCACCATCAAATCATTTCGCCGCGCTTCGAGCGCAGCGGACTGATGGGCGCAATGGGGGGTGATGATGACGTTCTCCATCTTCCACAAGGGGTGATCCGGAGGCAAAGGTTCGTGTTCGAACACATCGAGCGCGGCGCCGGCGATTGTGCCAGAGCGGAGCGCCGTTACCAACGATTCGAGTCGGACCACCATGCCGCGACCGACGTTGATCAGAAAAGCGGTGGGTTTCATGCAGGCCAGGGTCCGCTCATTGATCATGAACTCTGTTTCGGAGGTGTGAGGTGCGGTGAGAACAATGAAATCGGCGTGCGGCAAAACCTCGGCGAGACGGGCGGGAGGGAAAAGCGGGATCGTGCTCTCGGGCGTGCCCCGCGGTTGGGGGTCAACCGCCACCACTTTCAGGCCAAAAACCTGCGCCCGCTTGGCAACCTCAGTGCCAATTCCGCCGAATCCGATGATGAGCAGGGTGGCCCCCGCCAGATAATGCACGGGCGCTGATGGCTCCCACCGCCCGGCGGCTTGAAAGCGGTTGTAGTGGTGGAGCCCACGCGCAAACGAGAGGATGAAGCCCATCACGTGATCCGCAATAAAGTCACTGTAAATGCCCCGAAGATTTGTGACGGTGATGGAGCTGGCCCGCAGTTCCGGAAACCAAAACTTGTCCAAAGCGGCGCTGGTGGCCTGTAGCCAGCGCAACCGCGGAGCTGCCGCCAGGAGGATGGGGTCCAGTTTGCCGACACAGGCATCTGCAGAAGCAAGCTGTGCCTCAGCGTCGGCTCGATCGACAGGCGTGGTGCACTCCCAGCCGATCGATTCTAGCCGTTGCTGAACCGTGGCCGGAACCGGTACCATCATGACCAGCC
>JBBQEG010000368.1:0-5499 GCA_038320495.1 Opitutales bacterium | reverse complement strand
ACGTCGATCTCGCTCTGGTGGTGTGGTTCTACGCCTTTCTTGCGGCGATGCTGGCGTTCCGCTCCTCCGTCAGTGGAAACCGGATACAAAAGGCGGCGTTCTTCGGTGCCGTCGCCGGAGTGTTCGCGATGCTCGCCGGCGGTGGTGACCGCCGGCGAAGATGTCGCAGAGGTCAGCCGCTTCCTTCCTGCCGGACAAACCTCCTACACGGTCGCAGGTGTGTTGAAATTTATGGGTATCGAAATTACTACAATCGAAAGCTGAGTCGAAAAGACGATACTTAATAATCCAACGACAACTCCGGTCAGAAGCAACGGCCTCCGTGTCCTCCGCACGGCCGGAGGACGTCGGCCCATCAACCCTCTAACCACTCGTATATAATGTCCCCAATTCCTCCTCTCGAACTCGATGTGCGTCCGATCTTCGCAGCTGGGCGGCCACCGTTGGTTCCCATTCTCAACGCCGTGAACCGGCTGCTGCCCGGACAATCGCTGCGGTTGATCGCACCGATTCAACCTGTGCCGCTCTATCAAATGCTCAACGAACGGGGATTCACTCCGGAACCCACGGAACGCGATGATGGATCGTGGGAGATCCTGTTCCATCCCAGCGAACACACCGAACTATGATCACGGAGTACGGGACGACACGGATTTCAGGTTCACTGGCTGGGTTTCTCCGGCCGACCACTTGAGCCCGGCGGCCCTTCGTGTGTTAACGGACCGAAACACGCATTCCCGGCACGCTCACAGCGCCGATCGGTGCGGACTTGATCTAGATCAAGACCCGGGGAGAAAACGGCGCCGCGAGCGGGTCAGATCCCGGTTCGCCAGTGACTTTCCGGCAAAGCTGGATTCGTTGCGGTTCGTATGGAGTATTCGCTTTCGTCTATCTCACCTGACTCATTGTTCGTCCGCATGGGCGGCCGGCCGCGACTGGTGTACCTGCTGCGGCACTTCTATGCCGATGTGCGGCAACACCGGGAGATCGGCCCGATCTTCACCGCGCACATTCAGGATTGGCCGGCTCATTTGGAAAAGATCGCGAACTTCTGGTCGAATGTAACCGGGGGACCGATCGCGTATGAAGGGCCGATGCCGCAGAAACACTTCCCGTTGGGGCTCGAGGCGCATCACTTCGAGGCGTGGCTGGACCTGTGGGGCCGGCATTGTCGGGCACACCTCGGACCGACTGAAGCTGCGGAATTGGTCGCTGCCGCGGAAGGAATTGGGCAACGCCTGCGCTCGATGATCGCGTATCACGGGACCCATTCCGGAACGCGGGAGTAGCGCTGAAGAACGAGCTGCGTTGCTTAGATTAGATTAGTGGCGCCCGTATTTCCTGCTCACGTTCAGATGCGAGGCGGTCGGCGTCGATCCGGACAGGCAGGAATGCCTGTTTCACTCCATGCCCAAGACGTGGCGGAGGCAGAATTTCTGCGGCTTGCACCAGAGGCATTCGGCATGCAGGCTGACCAACTGCTTCATGCCTGAACCCTTCCGCATCTTCTTCGAGATCTTCGTGGTGCTCGCCTTGGTGGCGGCCAACGGATTTTTCGTCGCGGCCGAGTTTGCGATCGTCAAGGTCCGCGCCAGCCAGCTTCGGCCACTGGCAAAAACGGGCGGCTGGCGGGTCAAGTACGCGCTCCAGGCGACCGAGCACCTCGACGCGGTGCTGTCGGCCACGCAGCTCGGAATCACGCTGGCGAGCTTGGGGCTCGGTTGGCTGGGCGAACCTTTTATTGGACACCGAATCGCGCCGCTGCTCCGGGAGTTCGGCATCAGCGACCCAAAGGTCATCAGCTCCATTTCGTTCGCGGTCGCGTTTTCGATTATCACGTTTTTTCACATCGTGCTCGGCGAGTTGGCGCCTAAATCCCTCGCGATTCAGCGGCCCAAGGCCGTCTCGCTCAACGCTGCCGCGCCGCTCATTATCTTCTATCGGATTTTCTTCCCGTTCATCTGGCTGTTGAACGGGGCGGCGAACCGCTTTCTGCGCTGCTTCGGCCTGGATCCGGCGGGCGAGGGCGATCACACCTTCAGCTCCGAGGAGCTCGAATACGTTTTCACGCAGGCACGCCATTCGCATCCGGGTGATGCATTGATCAATCGCATCATGGTGCGTTCGCTCCGGCTCCGCTCCGTGATCGCGCAGCAGGTCATGCGACCGCGCGAGCAGATAGTGTCCTTATGGATGGACCGCCCCATGGCGGAAAACCTCCGGCTCGCGCAAACCGGAGGGTTCAGTCGGATGCCGGTTTGCGGCACTTCGCTCGATGATTTCAAAGGCATCTTGCTCTTGAGAGAGTGGCTTTGGCAGATCCACGCGCTCGGCGCGGATGCTTCGTTTGCCCCGCTCGTACGGCCGGCGCTCACCTTTACGCTCAAGACACCCATTCACACCATGATCGAATTGTTTCGCACCTCGCGAAACCATCTTGCGCTGGTTCTCGACGATGACCTCAAGGTCGCCGGCATCGTCAGTTTCGAGGACGTGCTGGAGGAGATTGTCGGAGATATTCAGGACGAATTTGACCTCGGCCACGGCCCGGTCTTCGAGCACACCGCGACCACCATTCTGGTGAGTGGCGTGTTCACCATGCGTGAACTGCAGGCGGAGACCGGTTGGGATTTCGAGTGGCAACCGCGCGAGACCGTCGGCACCTGGGCCGAGCGACTCCGCGGGGGCGTCCTCAAACGCGGGGAAAGCCTCACCACCGGCGACTTTCGCGTGACCGCGGTGGACGTAACCGCCGAACGCGTACGTCGCATCCGGGTTGAGCGCCTCCCGGCCGAGCATTCCTGATGCGCTCATCCGGAGTCATTCTATTCTCTTAATTCCGCCGCTTGATTTTTTCCCACACCTGTTAAACTAGCGGGCTCTCCGACTTTCTGTTTCCGCCTCCTTTCTCATCTCACAACTCTTATCTTCCCAATCATGTCCACCGCTACACCGCAAAAATTCGAGTTCCAAGCTGAGATCAAGCAGCTGCTCGATATCGTCATCCACTCGCTTTACACGGAAAAAGAAATCTTCGTGCGCGAGCTGGTTTCCAATGCTTCCGACGCCTTGGAGAAACTGCGTCACACGCAGCTGACCGAGAAGGAAATCTTCGACGATAACCTGGCCCTCGAAATCAACGTCAGCACCGACGACAAGGCAAAGACCCTCACCATTCAGGATTTCGGCATCGGCATGACGCGCGAGGAGCTCGTCAAGAATCTCGGCACGATCGCCCACTCCGGTTCCAAAGCCTTCCTCCAGGCCCTCGGTGAAGGCAGTCAGAAAAACGCCAATCTCATTGGTCAATTTGGCGTCGGCTTCTACTCGGCCTTCATGGTCGCCAAGTCGGTCAAGGTCTACTCGCACTCCTGGAAAAAGGATGAACCCGGCCACGTTTGGACGAGCGACGGTTCCGGCAGCTATGAAATCGAAGAAGTCGAAGGCCAGCGCCGCGGCGTGAAGATCGTGGTCGAGCTGAAGGACGACTGCGCTGACTACTCTCAAGAGTGGAAAATCAAGGAGATCCTCGAGCGCTATAGCGCGTTTGTGTCATTCCCGATCAATCTCAACGGCAAGCACCTCAACACCGTCCAAGCAATTTGGCTACGCAGCAAAAGCGAAGTGACGGAGGAGCAGTACACCGAGTTCTACAAGTTCCAGGCGCACGCGTTTGAAGAGCCCCGCCTGCGTTTGCACTTCAGCGCAGATGCACCCCTCACGATCAACGCGCTGCTTTTCGTTCCCAAGGACAACACCGAAAAGCTCGGTCTCTCGCGTCTCGAACCCGGAGTTTCCCTCTATTGCCGCAAGGTCCTCATCGACCAGAAACCCAAGGACATCCTGCCGGAGTGGCTGCGTTTCCTCAAGGGCGTCATCGATAGCGAAGATCTCCCGCTGAACATTTCGCGCGAGACCATGCAGGACAAATCGCTGCTCGATAAACTGAACAAGGTCATCACCAAGCGGTTCCTCAAATTCCTCGAAGAAGAGGCCAAAAATCGCCCCGAAGCCTATGATGAATTCTACCGGGAGTTCGGTCACTTCGTGAAGGAAGGCGCCGCTCTCGACTTCGTGCACAAAGAACAGCTCACGAAGCTGCTCCGGTTCGAATCGTCCCTGACCGAAAAGGGTAAAACCACGTCCCTCGCCGACTACGTTTCGCGCCTGCAAAGCGAGCAGAAAGACATCTATTATCTCGTCGGCCCGAATCGCGCCGCCATTGAGTCGGGGCCGTATCTCGAAGGCTTCAAGGCCCGCAATCTCGAAGTCCTCTTCTGCTACGAAGCGGTCGACGAGTACGTGATGAACAACGTGCGCGAATTCGACGGCAAGAAGCTCACCGCGGCCGATCACGCCGACGTGACGCTGTCCGAACTGCCGAAGGCCGAAGGGGCATTGAGCGATGCGGACGTGGCGACGTTGACCACGTGGCTGAAGGAGACGCTCGGAGACCGCGTCGCCGAAGTGAAAGCCAGTGAACGCCTCGTTGATTCGCCGGTGCTGGCCCTGAATGCCGACAAGTTCATGTCACCGCACATGCGCCGCATGATGAAAGCGATGAATAAAGAAGGCGCCGATAGCCCGCTCCGCGTGAACTTGGAAATCAATCCGCGCCACGCCGTGATCAAGCGGTTGTTTGAAACGCACACCGGCAACCCCGAGCGCGCCAAACTCGTGGCCGAACAGCTGCTCGACAATGCGCTTATCAGCGCCGGCCTGCTTGACGACGTCACCTCCATGGTGGCCCGCCTGAACAAGCTGCTCGAAAACGTCTGAGACTCGAGTCGAGTCCGACGCCTCCCGGGAGAGAGGCGCCGATATGATTGTACAAGCGTGAGCGGGACGACGGCAGCGTCGTCCCGCCCGGCTTTGGTTGGGGAATTTCTGCATTCCAGCGAGCCCCCGTTCACGAACTATCACCGAAGATGCCTGTCTGCATCTTATTCCATCATGAGTGCTTCCCCTGGATCTGCCGGTAATGTCATCGCCGCTCTCGCAAGTTTTTTTATCCCGGGCTTGGGTCAGTTGCTCCAAGGCAAGCTGTTTCGTGCGATCATCATGTTCGTCCTCGCGGCGGTGCTATGGTATTTCCTCCTCGGGTGGATCATTCACCTTTGGTCGATTTTGGATGCGGCACTCTATAAGCGACCGACTTAAACTCTGGTTACCGTGGCATTGAACGTACATCGGATCGACCCCGAGTCGCTGCCACGGGAAACGGCTGCGCGGCTCCGTCAGATTCGCAGTGTCGCGTGGATTCTCGACCGCTCCATCCCGATCGGGAAGTGGCGGATCGGGCTCGATCCGCTGCTGGGCCTGATTCCCGGATTGGGAGATTGGGCCGGGGCTACCCTCTCGCTGTACGTCTTGTACCATGCCGCCCGCATGGGCATGCCGACACCCGTCCTCGCGCGCATGAGCGGAAACGTCCTGATCGAAGCCGTGGTTGGCACCGTCCCGGTGCTCGGGGATCTCTTCGATATGGCGTGGCAGGCC
>JBBQEG010000367.1:0-5500 GCA_038320495.1 Opitutales bacterium | reverse complement strand
GTGAGCCCGACCGTCATGGTCTATACTTTCGTCGCGTGAGTGTGCCCGGGGAGAGCGAGCCGTCGTTCCCGTTGGGCCGTGGTGTCACCGTGATCAAACGCGATGTGAACGGGCTCGTCGCGTTCGACAAACCCGCGGGTGTGCTGTCCCATCCGAACCGGCCGGCGGATGAGCCGCGTTCCCTGCTTACTGCGCGCTACGTCGATGACGGCGAGTTTTTCGAATGGAAAACCAGCACCGGTGCGCCGCAACGGCTGTGGCTGTTGAATCGTTTGGATTCCGCCACCTCCGGCGTGATCCTCGGCTCGTCCACCGCGGCGCTGGCCGAGGAAATCCGCGCTCACTTCAAACGGAAACAGGTGCGCAAAGTTTACCAAGCCTTGGTCTTCGGGAGTCCGCACCAGTCGGAGGAACTCTGGCGCGACCTGCTCGCAGTAGAGAAACGCGCCGGCAAAATTCGCACGGTCGCAAGCGCAGGCAATATCCCCGCGGAATGCCGGATGTCGCTGGTGCGCGTCAGTCGCGGCGAACCGCGACTCGCGGTCATTCGCTTGGAGCCGCGAACGGGTCGGAGTCATCAATTGCGCGTCCAATGCGCGAAGCGACAGTTGCCCATCGTCGGCGACCAGACCTACGGAGATTTCGGCCGCAATCGGGCCTTCGCCAAAGCCGCCGGAACGAAGCGCTTGTTTCTGCATTCCTCTGAAACGGCCTTCGATTACGAATTCGCCGGTGGGCATCACACCTTTCTCGCCCGGGCGCCGCTGCCAGCGGAGTTCGAGAAGTTCCTTTGACAGAAGCGGCAGAATTCGCGCAATGCTCCCAATTCGCCTTTTGAACCCGCGATCCCGCCACGAGTCATGATCCTCCCCAAGTCCAACCGTCTCACGTCTGAACAGCTGAATGAAGTCACCGCCATCGTGACGGAGTTTGGCTGCAAGATTCAGCCCATCGTCGGCGCGGTCCGGACCATCTACGCGATCGTCGGTGACGAGCGGGACGACCTGATGATCAACCGCCTCGAGGGGCTTGAGTACGTCGAGCGGATCGATCGCATCCAGTCCCCGTTCAAGCTGATGGACAAGCGCTCCGATCTCGCCAGTCATCGCATTACGATCAACGGAGTGACCTTGGGCGAGGAACTGTTCGTGATCGCGGGCAACTGCACGATCGACCCGAAGAACCCGAATTATTTCTACGAAACCGCGCAGGCCGTCAAAGAAGCCGGCGCGACCATGATTCGCGGCGGCGTCTGGAAACCGCGCACGAATCCGTATTCATTTCAAGGAGACGTGAAGTCCCTCGACATTCTGCTCGAAGGCTCCCGGCGGACCGGCCTCCCCGTCGATACGGAGGTCATGGAGGAAGCGCATATCAAGCTGGCGCTCGATGCCGGCGTGACGTGCCTTCAAATCGGCGCGCGCAATGCGCTCAACTACTCGCTCCTCCGCACGATCGGGCGCGCCGTGGCGGAGCGGGATGTGGTGGTGCTCTTGAAACGCAGCATTCACATGGGGCCGATCAGCGAGTTCATCTCCGCCGGCGAATACATCGCGGCCTTTGGCAACCCGAACATCATTCTCTGTCCGCGCGGCACGTCGCCGACCCTCGACGGTTATCGCAATCATCCCGACGAGAGCATCACGCCCTTGTTGAAGGAAAAGACCTGGGCGCCGGTCGTCGTCGACCCATCGCATTCCGTCGGCAAAGCAGTTTATGTGCAGGCCGCTGCCCTCGCCGCGATCGCCTATGGTGCGGATGGGCTCTGCCTCGAAGCTCACGTGAGCCCAAGCCACGGCATCGGTGACGATCCTAAGCAGGCGCTGACGCCGGAAGTGCTGGCCGAAACGATCGCGCAGGCGAAAGCCCTCTGGGCGATCCGTCGCGGCGTCAAAGTCGCCTGAGTCGTTAGCCAGGGGTGGAAGGGTGGGCGGGCGCGCTGGCACGGTCGACCCGCTCGACCGGAAATTTTCCACCTTCCATTGTCATTGCGAGCCCGAGGAACGAGGGCGCGGCAATCCAGCTAGATGGCCGACGCCGCTCGCACCCGTTCGGCGTGCCAGCGGTCACGCCCGGCCTCGGACGATCTATATCGACTACAACAAACTGAGCTGGCTGTCGTCCACCGTCGCGACCGTAATCTTCTTCTTCGGCTTAGACTGTGGCGCGGGCAGTGAGACGGTGGTGTCGTCGCTTTCGAGCTTGGCCAGGATCGTCTTGGCGCGATCGATCACGCTCAGCGGCAAGCCCGCGAGCCGCGCCACCTGGATGCCATAACTGCGATCGGCGGCTCCGGGAATCACGCGCCGCACAAAAACGATTTCGTCATTCCATTCCTTCACCGCGACGGAAAAATTGCGCAGGCGCAGCAGGTGTTTATCAAGCTGCGTGAGTTCTTGATAATGCGTGGCGAACAGCGTCCGCGGCCCGCGCTCCGGCGAGCGATGCAGGTGTTCAACCACCGCCCACGCAATCGAGAGTCCGTCGTACGTCGAGGTGCCGCGACCGATCTCATCGAGGATGATGAGCGAGCGATCCGTGGCGTTGTTGAGGATGTTGGCGGTCTCGTTCATTTCTACCATGAAGGTCGAATTCCCGCGCGCCAGATCGTCGCTCGCGCCGACCCGGGAGAAGATGCGATCGACCCAGCCGACACGACACGACTTCGCCGGCACCCAGCATCCGACCTGCGCCAGCAGGGTGATCAACGCCACCTGGCGGATGTAGGTCGACTTGCCCGCCATGTTCGGGCCCGTCAGGAGCGTGATCTGCGCCTCGTCGCACGACAGCAGGGTGTCGTTCGGGACGAATGCGCCACTCGCTCCCCGCGCCGTGGCGGTATCGAGCGAACGTATCATCTGTTCCACGACAGGGTGGCGGCCGTCGATAATCTCCAGCACTTCGTCGGCATCGAGCGTGGGGCGGCAGTAGTTCCATTCCCGCGCCAGCAAGGCCCAGCCGGTCAGCACATCGAGTTCGGCCAGGGCGTCGGCGGTTTGCGCGAGCGCAATCGAGTCATCGAGCACTTTGGCGACGAGCGCATTGAACAACTCGAGCTCGCGCGCGAGGGCGTTTTCCTCGGCATGGAAAATCTCCTTTTCCTTCTGCTTGAGCGACTCCGTGACGTAACGTTCGCCGCCTACGGTCGTCTGCCGCCGGATGTAATCCGCGGGCACGAGGTGGAGATTGGCCTTCGTGATTTCGATATAGTAACCGAAATTATTCGTGAACCTGACCTTCAGGCTGCGGATCCCCGTGCGCTCCTGTTCGGTCCGCTCCAGCTCGGAAAGCCAGGTCTTGTTGTTGGACGTGAGCGAACGCATCCGGTCGAGTTCGGCATCGTAACCGCTGCGCACGTAATTCCCGTCGCTCAAATCATTGGGCAACTCGTCAGCCAGAGCCGAGGCCACGAGCTGACGCAATTCGGGCAGCTCGTGGAGTTGCGCGCTGAGACCGGCGAGGGATCCGCCGGTCGCACCGGAAAGATCGGACGTGTAGGCGGCGAGCGCGGCCTTGACCGTCGGGATTTGCGTCAGGGTATCGCGGACACCACCGAGTTCGCGCGGATTGCGCAGCCGGTTCTGCAGGCGACCGAGAATGCGGGGAATGTCGCGAACCGTCCCGAGTAATTCATGAATCTCGGCGAGGCGCATCGGTTGCTGGAGCAGTTCGCCCACCATCGCCTGGCGCCGCTGGATCTCGGGCAGGTCGAGCGTGGGCGACGCGAGCCAGCGTTCGAGCAAGCGGGCGCCGGGCGAGGTGGCCGTGCGGTTGATGGCGTGGAGCAGGGAGCCGTCGCGCGTGCCGCGACTCGAGGTGAATATCTCCAGATTGCGCAGCGTGGCCGGGTCGAGCAGCAGGGTGCGCGTGCTGCGGTATTCCTGCAGGCCGCGCAGGTTCTCGGGTTTGGCGCAGAGGTTTTCCGTCGCGTAATAGACGAGCGCGCCGGCGGGGCCGAGTCCGGCATGGGAGTGGGGGAGACCGAAGCCCTGCAGGTTCAGGACGCCCAGGGTGTCCATCACGGTCTTCGCGCCACTCGTGGAATCGAAATGGTATCCAGGAAGTTCGGACGCGAGACGCTCGGAGCAGAACGCGTGCAGTGCGTGCACCGCGGTCTGGTCGTGCGGCGCGGCGGCCCAGCGCTCGCGTTCGCCTTCGACGATCAGCAATTCGGCGGGATCGAGGGCCGTGAGGACGGGGAGCAGGTTCGCGATCTGCGGATCGGTTGCGATTCTGAATTCGCCGGTGGAAAGATCGAGCCACGCCGCGTGCAGGCCGGCTTTGTCGAGCGCAATGGCGGCGAGATAGTGATTGCGCGCCGCATCGAGCTGGTTGGCCGCGAGCGTCGTACCCGGAGACAGGATACGCGTGAGCTGGCGGCGGACGAGCTTGCCGGGTTGCGCCGGCTCGGCCTGGTCGCAGATCGCGACCTTCTTTCCGGCGGCGAGGAGCTTGGAGATGTAGTTGTCGACCGCGTGAGCCGGAAGTCCCGCCATCGGGGTGTCCTGCCGTTTCGTCAACGCGAGGCCGAGGAGCCGCGAGGCCGTGACCGCATCGTCGAAGAAGAGCTCAAAGAAATCGCCGAGACGAAACAGGAGCAGCGTGTCACGGGACAAGCCGCGTTTCACTTCAAAATACTGCGCCATCATCGGCGTGAGCTTCGCGTCGGACATAATTCGGGTCGTGATGCCAGTGGCCCCGACGGAGCGATGCAAGCCGGCAGCGTCAATCCGCCCGGGATTGGGGGCTTCGTCCGGCGTGATCCAGGCATTCCTGCCTGTTCCGAGATTCTGAAGGTCCGAAACGGACAGACAGGAATGTCTGTTTCACCACGGGCGGCGCGGCAAATTAGACTGGCTTCCGGGCGGCCGCCTCTGGCATCTGCCACGGGTGGTTAAACTCTCTCATCGCGATCTGGGCGGCGCCGGGCTGCCGCCGCTCGTCGTGCTGCACGGTATGCTGGGCTCGTCGCGTAATTGGCAGACGGCAGGGCGCGATCTGGCCGCTCAGTTCCATGTCTTCGCGCTGGATTTGCGCAACCACGGTAGTTCCCCGCACGCCGACGCGATGAGCTTCGACGAGATGATGGCGGATGTGCTGGCGTGGATGGATTCCCAGCAGCTTACGCGGGTGACGCTGCTCGGTCATAGCATGGGTGGAAAGGTCGCAATGCTGCTCGCGTGTCGCCACTCGGAGCGGGTGGAGCGGCTGGTGGTGGTCGACATCGCGCCGAAGGACTATTTCTGGCCGGGCCATCGCCAGAGCTTTGCGGCGATGAACGAATTGAATCTGGGCGACCTTCGCTCGCGGGCGGAGGCGGAGTTGCGGTTCGAAGCGCGCGTTTCGAGTTGGCCGATGCGGAAATTCCTCACGACCAACCTCGAACGCACGGCCGAGGGCCAATGGTTCTGGCAGATCAATCTTCCCGCGATCACCGCGGCGGTCCCCATGCTGGAGAAGAGCCCTCTGCGAGAGGACGATCGGTTTGGCGGCCCGGTGC
>JBBQEG010000366.1:0-5533 GCA_038320495.1 Opitutales bacterium | reverse complement strand
CCACGCCATCGTAATGGAGTTCCGCAACGAACAGGCGCTGAAGGACTACACCGACAGCGATGCACAGAAGGAATGGTACAAATCGTACATTCCGGTTCGCGAGCGCAGCACCACGTTCGACATCACAAACTGAGTCCGGCGGAGGCGCGTCGCTCTCCGCGACGCGATTTCCCAATTTACAAGCCGCCCAACCGGGCGGCTTTTTTTTCGCTACGGTTCAGCCCGGTTGACGATTCAGCGTCCGGGGCGACCGATCTCGAGGATCGAACCGGCGATGTAGCGTGGGCCGTCGGCTTGGTTGAAATAATAGACCACGAGCACCCGATTACCATCGAGTTGAACCGACCACGGATAACCAAGGTCGGTGGTGCCGCCGTCGTCACGGATCACAATCTCTGCCGCCGTCGCGAAGTCGGTGCACTCTGGATTAAGAATCCGCGCCCGAATACCAAAGGGCTTGTGCCGATAGCCGTATACCAGCAACACGCGGTTGTCGGCGAGCCGCAGCGCCTGAAGCGGATGGCCTTGGAAACCCATGTCCTGCCACGGCTGAAAGGTTTTTCCGCCATCTGTTGAACGCGCGATGCACGCGTGGTCATTGAAGCCCGCGGTCCGCAGAAAGGCGACCAGATCGCCCCGGGGCGTTTCATAGATCGAGGCCTCGTTGAAGTTGACTTTCGGATCGACCGCCACCGGAGCGGAATAACGCCACGTTGTTCCCTTATTTTCGGACACGAGCAGATGATTGGAGGTCTTTCTCGGAGTCGCCGAATCATTGGCTGCAATGACCCAGAAGATCCGGCCATCGCGCCCCTCGACGAGCGCACCACGATTATAGGCGGGCAATGCCTTGCCATATGGATCGAAATTAATCTCCGCCGGAACATTCGGCGGATAGATCGGCCCATCCCACGTGTGTCCGCCATCCGCTGAGCGTACCATATAGCCACCAAGAAAGACTACACCTTCCTTATTCTGGAAATACGGTTTCTGCAGCCGAGCCACGGCGTCCGGCCGCAGAAAGGCCCACCCATAACTCGCACAGAGCAGCGTGCCATCCCGCAACGCGAGTAAACAGGGATCCTGCGAACCTCCGAGGGCATGCGCGTAAATCAGGTCCGGCTCGGACGTCCACGACGTGCCACCGTTATCGGAACGCACCATCACGAGATAACTGTTCGGATCGACGTGGGACTCGCGCTCCTCGCCCAGAGCCCGCCGCGAGGGTGCCCTCCGAAAGGCCACCAGCAATTCGCCGTCCGGTCGTCGCACCACGGAGGGAAACGCCGCGTAGAATTTCGGATCTTCGTAGATCACGAGGTCCTGGACTTTGCGAGCGACGCTGGAAGCCGACGCCGTACTCTCGGCGGCCGCACTACCGGACGCGAACGCACCTAGATTAAGAGCGAGCGCGATGGTTGTCCGCATCGCATTTCGCGACCCCACTCGGCTCCGCAGCGTGGGACAAAGGTTTCTGAGAACAGACAGGACTGCCCGCCTCACGTTGAAACCAGATTTTGGATACGAGAACGAGGAAGACATGACATCACTTGATCACACGGTCCCGCTTGCCGCCAGCCAGTTTCCTCGGCGTTGGATGTTTCAAAGGATCGACGCGGACATGCGATATGATCGGCAGCAGTTAGGCGTGAAATTCCGCCCCCCCACGTAAAGCTTCACCGTCCTCCGCCCGGCGTTGGGAAAGTGATGCCATCGGCCTGAGAATCCCTTAAGGTTCGCGCGTGTTCCTCACCTATGCCCTGCTCACGTTTGCGATTCTCAGCCTTTGGCTCGGTGTGGATCCGCAGGCCGGATTCGGTCGGCGCCACGCGTGGATCGCACTTTACCTCGCCGCCTGCGTCGCGGCGCTCGCTGCCGGGATTCTCCAACCCCTCGGTCTCGTCTGGATCGGCGGCCTCGCGGCCGGCCTGCATGCGGTCTTTCGACCGTCGGCCTCCCGCCCGCAGCGTATCGCCGCAATCATTACGAGCCTGTCCCTTACCGCCGGCCTCATGGCTCATCTCCTTCCCGGCTTCAACAACCCGGAGGTGATCGCTTCGCATCGGATCACGCCCGATGCGCTGCCTTACCGGCTGTTTCTGAACTTCGACAAGGCGTCCGCCGGACTCCTGTTTCTCGCGCTGTGCCGTCCCCTCTTGTTTCGGACCGGGGATTTCCGGGTGATGTTCGCTCGCGCGACACCCGTGGCCGCCGGCCTCATCGGAGTGTTGTTAGTGACGGCACTCGCCGCTGGTTACGTGCGCTTCGAACCCAAGTTTCCGCCGGAAGCGTGGCTGTGGCTCTGGGCCAATCTCTGCCTCACCTGCATGGCCGAGGAGGCGGTCTTTCGGGGTTTCATCCAAGCGCAACTGCAACGAGCGTGGCGCCACCGACGGGACGGCGAATGGTGGGCACTCAGCGTCGCCGCTGTATTGTTCGGCCTGGTCCATGCCGGCGGTGGACCGACCTATGTCGTCCTCGCCACCCTCGCCGGCGTCGGCTACGGTTGGGTGTTCCTCCGGACGGAACGCATCGAGGCGAGCATCCTCACGCACTTTGCCCTCAACGCCGTTCACTTCCTCGGCTTCACCTACCCCGCGCTCGCGCGATAAATTTTCACGCGATCCCGGCACCGACACCCCCTTCGCTCACTCACTGAGAGGGCGATCGGCGGCTTGGCGGAGCTCGGCAACGAGGGCCCAGCCCGACACGCGGTCAAACAACGCATAACGGTGAATCGCCACCGATCCCATCGTGCCACCGATCGGCAGATCGAGCCGATGATCGGCGCCCGCGCCTTCAACACCCGGTTCCCAACCCGGCGGAACCGGACCGCCGGTCGACGCCCGCCACGAGAAACGCGGTGAAGCACCATCGGAAAGCCCGTTTTCCTGCGCGGAGGCACGCACGATCCAACGCACCCAGGCGCGAACGTCCTCAGCCATGCGCACCACCAGTTCGCGTGTTACCGCTTCCTGCCGCACCTCCGCAATGACGTCTCCATTGGCACGCATCAGGCGCACCGGATACTCCACCGGCGCGTTCTCCGCGGTCCAGACAATCTCTGCGCGACCGTTTTCCACCTTCGAGTTAGCCGCCACCGCTCCCCGGTGATCCCGCCATGCCAGCGACTCACCTGCCTGCTCGAGTGGCAACGCCAGCACGACGCCGTTTAGCACTTCACTTTCGCGAAGCGCTGCCGGTAAACGCGCCTGTTGCTCGGCGAGCAACCGCTGACGCAGCTCTGATACCAACTCGACCTGACCCGCACGAACAGGCTGCGTCGGCAGGATCGTATCTTCGAGTAATTGCAGCCGCCACGGCGTAAGTCGGAGTCGCACCGTACGCGTCAGGTTGATCGCGGAATGAAGCGTCAAACGAGAGCCGGCGGCGAGCGACACCGGAGAGATGCGATTGGCATCCCCCCGTTCGCGGCCGGCCCGCTCGGCGAGGGCGCGTGGAGCATCCTCCTTCGTCTCGTCGGAATCGTGAAACGTCCGGTTCCCCGATGCAGTCGTCTCTTCCCCCTTTGCCTCTGCCGTCGCCTTCGCGGAGCTAGACGGATCCTTCACGCCCGCCTCCGAGCTTTCAGCGGTGAGGGTGTCCGCCTTGGTCGGCGAAACCGATTCGGCCGACTCGATGGTCGCGAGGGCCGCTTTCGTCTGCGAATCCGCTTCGGAATGAGGCGGTGTAACGACCGTTTCGTTAGGTATACTCGCCTGAGCCGTGGGAGGCGCCGACGGTGCGGTAAGTGACGCCATTGGGCTTGACGAAGGACTAGCGGCCGTCGGGGCAGGCGTGTCCGTTGGACTCGCGGCCGGATGGGCGCTCGCTCCTCCCGCCGATGCAGCCGCGAGCGCACCTCCTGCACCCGGTGCGGGCGAGGCGCCGAGGGTGGCAGCGACGGCGGATGCAGGCCCCGCAGGATTCGGGGACGCAGCCGCGGCTGGACTCGACGTCGCCGACGAAGGAGTGATGCCAGCCGCCCCAGCCGACGCGGCTCCCGGGTTCAATGCAAGGCCAGCGGGGTCCGGACGTGGTCCCGCCTGTCTCGAAAGGTGATCCACGCCAAGATCCTGTGCGGCATCGAGAGGATCCCGCTGATCCGATTTCCGAGGAGCGACAGAGAGCGCAGTCACAGGCGTAATCGAAGTCGCGCGGGCAACCAGATCACGCTCGCGACCAACGGGTGGCGTCGCTCGTGCGCTGCTGTCGCTTGCGACGAGAGCGACCGTTGCCGAGGCGCGTTTTTCATCGGGACGCGCCACGTTTGTCGGTTCCTCCCCGGCACTCGCAAACTGCCCTTCAACCTGTGACGTCGCGATATCCGACGCGCGATCGAACCAAAACCAAGTGCCCCCGGCCAATAGCAGAGCGAGCCCGCCCGCGACCGCCATGACGAGGGCTTGTGATGCCGAGCGTCGGGCGCGGCGGCTCCGCGGAGCCGTGGCGGCTGGAGCGTCGCGATCGGCGAGAATGACATTTGAAACCGATGTCCGGTTAAGAACCACCGCTAAACCGTTCGGCGGAAACGTGCCTCGCGTGGAGCGGGCGCGCAGCCGATATTTGCCTGGAACCAACTTGGGAAAGTGAAAGACACCGTTGGCATCGCTGGGCGTTTCGGCGAGATGTTCACCATCACCACTTTCGAGGATGACATCCTGAAGGCCAGGCTTGCCCCCGACCATCACGCGACCGGCGATTTCAAGGCCCGTGGAATCCGGAAATCGGGGATTCGCCGCCTTCGCGGCACCCCAGCTGTGGATTCGAAGTCCGTGCTCTGTCCGGCAAAGGAACGTGGCCAGATCCGCGTCAGAGCACGCTACCAGCCGGCTAACCACCTGCCCCATCACAGCGCCCAACTGATCGACATCGACCTGTCCCTTCAGTCCGCCGGCGCCATTTCCAGCGCCCGCCCGCGCGAGATTTTCCACGAAGAGTTGCTGTTCACTTTCGAGTCGCCGACGCAGGGCGCGAAACTCCGGCAGAATCAGCGGCTCGGGCTGGGATAACTCCAGCCAGGTCCACGTGACCACATTTTCATCCGGCCGACGCTGGGGAGGCAGCAGCAGGTCGCGAAAATACGAGGAGATCATCGGCCAGAACTGATGCACGGGCCGATTGCCGACCCAGGAGATCATACCCGGGTCATTGTCCCACCGCACCTCGGCAACGGCACGCCGCGTACCCGTCGAGCCGCTCATGGCGCGGAGCCGTCTTCCGTTGTGAGGAGCGTTGCGAGATCCCAACGATAGCGCTCTCCGGCATCAAAACGCGCCGTGAATTGACGCTTTAAAGGCGTCGAAAACCCAACTGCCATCAAGGTTTGTTCCACCACATACTCGCCGCCGGGCATCGTCACGGCGAACGTTTCACGAGGTTTGACGTCGACGCGAATGGCGTCGCTGGCCTGCGGCGCACGAAGGGCGAGTTGCCACAGATGCGGGCTAAGATTGGTGACGGAAATCTCCGCATGTCCCGGTGGGAGCGCGAGTTTGTTGCCCGTCGGCGCTGAGGCACACCCCGCGACGAC